>NZ_SSXE01000118.1 GCF_021699195.1 Nonomuraea sp. MG754425 | reverse complement strand
AGATGTGTATAAGAGACAGAGTGTGGGGTGGTGGGATGTGGCCGGTGGTGGCCTCGTTCAGGGTGCGGAGTGAGTCGTCGAGATGGTCGAGCAGTTGCCCGAGGTTCCACCCCGCGCACGGCGTCGGCCGGCAGAGTGTGGCGGGCGTGACGATGCGCAGGCTGCCGAGCGCGTAGTCGATCGCCCGTTCCAGCAGCGCCACACCTGCCGCCAATGCCCGTTCCTGGTCGCTCATGGTCGCCTCCTCGTGAAAGCAGACCCGGGCGGGCGGAAAAAATCATCGCCTCGCGGACGCCGCATGGCCGAGCAGGTCGGGTATGTGCATGATCGTCCGCAAAAGAGGGCCGTACGCTGGCGGGAGCGAAAGGATCTGCCGTGAGGATGCTCAGCAGACTGATCGATCGGCTTCTCGGCCTGCCCGAGGCGACCACCCCCGACATCGGGATCGCCCACGACCTGGGGGTGCCGATGCCCGACGGGGTCGTGCTGCGTGCCGACCGCTACCGGCCGCGCGGGGCGGGGCCGCTGCCCGTGGTGCTGATGCGCACCCCTTACGGGAAGCACCGGCCCGACGCGAGGGTGACGGCCCGGGTGCTGGCGCGGCGGGGCATGCAGGTCGTGGTGCAGAACGCGCGGGGCACGTTCGGCTCGGGCGGCCGGTTCGCCGCCTTCCACCAGGAGAAGGACGACGGCCTGGCCACGGCGGCCTGGCTGCGGGAGCAGCCGTGGTGCGACGGGCGGCTGGCGACGGCGGGGGCGAGCTATCTCGGGTTCACGCAGTGGGCGCTCGGGCCCTACCTCGATCCGCCGCTGGAGGCGATGTGCCTGGGCGTGACGGCCAGCGAGTTCAGGACGACGTTCTATCCGGGCGGGGTGTTCGCCCTGCACAACCTGCTGACCTGGGCCGCGCTGATCGGCACCCAGGAGGAGACGCCGCTGGGCGGGCTGCTGCCCGATCCGCGCCAGGCGGGCCGGGTGCGGCGGGCCATGGCGCACGTGCCGGTCGGCACGTCCGACCTGGCCGCGATCGGGAAGCGGGTGCCGTTCCTGCGGGAGGCCGCCGCGCACGCCGCGGCGGACGACCCGTTCTGGACGGACGTCGACCACAGCGCCGCCGCGGTCAAGATGACCACGCCGACCAGCATGGTCACCGGCTGGTGGGACCTGTTCCTGCCCGCGCAGCTTCGTGACTACGTCGCGGCGCGCGAGGCCGGACGGCCGGGCCGGATCGTGATCGGCCCGTGGGGGCACGACCTCGGCGCGCTGCGGGCGCTGCTGGCGGAGGAGGTGTCGTGGCTGTCGGGGCACCTGCTCGGTGACACCGCCCAGCTCCAGCGCTCACCGGTCCGGCTCTACCTGCAGCGGGCGGAGCGCTGGCTGGACTTCGACCGGTGGCCGCCGCCGCAGTCCGCGCCGACGCCGCTGCACCTGCTGCCGTACCGGAGGCTGGGGTGGGAGGCGCCTGGGGAGGACGTCCCGCCTGACGTGTTCAGCTACGACCCGGCGCGTCCGGCCCGGTCGGTGGGCGGGCCGCTCCTGGACCCGCGGTTGTCGAAGCAGCGTGACAACCGCGACGTCGAGGCCCGCCCGGACGTGGTCGTGTACACCGGCGGGCCGCTCCGCCGCGATCTCGACCTGATCGGGCCCGTCTCGGCGACCGTGTACGTGCGGACCGACACGGGCCACGCCGACGTCTTCGTCCGGCTGTGCGACGTGGACGCGGCCGGGGTGTCCCGCAACGTCACGGACGGCGTCCTGCGGCTGCCCGCGGGGAGCGAGGGCGTGGTCAGGGCCGAGGTGGAGCTGCATCCGACCGGGTACCGGTTCCGGCGCGGGCACCGGCTGCGGGTGCAGGTGTCCGGCGGGGCGTTCCCGCGCTTCGCCCGCAACCACGGGACCGGCGAGCCGGTGGAGCGGGCGGTGCGGACCCGGCCGACGCGGTTCGAGATCTTCCGTGACGCCGGGCATCCGTCGTCGATCACGCTGCCGGTCTTCGGCGGACGGCAGGGGCGGAAAGCCTGAGGCGTCGGGGCAAGGCGGTTACCGGGGGCGGCCCGGAAAGGCCAGGGTCCTTCTGGGAGACTGCACGGTCGTGACCGCTCACGAACAGACCCCGTCCGCGCCCCGCCGGCTGCTCCTGATCCTGGGGCAGGAGGGCGCGGGCAAGAGCACGATCATCCGCGCGCTGCTCCCCCGCACGTCCCTCGGCGCCCGGATCGACGCCGAGGACCTCGGCCAGGTCAACCCCTGCGCGTACGACGACGCGTTCTGGCACCTGCTGCGCGCCAACGTGGCGGTCCTGGCCCGCAACTACTGGGCCGCGGGCTACCGGAACGTGATCGCGGGCAGCTTCTTCGGCTCCCGCGACGACTACCTGCGCTTCCGCGACCTCGTGCCCGAGGCGGACGAGGTGTACGTGGTCCAGTTGCTGGTCCGGCCCGAGGAGCGGCGGCGGCGCCGGCTCACCCGGGCCAAGCGCACCACGCAGGAGTGGCGTGACCGGGTGGACCGGGTGGACGTCGTGGACACGACGCTCGCCGCCGACCAGGACGGCTACCGCTACCTCGCCGTGGACGGCACCGGCCGGACGCCCGAGGAGACCGTGGACACGATCGTGCGGGCGTTGCCCGGCTTCTTCGGCGCGTGACGCCGGTGGCTCACGCGCCGGGCAACCGGCGGTCGACGAAGGACGTGACGTCGTCGAGCACCTCGTCCTTGTTGGTCTCGTTGAACACCTCGTGCCTGGCCCCCGGGTAGATCCGCTCCGTCAGGTCGTCGCCCTTGACGGCCTCGACGCCGGCGCGGCTGCCGGGCAGCGGCACGAGGCGGTCGTCGTCCCCGTGCACCCACAGCGTGGGCAGCGAGCCGAACGTGCCGCCCTCGGCGATCGTGTCCAGCGTCGCCGCGAACGCCTCCAGCGTCGGACGCTTGAACGGGCCGTGCCACACGAGCGGGTCGGCGGCGTACGCGGCGCCGATCGACGGGTCGCGGGAGAGCGTGGCCGGGTCGATCGGGACGTCCGGCGGCTCCTCGTAGGCCAGCAATGCGGGCACCACCTCCCACTCCCCGATCACCGGCCCGGACAGGACCAGCGCGGTCAGGCCGGAGGCGTACCGCTGGGCGTAGCGGGCCGCGATCATGCCGCCCATCGAGTGGCCGATCAGCACGACGGGCGTCCCCGGGTGCGCGGCCCTGGCGTGCTCCTCGACGGTGTGCACGTCGGTGACCACGTCCTCGAAGTCCTCGACGAGGACCCGGTCGCCCTCGGACCTGCCGTGCCCCATGTGGTCGAGGCCGTAGACGGCGGCTCCGTGGCGGACGAGCCGGTCGGCCACGTACGCGTAACGGCCGATGTGCTCGCCGTACCCGTGGACCAGGATCGCGACGTACCGGGGCCGTTCACGGGGCCATTCGCGGGCCGTGATGCGGCCCTTCGTGCCGGTGAAGGTGTGCTCGCGCGCCTCTGCCATGCTCACTCCAAGGTCGGAAGTGAAGTGAGCGTACGCGGTAACCGTCCCTTTTCGCCTGCCCCGGCGGGCCGGAGGTCCACCCGGGCACCGGGCTCGCCTGCGGCCGCCGCGGCCTGACGTCGCTGGTCACCGGTCTGAGGTGGCGTACCCGAACTCGTCGTCGGACAGGGTGCGCCGCAGCGTGCGCAGCACCCTGGCGGGGTCGTCCTCGGGCCCCTCCGCGTAGAACGGCTTGCCGTCGCGGCCGAAGGTGATGGCCGACTCGTCCTCCCACTTGCCGAGCAGGTCGGTGCCGAGCGCGAAGAGGTCGTGCGGCTCGAAGCCGAGCTTCCTGGCGTGGTCCACCGACCCGAACACCAGGTGCCTGGCCAGCTCGATCGGCGCCTCCTGCCAGCCGGGGTACTCGCCGAAGAAGTACTCGCGGAAACGCACCAGGTCACGGTCGTCGAGCACGTCGGGGCCGATGACGCCCTTGACGCCGAGGCAGTAGACGTCGGCCAGGTAGCCGCAGACGGACAGCCGGTCCCAGGTGTGCCGCCGGGCGACGAGCACGCACACCATGCCGCCGACGCCGGAGGCGGGGGCCTGGTCGGTCCAGCCGCGCGCCGGGTCGAGGCCGAGCCCCTCGCTCCAGCCGACGTTGATCCAGCATCCGGCCACCTCGGCCTCGCCCGTGCCGGTGCTCTCGGCGGTCTCGGCGCCGATCGCGCGGACGAGCGGCGCCACGACCGACGGCGAGACCTTGAGCGCGCGGGCGATCTCCTTGGGCGACTTGCCCTGCAGGCGCAGCTCGCGTACCTGCTCTTTCAGATCCATTGCGGCAGCCTAGCGGGAGTGGGACGCCGTGGCGGTCAGGTGCGGCGGCGGGCGAGCCGGGGTTTCCGGCCGGGAACGGTCAGCCCACGGACGGCGTCACGGTGTCCACGTCCGCCTGCCCGACCGACCGTCCCGAGACCAGGACGAGCGCGGGGTCGCGCAGGTCGGAGATGCGTGCGAGCGGGTCACCCGCGACCGCGACGAGGTCGGCCCGCTTGCCGGGGTCGAGGCTGCCCGCCACCGCGCCGACCCCGCAGGCGTCGGCGGCCAGCACGGTGGCCAGCTCGATGACCTCGGCGTTGCGGTAGCCCACCGACACGAACGTCTCCAGGCCCCCGACGTAGCCGTCGGTCGCGTTCGGGATGCCGCCCACCGCGAACCCGGCGTCGGTGCCCGCGATCACCTTGATCCCGGCGTCCCGCATCGCGGCGACCCCGGCGAGCCACGCGTCGAGCATGGCCTCACCGTGCACCTCGCGGATGCGCTCCGTCGCGCCGTGCACGGTGGGGCACACGTACGTGCCGCTGGCCGCGACCAGGTCGGCCAGCTCGGCGTCGTAGCGGTGGCCCGCCGAGGTGAAGAACGAGCAGTGCTCGACGGTGGTGACCCCGGCCTCGACGGCGTCGCGGATCGAGGCGTGCGCGTGGGCGTGCGCCGCGACGCCCTTGCCGCGCGTGGCGGCCTCCTCGACGACCACGCGGAGCTGCGCGGCGTTGTACTGGGGCACCCAGCTCGGCGGCGCGCCCGGCGTCATCAGCCCGCCGGAGGCCATCACCTTGAGGCAGTCGGCGCCCGCGCGCAGGTTCTCCCTGGCGACGCGGCGGATGGCGGGTTCGTCGTCGGCCTCGCCGCCCATGTACCAGCAGTGGCCGCCGGTGATGGTGATCGGCCGGGTGGCGGCCACGATGTGCGGGCCGACGGTCAGGCCCTCCTCGACGGCGTCGCGCAGCACCAGGTCGAGGAAGCCGCGCCCGCCCAGGTCGCGGGCGGTGGTGACACCGGCGGAGACGAGCTTGCGGGCGTTCTCGGCCATCCGCAGCAGCAGGTGGTGGTCGCTCTCGGGGCTGCGCCGGGTGACCGGGTCGACCTTGTCGTCGAAGCCGAGGTGCACGTGCGCGTCGATCAGACCGGGCAGCACCGTGTGGCCGGGCAGGTCGAGGACGTCGTCCGCCTCCCCCGCGCTCCCGCGCGGCCCGACGGAGACGATCAGGCCCTCGTCGATGAGGACCTCTCCGTCCACGATCACTTCTCCCGGACGACCCGTGAGCACCTGCGCGGCGCGGATGATCCTCATATGTCCAAGCGTGCCACCGTCTAAAGGCCGCGAGAAGGGGATCGTAAGCCCGCGGGGCCACCGTGGAGTCATCGCAGCGGCCCCGCAGGGAGGACCAATGACCCAGACCGCCGAGTACGTACTCACCCGCGTCTTCGACGCCCCCCGGGAGCGGGTGTGGGCGGCGTGGACCGAGCCCGAGCGCTTCTCCCGCTGGTTCGGGCCGCGGACGCTGGCCACGCCGGTGGGCCGGATCACGCTGGACGCCTGGCCCGGCGGGGTCTGGCGGGCCACGCTGGTGGGCGAGGAGGGCTTCGAGGTGACGCTGGACGGGACGTATCGGGAGGTGGCGGCGCCGGGGCGGCTGGTGTTCACCACCGGCGACCCCGACGCCCCCGGCGACAGCCCGGCGTCCGTCGTGACGATCGGCTTCGCCGACCTGGGCGGCAGGACCGAGATGCGCTTCCACCAGTCCGGCGTCAACACCGACGAGGAGCACGCCGACGGGGCCAGGGCGGGCTGGAACGAGTTCTTCGACCGCCTGGCCGCCTACCTGTCGTGACCGCCGCCGGGACCGGTCCGGAACGCAGGCCGGTCCGGAGCGCAGGCCGGTCCGGAGCGGGGTCAGAGCAGTTTCTGGGCGTCGTCCAGCTTGTAGGTGCCGCCGCGCGCGTACGCGGCGGCGAACGCCTCCTCGCCGAGCGCCTCGCGGGCCCGCGTGGTGACGCTTTCGACGTCCTCCCGCTCGGCCGTCCCCGGCCGGAGCCTGTAGGAGTCCCTGGCGGCAGCCGCCAGCCCCAGCAGCAGGGCGGACTGCTCGGTGGGCCCGGCCGCGGAGGCCGCGCCCACCACGGCGCCGATGGACGTGCGGGGGTCTCCGATCCTCCAGCCGTAGGTGAGCGCCTCCGCGTGCAGCGCCATGGCCGCGGCCGGGTCGCCGCGCAGGTCCGTGAGCCAGCCCAGCTCGATGAGGGTGTCGGGCAGGTGCAGGGCGGGCTCGGCGTCGGGGTCGCGGGACAGCCCTTCGAGCAGGTGGTTGAGGTGCCGCTCGGCCAGGTCGAGCCGGCCGACCCGGCGGGCGGCGTAGGCCACGCCCATCTCGGCCATGGTCATGCCCTTCGCGTAGCCCTGGGCGTCGGCCTGCTTGAGCGCGCGCTCGCACAGTTCGACGGCGCGCCCGTACTCGCCGCTCTCCAGCGCCACCCAGCCCAGCCAGGCGGTGTGGGTGGCGACCTCGGGCCACAGCTCCAGGTCCTCGGCCATCCGCAGCCCCTCGCCGAACAGCCGGTTGGCCTCGTCGATGTCGTGCCGCATCTCGGCGAGCGAGGCCAGCCACTCGGTGGCGCGCAGCAGCCCCCACCGGTCGCCCAGCTCGGTGAACAGGCGGGCGCTCTCGCCGGCGATGCGCTCGATGGCCTCTTTGTCGCGCAGCGTGAAGGCGTCCATGGCCTGCCGGGTGAGCGCGGTGGCGATCCCCCACCGGTCGCCGATCTCCCTGAACGTGGCCAGCGCCCGTTCGGCCAGCTCCTGGCCGGTCGGCATGTCGTCGAGGTGCAGCCCGACGAAGAGCTGCGCCCTGGCCCGCTCGCCCGGGTCCTCGACCGCCGCCAGCACGGGCTTCCAGTCGGGCTGCCCGCCGGTGCAGACCGCGAACCCCGCTTCCCAGGCCGCCGCCCTGGCCCGCGCCGGACCGTCGGCGGCGGACGGCGCGACCGCGAGCGCCTGGGCCATGGCCCGCCGGCCCTCGGCCAGCCGGCCGCGCAGGAACCAGTACCAGGCCAGCGCGTTCACCAGCTCCGCCGCGCGGCGTCCGTCGCCGCGGGCCGCCGCCGTGTCGAGCGCCGCCCACAGGTTCGCGGCCTCCGCGTCGAGGCGCAGCAGCCACTCGCGCTGCTCCGGGCCGTACAGGCCGGGCTCGGCGCGGACGGCCAGCTCCAGGTAGTGGCGCAGGTGCGCGTCGCGGACGCGGTCGAGCTCGCCGGCGTCGGCCATCCGGGCCACGCAGTACTCCGAGACCGACTCCAGCAGCCGGTACCGGACGCCGGTCGGGGCGTGCACGACCACCACCAGCGAACGATCGACGAGGCGGGCCAGCAGGTCCAGCACGTCCGGACCGCCGGGGTCGCCGTCGGCGCAGACGGACTCGGCGGCCTCCAGCGTGCACCCGTCGGCGTGCACGGCCAGGCGGCGCAGCATGATCCGCTCGTCCTCCGGCAGCAGGTCCCAGCTCCAGTCGATCACCGCGGTGAGCGTCTGCTGACGGGCCGGCGCGCCGCGCTGCCCGGTGGCCAGCAGCCGGAACCTGTCGTCCAGCCGGGCCACGACGCCCTGCACGCCGAGCGCGCGCACCCTGGTCGCGGCCAGTTCCAGCGCCAGCGGGATGCCGTCGAGCCGGCGGCAGAGCTGTGCGACGGCCTGCGCGTTGCCCGCCTCCAGCCGGAACCCGCGGGCGGAGGCGGCGGCCCTGGTCACGAAGAGCCGCACGGCGTCGGAGCCGGCCATGGCGGCCAGGTCGGCGCTGGCGGGCAGGTCGAGCGGCGGCACGCTCCACAGCACCTCGCCCGCCACGGCCAGCGGCTCCCGGCTCGTGGCCAGGATGCGCAGGCCGGGGCAGCTCCGCAGGAGCACCTCGGCCAGCTCGGCGACCTGCTCGACCACGTGCTCGCAGTTGTCCAGCACGAGCAGCGCCCGCCGGGAGCGCAGCCCGGCCGCCAGCCGCGCCGCCGGTGTCGCGTCCGCGCCTCCCGCCTCCTCCCTGATGTCCAGTGACGCCAGGACCGCCTCGGCCGGCGAGCGCGGGCCCTGGTCGAGCGCGACCAGCCAGACCCCGTCCGTGAAGCCGTCGAGCAGGCGGTTCGCGGCCTCCAGCGCCAGCCGGGTCTTGCCGACGCCGCCGCTGCCGGTGAGGGTGACCAGCCGCTCCTCCTCGACGAGCCCGCACACCTCGGCCAGCGCCTCGTCCCGGCCGATCAGCCTGCTGACGGAGGCGGGCAGGTTCGTGACGGGACGTTCGGCGGGCACGCTCAGAGCCGGGTCCTGCCCGAGGATCGCCTGGTGCAGCGCGACCAGTTCGGGGCCGGGGTCGAGGCCGAGCTCGTCGGCCAGCCGCTCGCGCAGTTCGCCGAAACTGGCCAGCGCCTCGCTCTGCCGTCCCGCCCGGTACAGCGCCCGCATGTGGACGGCGCGCAGCCGTTCCCTGAGCGGGTGGCGGTTGACCAGGTCGCCCAGCTCGCCCACCAGCAGGCCGTGCTCGCCCAGTTCCAGCCGCGCCTCGGCGTGCTGCTCCAGCGCCGACAGCCGCTGCTCCTCCAGGCGGTGCACGGCCGAGCGGGTGTGCTCCTCGTCGGCGAAGTCCGCGTACGCCGGGCCGCGCCACAGCGCCAGCGCGTCGCCCAGCAGGCCCGCCTTGGTCCTGGGGTTGTCGGTGGCCTCGGCCCGGGCCAGCAGTTCGGCGAAGCGCACGGCGTCCACGCCGCCCTCGTCGGCGCGCAGCAGGTAGCCGGGAGCGCGGGAGACGACGAGGTTCTTGCCGCCGGGCTCGGCGTCCTCGAACGCCTTGCGCAGTTGCGAGACCCGCACCTGGAGCGCGCCCGCCGGGTTGGCCGGCGGCTCGGCTCCCCACAGATCGTCCACCAGCCGGTCCACCGACACCGGATGGCCCTCGTGGACGAGCAGGTCCACGAGGAGCGCCCGGACCTTGAGGCCGGGGATGGTGACGGTCTCCCCCGCGTCCGTCCAGACCACCAGCGGCCCAAGCACCCCAAATCGCATGCCCGTCAGCCTATGTGCACGAAGGCGGCGTTATGCGGGCGAAGCGCCTTCCGGCGGGACGGTCGGCGGGGCCTTCCTGGCCGACCCGCGGTAACTGTCGGCGTCGTAGCGGCGGTCGTTGTCGTCGAGCTTGGCCCGCGCGGCCTCCATGAGATCGACGCCGAGGACGTCCGCCAGCCGGACCAGGTAGAGGGTGACGTCGCCCAGTTCGGTGCGCATCCTGGCCAGCGTCTCGGGGTCGGGGCTGCGCGACTGCTCCGCCGTGAGCCACTGGAACTCCGCGACCAGCTCCCCGACCTCGCCCGCCAGCGCCATCGCCAGGTTCTTCGGCGTGTGGAACCGCTCCCATTCCCTGACCCGCGTGAACTCGCGCAGCCGCTCGGCAAGGCACTCCAACTCCGTCGTCACGCCACCCGACCCTACCGAGCCGCGCGGGGCACCGGCCCGCACCCCCTGAGCCGTCCGTGGCGGGGATCTTCGGGGCCTGCCCGACCGCACACGTGTACGCTTCCGCGCGTGTCCGACATATCGGTGCCTGGCTACGAGATCAACGGCGTCCTCGGCCAGGGCGGCTTCGGCGTGGTCTACCTCGCCCGGCAGACGTCCGTCGGCCGCGAGGTCGCGCTCAAGGTCGACAACCGGGTGCTGCTGTCCGACCGCGACCGGCGCCGCTTCCTGCGCGAGGTCACGGCGGCCGGAGCGCTGTCCGGGCACCCGCACGTGGTGCCCGTCTACGACGCGGGGCTGCTGCCGGACGGGCGGCCGTACATGGTGCTGG
Source organism: Nonomuraea sp. MG754425 (assembly GCF_021699195.1). Classification (GTDB taxonomy): domain Bacteria; phylum Actinomycetota; class Actinomycetes; order Streptosporangiales; family Streptosporangiaceae; genus Nonomuraea. The sequence continues at coordinate 39,426 of NZ_SSXE01000118.1, read as the reverse complement.
AGCTGTGCCCCGGCGGCTCGCTGGCCCGGCGGACGCTCTCCCCCGCCGAGGCCAGGGACGTGGGCGTGCGCATCGCCGACGCGCTCGCCGCCGCGCACGAGCAGGGCGTCCTGCACCGGGACGTCAAGCCCGCCAACATCCTGATCAACCGGTACGGCCAGGTCGCGCTGTCGGACTTCGGGCTGGCCACCATGCCGGCCTCGGGGCCCGACGCCTCGGTCACCCGCGAGTCGCTCACCCCCTCCTACGCCCCGCCCGAGGCGTTCGACCTGGCCGAGCCGTCACCGGCGGGCGACGTGTACGCGCTCGCGGCCACCGTGTACGCGCTCCTGTCGGGCCGTCCGCCGCGTTTCCCGGAGAGCGGCGTGCCGAACCTGGCCATGATCCTCGCCCTGCACCGCCTGCCCGTGCCCGACCTCCCCGGGGTGCCGCCGGAGTTGTCGGCCGTGCTCAGGCGGGCGCTGGCGAGCGATCCGCGCGAGCGCACGCCGGGGGCGGCGGCCTTCCGCGACGCGCTGGCCGCCGTCCCGTTACCGCCGCCCGCCGGGCCGTCCTCGGGCCCCCCGGCCTCAGCGCCCCCGGCCTCAGCGCCCCTGGCGTCGGCGCCGCTGGTGTCGGTCCCTTTTGCGGCGGCCCCTTTTGCGGCGGCCCAGTCCGCGGGACGTCATCCGGCTCCCTTCGCCCCGCAGCACCTCGCCCCCGGCCCGGCTCCCGGGTATCCCACGAACCCGCCGGCCCAGCCGGACACCAGGCCGCCCGCGTCGTCCGCGCCGTCCGGGGTCAACAGGATCCTGGTGGCGATCATCGCCACCCTGTCGCTCGTGATCGTGGCGGGCGCGGGCGCGTTCGTCTACAACCAGATCCTCCAGGGCCCTCCGGAGGAGAAGGAGACCACCGCCCAGGAGCAGGTGCCCACCCCCGCCACGACCGCCACGAAGCAGGCCGGTGTGTTCGAGGGGCTGGACACGTACACCGAGAACTGCCCGGCCGCGAAGGTGCGCGGCGGTCAGGCGGCGTGCGTGCGGGAGTCCGAGTGCTGGGGCGGCCTGGTCATCATCGTCGGCGACACGAAGGCCAGGCGACTGGGCTGCGAGGAGACGCACTCGTGGGAGACGTTCGCGGTCGCCCCGATCCCGAAGGACGCCGAGACGTACGTGCAGCAGGACCTCGCCAAGCACCCGACGGTCAAGAAGGTGTGCAGCCGGGCGACCCTGCTGGCCTCCAGGACCGGCACGGCGCGGGACTACGCCGCCACCCGGTGGACGGCGGACGTGATGCCACCCTCACAGTCCCAGTTCGAGGACGGCATCCGCTTCTACCGCTGCATCGCCAGCCTCTCCGGCCAGCAACCCCGCCGCTCCTTCTTCCACTGACCACCCCACCGCACATATCTTCACAAATACACCGCATTTTCCGAAGACGATGTGCGTAACGCTGATGGCTGACGTGCCGGCTGGATTACCAAGAACAGATCTTGGCAAGAGAAGCCCGCATGGGAAACAGCAGAAATTCCCGGAGGCGCCGGACCTCGCCCTCCAGCCAAGCCGAGCCGGCGCCCCGGCCGAGACGCCTTCGCCTGGACACCGGCACCCGGACTTTTCAGATCATCCTCGTCGTTCTCGCCAGTGTCATCAGCTCCGCATTCACTTTCAGCTTCGCCCCACGACTGGAGGATCTCGCCCAACGCGGCGCCGAACAAGGAAAAGACCAGCGGCTCGGCACGCAGCCACCCCTCTACGTCGAGGTGGAGCAGTTGTCCGAGGACGGAGGGTATACCTGGGCCTTCGAGAAGCCATTAACACCAGGGCAGCTCGACAATCTCAACAAACCAGAAAATCGCCCCGACATCGACACGGTGTCCCAGTTGCTCCGGTACACGGGCGGGAAGCGGCTCTTCGCGTTCTGCGCAGACGAATGCCGCTGGGCCGGCTCGTACAAGGTGAAGATGACCGGGAACCGGCGGCTCGCGGTCGACATCACCAACATCGAGCTGCGCGTCCGCAGCCGTAAGCCCGCGCCACGCGGAGCACTCTTGCGGGCCGACCCGCAGGGCGGAGGGGCCCTGGAAACGATCGCCTTCGATCTGAGCGAGGGGGAGACCCTGCCCGCCGTCTACTACGACGAAAACGCGAAGAACCGCGGTCGATATTTCGACAAACGTGTCTACAGCCTCGAAGAAGGCGAGCCGGGCGGCTTTCAGGTCATGGCCTACGGACCATGCTGGTGCCTCTGGGAACTGGTCGTCCACAGCAGGTCCGGCGGGCAGGCCCAGCCGCCGATGACGATCAGGGCGGATGGCACGTCGAACGGAAAATTCTTCGAAACAGTCGGCGGGTTCGACGAGAGGAACTATTCCATGGTTTTGTCTCTCGACGTCGAAAGCCGAAAAATCGACCTCACTCGCCCCAGAACCGCCACGAAATGACCGGGACGACCGGCGGATATGGCTCACATGAGCAGGTGACGGACGAACAAGCTGTACGCCCGGACGCCGAACGACGCCTGCACGGCTTCGTCGGTCAGGCGGTTGTGGTTCGCCCACGCGCGGACCTCGGGACGCAGCCGCAGCTTGACCTCGTTGAGGGTGTGCAACAGCACGACCACCGCGTAGGCATCGATCTCGTCGGCCGGCCGCCAGGTGGAACGCCTGCGCCCGCGCCGACGGGTGCCGTCCACCAGCCACCACCAACCGTCCCGGTCGACCTCGATCCGCTGCCTCCACGAGGCCATGTGCGGCGCGTGCACATCGAGCACCCACCGGAAGTCCTCGGCCGTGCCCGATACCGGGACGGACGCTGCAAGGGGTTCGGACCCGTGACTGCCCATGCGGCGACGGTAAGAGCATGGATTCCGCCTCAGCAAGAAGGATGCTCAAAGATGCTTCAACATGGCAGCCACGGTCGCCGGGCCGCATCGCGTAGCATCAAGACCCTTGCGACGCCAGGTCGTCAGCGGCTCCGGTGATCAGGCGCCGGGCCTCCATGCCGTACAACGCGGAGCCGGCCAGCCAGTTGAACGCCTTCCCGTAGAGGGCTATCTCCTGTGGCTGCGTCAGGGTCAGCTCGGCGGCGATGGTCTCGACCAGCACCACACGCTCGTCATAGATCCAGAAGCCATGCGGGGCCGAGAGCCTCGGACGCACGTCGAACGGGATCACACCGAAGTGCACATTGCGGAGAGCTGACAACGTCATCAGCCGATCGAGCTGGGCGATCATGTCTTCGACGGGACAGAAGCGGTAGCGAAGGACTGCCTCGGCGACGACGATGTGGAACCGCTTGCGTCCTTGGTAGAGCACTTCCTGGCGGCGGAGCCGTGCCTGAATGGTCTCTTCGACGTCGTCCGGGACCTCGTAGAACTCGGCGCTCTCCTCGAGCAGAGAACGGGCGTACTCCGACGTCTGCAGCAATCCGGGTACGAAGACATTCTCGAACACCCGGATCAGCGTCGTCCTGTCCTCCAGTTCGTTGATGGACTCCTGACGGCCCCGCATACCGGCGCGCAACTGACGGCGCCATTCGGCGTACATGGTCTCAAGGTTGGTCAGGGTCGCGATCAGATCGGGAGCGTGCTCGGCGGCTCCCGTGATGCGGGTCCAGCCGAGAACGTCATCCCGCGATGGCGTTTGCCGCCCATTCTCGATCTTGCTCACCTTCGGTTGTTGCCAGCCGAGTTGCTCCGCGAGCTCGTACCCGGTGAGACGGGCGTTCTGACGGAGCTCACGGAGCCTGTGCCCGAGGGCTTCACGCGCGTGCTGGGGGTTTGCCACAAACAGGTTTCTATCGCTCGACGTACTCGTCGTGCGGCGTGGCATGGTGCCACGCCACGTCCCGCCAGTAGCAGTGCCGTACCACGAGTTCGGGGTCCGTGATGAGCTCTGCTCCGAGCAGCCGGTCATCGGCGTCGAAGTGCATCAGGGCGACCACGCGGGAGTCGAACATCCAGTAGTCGTGCTCCGGCAGGTCGAGCCTGGCCGTACGACCCCGGGGGACATAACGGATGTCCTCACCGGCCGCGACGTTGAGATGGGTGCCCGCGATCTCGAACCGGATGTAGTCGCTGTGCGGCTCGGTGACGACGCGCACTCGCTCGAAGCGCTTGCCGTCCGCGGTGGCACGGCGGACCATGTCGCACCATGGCCCCATGAGTTCGTCCTCGTCCGGATCCGGCAGGCCCCGGAGGAACAGCTCGAACCCGCGGCTCTCGTCCGGCATGTTGTAGCGGTCGCGGACCTCCAGCCGGAAGGCGGCATGCTCGAAGTCCTCGAAGAGCCGTGCGAACTCTTCGCCGGTCACGAGGTTCACGCTCAGTGCTCCTGAGGGTTGTCGGCGAAGCGGAGGATGTCCCGGGGGATCTCCACGAACGTCTCGCCCGGCAGCGCGTCAACGATGTCGGCGAGAGCCTCGGGGTCGGTGACCTGGTCGCCCTGAACCACGATGGTGCCACGGTCGGTCTCGTACAGGGCTGGGCAGCCGCCGGTCTTGGAGTTCTTCCCGAGCAGTCGAAGTCGCATGCTTCGCCCTTCCTGATGATGCTCGAATCTTCTCCGGATATGGCGATGGTCTGTCGCAAGATGCTTACGGTCAAGGCGAACAGGCATACGAGGAGCGAGCCCCGCCGCCCCGGACGGTGGCCTACTGGTCGTAGGGGGCGGTGCTCTCGCGGACGATCAGTTCGGTGGAGAGTTCGACCCGCTTCGTCTCCGGCACCTCGCCGTGCCCCATCGCCAGCACGGTGCGGGTGGCCAGGGCCGCCATCTCCTGCAGCGGCTGGCGGACGGTCGTCAGCGGCGGCCAGGCCGACTTGGCCAGCGGCAGGTCGTCGAAGCCGACCACGCTGAGGTCCTCGGGCACCCGCAGGCCGCGCTGCCTGGCGGCCTCGAAGACGCCGAAGGCCATCAGGTCGCTGCCGGCGAAGATGGCCGTGGGCGGCTCGGGCAGGGACAGCAGGGCGTGACCCTGGTCGTGGCCCGACTCCACCAGGAACGTGCCGCGCCTGATGAGGTCGGGCACCACGGGCAGCCCGGCCGTCTCGAGGGCGGCCCGGTATCCGTCTATGCGGGCCTGGCTGCACAGCATGTCGGCGGGACCGCTGATCATGCCGATGCGGCGGTGCCCGAGTTCCAGCAGGTGGCGGGTGGCGGCGAGGCCGCCGTTCCAGTTGGTCGCCCCGACCGAGACGACTCCGGGCGCGGGCTCGCCTTCGGGGTCCACCACCGCGAACGGCAGCGAGCGGGCGCTGAGCTGGGCCTGGATGCCGGTGGAGAGCCGCGAGGCGACGATGACCACACCGTCCGTGCGGCGGGCGGCGAGGCGTTCGAGCCAGTCGCGCCCCGGACCCGCGTGCGTGTGCAGGACCGAGATGACCACGCTCGCCCCCGCCTCGTGGGCCGCGCCCTCGGCCCCTCGGACGATTTCCATGGCCCAGGGTGACTCGATCTCCGCGAAGACCAGGTCAACCAGGCCCGCCGGGGTGTCGTCCTGGCTGATGCGCCGCTGGTAGCCGTGCTCCTGCAGCAGTCGTTCGACCCGGTGGCGGGTCGCCGGAGCGACCTCCGGACGCCCGTTGATGACCTTCGAGACCGTCGGGATGGAGACCCCGGCCTCCTCCGCGATCAGTGCGATCGTCACCCGCCTCTTCGCTGACACAAATCGGGAGTGTATCCGAAAGTTTCGGTTTGGGATCGCTCCCGGCCGAGGTGTTGACGCTTTACCTGGCGTTTACCTACGATCACGCCAAAGAAATTATCGGGGGGTTAGCGAAACTTTCGACTCCGGCAGACGAAGGGTCCCCTATGAAACGCAGTCTGGTGTTGGTCGCGACCGCGGTGCTCCTGGCCGGCTGCGGTGGCGGCGGCGGGGCGCAGGCCCCTCAGGACGGGAGCGGCGCGCCCGCCAAGGTGACGCTGGAGTGGTGGCACCTGTCGACCGCCGATCCGATCAAGTCGCTCTGGGCCCAGCGCGCCAAGGAGTTCGAGGCCGCGCACCCGAACGTCACGATCAAGGCGACGGTGCTGGAGAACGAGGCGTACAAGGCCAAGCTGACCACGATCACGCAGTCGGGCAAGGCACCCGACGTCTTCGCCTCCTGGGGCGGCGGCGTGCTGCGCCAGCAGGTCGACGCGGGCCTGGTCAAGGACATCTCGGGTGACGTCGCCGACGTCCTGCCGACCTTCACGCCGGCGGCGCTGAGCGCGTACCAACTGGACGGCAAGACGTACGGCCTGCCGACCGACATCGGCCTGGTGGGTTTCTGGTACAACAAGAAACTTTTCGGCAAGGCCGGCATCACCGAGCCGCCCGCCACCTGGTCCGCCTTCCTCGAGGACGTCGGGAAGCTCAAGGCCGCGGGCGTCACCCCGATCGCGCTGGCCGGCAAGGAGAAGTGGCCGGGCCACTACTACTGGGCCTACCTCGCGCTGCGCATCGCCGGCCTGGACGCGCTCAAGCAGGCGGCCGTGGATCACGACTTCACCAAGCCCGACTTCGTGGCCGCCGGGCAGCAGGTGAAGGCGCTGGCCGACCTCCAGCCGTTCCAGAGGGGTTTCCTGGGCGCGGCGTACTCCACCCCCGACGGCCAGTCGGCCACCGTGAGCAACGGCAAGGCGGCCATGGAGCTGATGGGCCAGTGGGCCCCGAGCGTGCAGACCGACTCGGGCAAGGGCCTCGGTGACGACCTCGGCTTCTTCCCGTTCCCCGCGGTCGAGGGCGGCAAGGGCTCGATCGGGGACGCGTTCGGCGGTGGCGGCGGGCTGGCCGTCGGGACGGACGCGCCGAAGGAGGCCGTGGAGTTCGTCAAGTTCATGACCGAGATGGGCAACCACTCCAAGGCCGTGGCGTCCGGTGGCGTGCTGCCGGTGCTCAAGGGCGAGGAGGGCGCGGTCACGGACCCGAACCTCAAGCAGGTGGCGACCCTGCTGGCCGGGGCCGGCGGCTACCAGCTCTACCTGGACCAGGCCTACCCGCCGGCCGTCGGCCAGCAGGTCAACGACAGCGTGGCGGAGCTGATCGCCGGTACGAAGACGCCGGAAGAGGTCGGCCGGGACATCACCGAAGTGGCCAAGAGCGAAGCCGGATGACGACGCTCGCGAAGGGGCCGGAGGCGCTCAGGCTTCCGGCCCCCGCCCCCGCCCCCAGGCGGCGTGGACGCTGGGTGAGCATCGCCCTGTTCCTGCTGCCCGCGCTGGTGCTCTTCCTCATGCTGGTCGTGGCCCCCATGCTGGTGGCCCTGTACGCGAGCGTGTTCAGGTGGAACGGCTTCGGCGGCCTGCCCACCGACTTCATCGGGGCGGACAACTTCACCCGGCTGTTCCGCAGCGAGATCTTCGCCCAGGACATGGGGCACCTGCTGGTCCTGGTGGCGCTGTCGGTGTGCGTGCAGTTGCCGTTCTCGCTGGCCGTCGCCATGTTGCTGAACCAGCGCATGCGCGGGCGGGCGCTGTACCGGGTGCTGTTCTTCGCTCCGTACGTGCTGTCCGAGGTCATCACGGGGGTGCTGTTCTCGCTGATCCTGGCCCCCGAGTCGGGGCTGGCGAACCGGCTCCTGGCGGTGGTCGGGCTGGAGTCGGAGTGGCTGGCCGATCCCGGCACCGTGATGCCGTCGATCTTCCTGGTCATGACGTGGAAATATTTCGGCTTCCACATGATGATCTATCTGGCCGGGCGGCAGAACATCCCGAACGAGCTCATCGAGGCCGCCCAGATCGACGGGGCCACCGGCTGGCGGACGTTCCGGCACGTCACCCTGCCGCTGCTCGGCCCGACGATCCGGATCAGCGTCTTCCTGTCCGTCATCTACACCATCCAGCTCTTCGACCTGGTCTGGATCCTGACCGGCGGCGGGCCCTCGCACTCCTCGGAGACGATGGCCGTCACCATGATGGACTGGGGCTTCAAGCGCTCCCAGGTCGGTTACGCCAGCGCGATCAGCGTCGTGATGTTCGCGCTCAGCCTCGTCTTCGCCCTCGTCTACCAGCGTTTCGTGATGAGACGGGATCTCGAGGGCGCGATGACCTCCCAAGGGGGCCGATCATGACCCGTGCCGCCACGAACCGTGCGAGGCGGAGGCCGGCCAGGCGACGGCGCCACACGCTCCCGCTGCACGTGATCGCGATCATCGTGGGCGTGTCCATGGCCATCCCGGTCGTCTACGCGCTGCTCGGCGGCTTCAAGAGCAACAGCGAACTGTCCGAGAACCCGTTCGGCCTGCCCACGGCGTGGGTGACGGCGAACTACACCGACGTGCTCGTCTCCGGCTCGTTCTGGCGGCAGATGTGGAACAGCACGTTCATCGCCGTGACGACGACCGTGGTGACCGTGGCGCTGTCGGCGCTGGCGGCGTTCGTCTTCGCCAGGTTCGCCTTCCGTGGCAGGGAGGTGTACTTCACGCTGTTCACGGCGGGACTGATGTTCCCGTTCGCGGTGGCGATCCTGCCCATCTTCGTGCTGCTGCGCACGCTGGGGCTGCTGGACGACCCGCTCGGCGTGATCCTCACGCAGTCCGCCTTCGGCCTGCCGCTGACGATCATCATCCTGCGCGGCTTCTTCCGCAGCATCCCCGGCGAGATCGAGGAGGCGGCCACGATCGACGGGTGCTCGCCGTTCGGCTTCTTCTGGCGGATCCTGCTGCCGATGGCCCGGCCCGCCATCGCGACCGTGTCCGTCCTGGCCGTGGTGGGGAGCTGGAACAACTTCATGCTGCCGCTGGTGGTGTTCAGCGACGAGGCGAGCTGGACGTTGCCGCTCGGCATCCAGCAGTTCCAGGGCCAGTACGCCTCCGACACCGCCCGCATCCTGGCCTACCTGATCCTGGCCATGGTGCCGGCGCTCGGGTTCTACGCCATCGCGGAGCGCCATCTGGTCGGCGGGCTCACCGCCGGTGCGACGAAGGGGTGACCCCCGCCGCACCCGCCGACCTCCCGCCCCTGATCTGGGCCAGGAACACCACCGTCCGCCACCGCCGAAGGACCGGACCGGCGCAGTAGCCCACGCCGGAGGGACCGGGGCGGTTTCGCGGGCTCACATGAGCAGGTGCCGGACGAACAGGCTGTACGCCCTGATGTCGAACCACGTCCGCAGGGCTTGGTGCGTCACTCGGTGGTCGTCCGCCCACCTGCGGACCTCGGGAGACAGAGTCATCCTGACGTCGTTGAGGGTGTGCAGCAGGGCGACCACGGCATACGCGTCGTACTCGTCGGCGGGCCGCCAGGTGGACCGCCTGCGCCCGCGCCGCCGGGTGCCGTCCACCAGCCACCACCAGCCGTCCCGATCGACCTCGATCCGCTGCCTCCACGAGGCCATGTGCGGCGCGTGCACGTCGAGCACCCACCGGTAGTCGTCGGCCGCCTCCACCACACCGGCAGCCTGGTCCGCACTCACCACCGCGCTCCCGTCCTGATCGTCGGCGAGCCGGGCACCACCAGCTCGGTACGCCTCCGCCGCCGTGGTGGGAACCCGTGACCGTCCATGGCAGGAACCGTAACCGTGGCTCGTTGGGCAGCGCCTCAGAGGTTTCGCGAAGTTGCTTGATGGCTCGGCAGTGTTGCGGAAGGTTTCTGAATCAGGGCGGCGAACCTCACGATGAAGACATCCGTCTCGGTGGAGGCTTGAGGGAACAGTCCTCCCAGTGAAGGGAAAGGCCATGGCGCGACGACTTCGCTTCAACGGCACGAGCTCCGGCGTCAACGGGTGCCCCGCCATCCATGAGGATCTCGACTCGAACGAGATCATCGTCCATGGACCGCCGCTCACCGATCCCGAGGACCTCGCCCAGCTCCGGCACCTCGGCGACGACGACCGGCCCATCGTGGTCCCGCGTGCGCTGCTCGTGGACTTCGGCCCCAAGGAGGTCGCCCACGTGCCGAACACCATCACTCTCGACGAGTTCGACCGGCTCTTCACGCGATTCGAGCACACCGCGTGGCGGCTGGAGACGCGTCGCCGCTACGCCTCCGACGAGCAGACCGACACCTACGCGCAGTTCAGCCGCGGCGAGCCCGTGAACTGGCACGGAGTCGACGCAGTCTGGTGCGCCGAGCGTCGCCGGCAGGCCGCTCTCGGGAAACGTTTCGAGCGTGTCCGCATCGTCGATGATCCTCCCAGTGCCGGGCAGCTCTACCTGCTCGACAATGCCCGCCGCAACAGCGCCGTCGGCGAGAAGATCTTCAATCTCCGGCGTACGGACGCCGATCGGCTCGATCTGCCCGCTGAGGACTTCTGGCTCTTCGACTCGCGCCTGGTCGCGCTGCTCGACTTCGACGACGCCGACAACCTGGTGGCCGTCGAACTGATCACGGAACCTGCGGCGGTACTGCGATACTCCATGGCGCGTGATGCGGCGATGCACCACGCCATCCCGTACGAGGAGTTCGCGGCGCGGCTCACCGCGAAGGAGTGAGAGGTGCGGACCGGTGAGTACGGACTACCAGCAGGCGCGGGAGGTGCTCGGTGCCCGGCTGCGCGAACTTCGTCTCTCCGCCCCCGACGGCCGGCTCACCGGCACGCAACTCGCCGAACGACACGGATGGAACAAGTCCAAGGTCAGCAAGCTGGAGAACGGCAGGCAGACGCCTACGCCGGATGACCTGCGCAAGTGGGCGGACGCGACCGGCCGGCCCGAGGCGTACGACGAGTTGCTGGCGAGGCTGCGGGGTTTCGAGTCCCATATCCGATCGTGGCGGCGTCAACTGGCAGCCGGTCATAAGCCGGTCCAGGACACCCACTTGAGCGCACACGCCGATGCGACGCTCTTCCGGGGCTGGGAGTCCTCGATGGTGTTCGGGATCCTGCAGACGCCCGACTACGCCCGTTCCATCTTCGCCAGGTATGCGGAGCTCCAGCGGTCGCCGCGTGACGTCGAGGAGGCCGTACGGTCCCGCATGAAGCGGCAGGAGGCGCTGTACGACTCCTCGAAGCGCTTCCATCTCATCATGTGGGAGGCCGCCCTCCGCGCCTTGATCTGCCCGCCCTCGGTGCTCGCCGCCCAGTTGGACCGCCTTGTGGGAAGCATCGGCCTGGACACCGTACGGCTTGGAATCATCCCCTTCTCCGCGCCCCTCAAGATCCCTCCGTCCACGGCGTTCTGGATCTACGACGACCGCCAGGTCATCGTCGAGAACTGGCACGCCGAGCTGTGGATCGACGATGAGGCCGGCGTGGCGACCCACCTGCGCACGTGGAAGACGCTGAACGAGTCCGCGGTGTACGGCATCGACGCGCAGAATCTGATCGGCGCGGCCCGGCGGGCGCTCGACTCGCCCTGAGACGAAACGCTGGACGACGGCTCAACGGGACGGGGCGACGGAGTACGCGGTGGTGCTGGAGTAGCCGGCCGCGTTCGTGGCGGTGACGGAGGTCCACGGCCACGGGTAGGGCGCCCAGGCCGATTCGAGCCGTCCCGGGGTGTGCCGCTCCTGGGCGGCCACCGCCCCGCTCGGCTCGAAGCGCAGCGTGCCGCCGCGGAGCTGGTAGCCCTCGACGACGACGCCGGGCCGCCCGTCCACTTCCTTCGGGTAGGCGTTGACGATGATCGGCTGCCGCCACCCGGCCGCGATGTCGTCGGCCAGCGACGGCGTGTCGTGGCGGGCCTGGCAGGTGAAGAACGGGTCCCACCCGTACGAGATGATCTTCTGGGCGTGCCGGCCGGCCGCCGTCACCTGCTGGTCGAGCCGGGCCTTCGTGGTGCGCCCGCGCAGCGGCAGCGGATCGAGCCGCCCGCACTCCCCGTCGGCGGGCGTGGGCTCGAAGCCTTCGACGTTCACCCACAGCTCGACCCCGCCGGGCACCTTCCGGGCCGCCGCCTCGACGTAGTCGGCGGTGGAGCCGTAGTACGCCGTCCGGTTGGTCACCTCGCCCACGACGGGCACGAGCCGCGGCGTCACCTTCGCGCCGGCCTCGTGCGGCCCGTGCACCGGCACCTTGCCCGTGCCCCGGCCGTCCTGGACGGCGACCGCCATGGGCGCGCCGGCGCGGGTGCCCGCGATGTCGGCCAGCCCTTGCGCCACCTGCGACGGCGGGAACCCGCGGCCCCTGCGCGCGTCGATGTACGGGCTGACCACGATCTTCCTGCCCGGCAGCGCGGCGGCGACCACGGCGTGCTGGGCCGCGTACAGGGAGATGATCGGGTCCTTGTCCGCGCGCGCCCGCATGGCCAGCTCGAACGACTGGTAAACGCCGCCGAAGCCCGGCTGCCCCGCGAACCGCTCCCGGTAGCCGGCCAGCACCCGCGCGGTGAACGACTCCAGCGCGGCGGTGTGGGCGAGGTCGGGCTCCCACGGCTTGTCCTCGCGCTGCGGGGCGGCGGGCAGGCCGGGGAAGACTGTCATGCCGTACGCGCTCGCCTCGCGCACGAGGTTGCCCACGCCGTCGCCGTCGGTGGCGACGAGGACGAGGTCGTGCTCGGCGGCGGCGCAGGAACCGGCCAGCGTCAGCCGGTAGAAGGTCCGGCCGCCGCTCTCGACGCGCCGGTCGATGCCGGGGCAGCGCAGCATGCTCTGCCCGAACTCCTCGCTGGTCAGGTACGTGTACACCTGGCGGACGCGCCGGCCGGGCAACTCGGCGCAGGGCCGGCCGTCCATCTGGCAGTCGGGGAAGTCGGGGTCCGGCCGCGCGTTGAACCGGGGGCCGAAGGTGATCAGCGTGTCGCCGCCGATCGCGTGGATGGCCTCCACCATGCGCTGGGTGACGCAGCGGTCGGCGCGCGGGATGACCCAGTAGCCGGTGACGGCGTAGGGGGCCGTGACCCGGGTGTCACGCGACGGGCACTCCTCGGGCTCGGGGTCTCCGGGGACGAGCAGGCCCGCCACGAAGGCGACCGTCACGACCAGCCACAGGATCCGGTGCACCCACGCCCCTTCCACGCCGTCCCCAGCCTACGCGGCCACCCCGCCGGGGGGCGTCATGATCTGATCACGGAGAATGGCGGGCAGGGGGAACATCATGCGTATCGATCTCAGCGGCAGGACGGCGCTGGTCACGGGCTCGACCCAGGGAATCGGGGCGGCCATAGCGACAGGGCTGGCACGGGCGGGGGCCCGCGTCGGCATCAACGGGCGCGGCGAGGGCTCGGTGGCCTCGGCCATCGAGCGGATGGACGACGAGCGCATCGAGGCCGAGCGGGTCAGCGGCGAGAGCTTCCGCTACGACCTGGTCGCCGCGCCGGGCGACGTCTCGGTGGCCGAGGGCTGCGAGCGGGTGCTGCGGATGCTCCCGCACGTGGACATCCTCGTGAACAACCTGGGCATCTTCGGCGCGAAGCCGGCGCTGGAGATCAGCGACGACGAGTGGCGGCGTTACTTCGAGGTCAACGTGCTGGCGGCGGTGCGTCTCACCCGCGCGTACCTGCCGGGGATGCGGGAGCGCGGCTGGGGCCGGATCCAGTACATCGCCAGCGACTCGGCCGTGGTCACCCCGCAGGAGATGATCCACTACGGCATGACGAAGACGGCGCTGCTGGCCGTCTCCAGGGGGTTCGCCAAGGAGGCGGCGGGCAGCGGGGTCACGGTCAACTCGGTGATCGCGGGGCCGACGCACACCGGGGGCGTGGAGGACTTCGTCTACGAACTCGTGGACAAGGAGCTGCCGTGGGAGGAGGCGCAGCGCGAGTTCATGCGGGTGCACCGCCCGCAGTCGCTGCTCCAGCGCCTGATCGAGCCCGAGGAGATCGCGAACATGGTGATCTACCTCAGCTCCCCCTTCGCCTCGGCGACGACGGGCGGCGCGCTGCGGGTGGACGGCGGCTACGTCGACGCCATCCTCCCCTAGGGCGGCCTCCGGCGGCCTGACCAGGGCCGGTCCGGTCGCGGCGATAGCCTTTCCCGGTCGCATTCCCCCGGGGCCGGGAAAGGCCGGGGAAACAAACGTCACACCGTCCACTCGGGCACCGACAGCACTCTTTGCACCCTCATACAGATCATGTTAGAAGGGAGTGAAGCAGAGAGGACCGGGCAAAGTGACGGTGATTCTCGACCGCGTCTCCGTACGGCAGCGCGGAGTGACCTGGCTCGATGACATAAACCTTGAATTAGCCGACGGAATGACCACCCTCATCGGTCCGATGACGGCGGGAAAGACGACGCTGATGCGAGTCGTCGCCGGTTTGCTGACTCCCGATTCCGGCCGCGTGCTGGTCGCCGGAGAAGACGTCACGAAAATCTCGGTGCGAAAACGCTCGGTCGCTTTCGTCTATCAGCAATTCATCAATTATCCCGCGCTGACCGTGTACGAGAACATCGCCTCGCCGCTCCGTCTCGACCCCCGCTTCCGCCGCGACGGCGTGGACCGGCGGGTGCGCGAGGTGGCCGAGCTCATGGGCATCGCCGCCCTGCTGGATCGGCGGCCGTCCGAGCTGTCGGGCGGGCAGCAGCAGCGCACCGCCATCGCCCGCGCCCTGGCCCGTCCGGTGGACGTGCTGCTGCTCGACGAGCCGCTGGCCAACCTGGACTTCAAGCTGCGCGAGCAGTTGCGCGCCGACCTGAAGACGATGTTCGCCGGCTCCCCCGGCGTGGTGCTGTACGCCACCGCCGACCCGAACGAGGCGCTGACGTTCGGCGCGCCGACGGTGGTCCTGGGCGAGGGCCGGGTGCGGCAGGTCGGCGACGTCGCCGCCATGTACGCGCACCCGCCCACCCTCGCCGTGGCCGCCACGCTCAGCGACCCGCCGCTCAACCTGCTGCCGGGCGTCGTCCGGGACGGCCGGATCGAGTTACCCGGCATGGCCGGGCCGGACTCCCGCGCGGCGGTCCTGCCCGCGCCGGGGGCGCCCGCGTCCGGCCGCGCCGTCCTGCTCGGCATCCGTCCCCACCAGGTGACGATCGGCCGTTACACCCCGGGGGCGCTGGAGCTGCCGGCCGAGATCAGGCTCGCGGAGGTGACGGGCAGCGCGACGTTCCTGCACCTCCTCCTCGACGGGGGCCGCCACCTGGTCGCCCACCTGCCGGGCACGCAGCTCTTCACGCCCGGCGAGGCCACGGTCGCGTACGTGGACCCCGCACACGTCTTCGTCTTCGACGAGGACGGGGGCCGCCTGCTCGCCACCGGCGCCGCGGAGGTGGACCTGCGTGGCTGACATCCGGCTGGAGGGCGTGGCCCACAGTTACGACGGCGGCCGGACGTGGGCGGTCAAGCCGATGACCTGGACGTGGCGCGGCTCGCGGGCGTACGCGCTGCTGGGTCCGAGTGGCTGTGGCAAGACGACGCTGCTGAACATCATCTCCGGCCTGATCACCCCCACCGAGGGCCGGATCTACTTCGACGACCGCGACGTCACCGGCGTGCCCACCGCGGGCCGCAACATCGCGCAGGTCTTCCAGTTCCCGGTCCTGTACGAGGAGATGTCGGTCTACGACAACCTGGCCTTCCCGCTGCGGAACCGGAAGGTGGCCAGGCAGGAGGTCGATCGGCGGGTGCGTGAGGTCTCCCGGCTGCTCGGCCTCGAAGGCGTGCTGGGGCGCAGGTCGCGCCGGCTCGACCCGGGCCGCCAGCAGATCGTCAGCCTGGGCCGCGGCCTGGTCCGCTCCGAGGTCGCCGCCGTGCTGCTGGACGAGCCGCTCACCGTGGTGGACCCGGCGCTGAAGTGGACGCTGCGCAGCAAGCTCAAGGAGATCCACCGCGACACCGGCCACACGCTGGTCTACGTCACCCACGACCAGACCGAGGCGCTGACGTTCGCCGACGAGGTCGTGGTGCTCAAGGACGGGGCGATCGTGCAGGCGGGCGAGCCGGCGGAGCTGTTCCTGTCGCCGGCGCACGAGTTCGTCGGGCACTTCATCGGCTCGCCCGGCATGAACATGCTGCCCGCCGAGGTCGTGGACGGCGTCGTCCGCGTCGAGGCCTGCGAGGTGGGCGCGGCGGCCCTGCCCGCCGGGCCGGTGCGGATCGGGGTGCGGCCCGAGTTCGTGCGGATCACCCAGGAGCGGGTCTCGCCCGGCGTGCCCGCGCGGGTGGCCGGGATCGACAGGATGGGCGCGTACGACCTGGTCCACGCCCTGGTCGGCGAGCACCGGGTGACCGTCAAGACCGAGGCGGGCGCACCCTGCCTGCCGGACACGGTCGAGTTCCTGCACTTCCCGGCCGAGCACGCGTTCCTGTTCCGCGACGAGGTCAGGTGCGGCGCGCTCGCGCCGCTGAACGGAAGGGGGCAGGCGTGAGCGTCGCGGGCGGGCAGGTGGCCGGCGAGGTGGTCACCGGGGAGGCGCCGGCCGAGGAGGAGGCGTCGCGCGCGCCGCTCAAACGCCGGGACAACCGGGCCTGGTGGCTGGTCCTGCCGGTGGTGCTCTCGGTGGCGTTCACCGCGGTGATCCCGCTGATGACCGTGGTCAACTTCTCCGTGCAGGACGTCTTCAGCCCCGTCGACCGGGTCTTCGTCGGCCTGGAGTGGTTCCAGTCGATCTCCCGCGACCCCGAGGTGCGTGCGGCGCTGGTGCGCACGCTGCTGTTCTCGGCGCAGGTGCTGCTGCTGGAGATCCCGCTGGGCGTGGCGCTGGCGGTGGTGATGCCGCGCCGGGGCGCCTGGGTGTCGGTGGCGCTGGTGCTGGTCGCGCTACCGCTGCTGATCCCGTGGAACGTGGTGGGCACGATCTGGCAGATCTTCGCCCGCGGCGACATCGGGCTCGGCGGCTGGACGATCAACAACGTGCTGGGGATCAACTTCAACTACACGCTGGACCCGGCCGACGCCTGGATCACGGTCCTGGTCATGGACGTGTGGCACTGGACGCCGCTGGTGGCGCTGCTGGCCTACGCGGGGCTGCGCTCGATCCCCGAGCCGTACTTCCAGGCCGCGCAGATCGACGCGGCCTCGGCGTGGGCCACGTTCCGGCACATCCAGCTCCCCCGGCTGCGCGGGGTGCTGACGATCGCGATCCTGCTCAGGTTCATGGACAGCTTCATGATCTACACCGAGCCGTTCGTGGTGACGGGCGGCGGGCCGGGCAACGCCACCTCCTTCCTCAGCATCCTGCTGTCGAAGATCGCGGTGGGTCAGTTCGACGTCGGCCCGGCGGCGGCGTTCTCGCTGCTCTACTTCCTGATCGTGCAGGTCTTCTGCTACGTCTTCTTCACCGTGCTCACCAGGTCGGGGAGGTGAGGTGATGGCGAGGGTCAACGGCCGCCGGCTCCCCTGGGCACGCACGGTCTTCTGGCTGTACGTGGCCACGCTCATGCTGCCGCTGCTGTGGATGTTCGGCATGTCCATCCGGCCCAACGAGGACATCCTCGGCAGTTTCTCGCTCGTCCCGCAACGCGTGACATTCGACAACTACGCCACTTTCTTCACCGACTCCGCGTGGTATTCCAGCTATCTGAACTCCATCGTCTACACCTCGCTGAACGCCGTGCTGTCGCTCATCGTGGCGCTGCCCGCGGCGTACGCCTTCTCGCGTTTCCGTTTCGCCGGCGACAAGCACCTGTTCTTCTGGCTGCTGACCAATCGCATGGCCCCGCCGGCGGTATTCCTGCTGCCCTTCTTCCAGATTTACCAGAGCGTCGGCCTGTTCGACACGCACCTCGGCGTGGCCATCGCGCACATGCTGTTCAACGTCCCGCTCGCGGTGTGGATCCTCGAAGGATTCATGTCCGGAATTCCACGGGAAATAGACGAGACCGCGGCGATCGACGGCTATTCGCTGCCGCGTTTCTTCGTCCGGATCTTCCTGCCGATGATCCGCTCGGCGATCGGCGTGACGCTGTTCTTCTGCTTCATGTTCAGCTGGGTCGAGCTGCTCATCGCCAGGACGATCACCTCGGTCAACGCCAAGCCCATCGCCGCCACGATGACGCGGACGGTCAGCGCGGCGGGCGTGGACTGGGGGCTGCTGGCCACGGCGGGCGTGCTCACCATCGTCCCCGGCGCCGTCGTCATCTGGTTCGTGCGCAACTACATCGCCAAGGGCTTCGCGCTGGGGAGGGTCTAGCGATGCTCGACTGGATGGTCTGGACCGTCCCGACGGCCCTGGTGTTCGCCGGGCTGGCCCTCCTGCTGGTCGTCATGGCGGTCTGGGCGCGGCTTTCCCCTCCGGTGGCCAGGCGGGGGTTCCTGCGCATCGAGACCGACCGTGGCGACCGGCTCTACATCGGCCTGATCAGCGCCGCCGTCGTGCTGGCCGGCTGGATCGCGATCAGCGACCTGTCCATGTGGCTCGCGCTGGGCTGCGCGCTGCTGGTGGCGGTCGTGATCGGCATATGGGGCTAAGAGAAGAGGAGCCGAAACGATGAGGCATCGGACACGCAGGTCCGCGGCCGTCGGTATGGCCGCGATCGCCCTGATAGCGGCCGGCTGCACGCAGAGCGCGGACCGGCCCACGAGCGACTTCAAGGAGGCCGACGGCAGGGCCGCGGCCGAGAGATGGGTGTCGGAGGAGTTCACGCCGAGCACGCTGAACAAGGATCAGCAGCTCGCCGAGATGGACTGGTTCATGAAGGCCGCGGCGCCGTACCGGGGCATGCAGATCAACGTGGTCTCCGAGACGATCACCACGCACGAGTACGAGTCACGCCAGCTCGCCAAGGCGTTCACCGAGATCACCGGGATCCGGATCAAGCACGACCTGATCCAGGAGGGCGACGTCGTCGAGAAACTCCAGACGCAGATCCAGGGCAACCAGAACATCTACGACGCCTACGTCAACGACTCCGACCTCATCGGCACCCACTCGCGCGGCGACTACGTGGTCCCCCTGACGGACTACATGGCGGGCGAGGGCAAGAACGTCACCTCACCCACGCTCGACCTGGACGACTTCATCGGCATCAGCTTCACCACCGGCCCCGACAAGAAGATCTACCAGCTCCCCGACCAGCAGTTCGCCAACCTCTACTGGTTCCGCTACGACTGGTTCACCGACCCGAAGATCAAAAAACAGTTCAAGGACGCGTACGGCTACGACCTCGGCGTCCCGGTCAACTGGGCGGCCTACGAGGACATCGCCGACTTCTTCACCAACAAGGTCAACGGCGACGGCACCATCGACGGCAAGAAGGTCTACGGGCACATGGACTACGGCCGCAAGGACCCGTCGCTGGGCTGGCGCTTCACCGACGCCTGGCTGTCCATGGCGGGCAACGGCGACCCCGGCATCCCCAACGGCCTGCCGGTGGACGACTGGGGCATCAGGGTGGAGAACTGCCGCCCGGTCGGCTCGTCCGTCACCCGGGGCGGCGACACCAACGGCCCGGCCGCGGTCTACTCGCTGACGAAGTACGTGGACTGGCTGAAGAAATACGCGCCGCGCGAGGCCGCGGGCATGAACTTCAGCGAGGCCGGCCCGGTGCCCGCGCAGGGGCACATCGCCCAGCAGGTCTTCTGGTACACCTCGTTCACCGCCGACATGACCAAGGAGGGGCTGCCGGTCGTCAACGGCGACGGCACGCCGAAGTGGCGCATCGCGCCGAGCCCGCACGGCGCGTACTGGAAGACCGGCAACAAGCTGGGCTACCAGGACGCCGGGTCGTGGACGCTGCTGAAGAGCACGCCGCAGGACCGCCGCGCCGCCGCCTGGCTGTACGCCCAGTTCGTGACGTCCAAGACGGTGTCGCTGAAGAAGTCGATCGCCGGGCTGACGTTCATCCGCGACTCCGACATCAGGAGCGACTACTTCGCCGAGAACTCCAAGAAGTACGGCGGGCTGATCGAGTTCTACGGCTCCCCGGCCCGCAAGCAGTGGACCCCGACCGGCACCAACGTGCCCGACTACCCGAAGCTGGCCCAGCTCTGGTGGCAGAACGTGGCCACCGCCGTGACCGGCGAGACCACGCCGCAGCAGTCGATGGACAACCTGGCCAGGCAGCAGGACGAGATCCTGTCCCGCCTGGAGCGGCTGTCCCGCGAACGCCAGGGGTACGGCGGGCAGTGCGCCCCCAAGCTCAACCCGGAGCGCGACGCCCAATACTGGTTCGACCAGCCGGGCGCCCCCGCGCCGAAGCTGGCCGACGAGCGGGGCAAGCCGGAGACGCTCGACTACGACAAGCTGATCGCCACCTGGAAACAGGGCGGCTGACCGCGCACCCGCGCGGCGGGGGCAGCCGCCGCCCGTGACAGGAACGGGCGGCGGCTAGTCGTCGTGCCCCGTGAGCCGCGCCGACAGCCAGTCGAAGGCGCGCTCCTGCATGGGCACGTCGAAGCTGTGCGGCACGTCGGCGAAGACGGCCGCGTAGCTCTCAGGGGACTCGCGGTAGCGCTCGCCGATCATGGTGTGGGCCCGCCGCATCCCGTCCGCCGGGAACAGTTCGTCCCGCATGGCGTACTGGACCATGAGCGGCTCGGGCGCGCGGGCGGCCACGAGGTCGGGCCAGTCGCCCAGCCGCGGCAGCCCCGGCGGCCAGAGCATCCAGGTGTGCCGCTGGACGTGCCCGTCGAGCATGTCCCGGAAGGAGGAGACCATCGCGGCGACGACGACCGCGCGCATCTCGGGGTCGAACGCGCCGAGCAGCGCCGCGCGCAGCCCGCCGCCCGACAGGCCGGCGCAGCCGACCGGGCCGACGTCGGGCCGCGAGCGCAGGTAGGCCGCCGCCGCGAGGTCCTCCCCCGCGACGACGCCGGTGAACGACGTGCCGAGCGCGGCGCAGTGCTTGGCCACGACGTGCTCGTGCTCCCTGGCGGCCAGGTCGTACCGGTCGGCCGCGCTGAGCGACGCGTCCGGGGCATCCGGGGCGTCCGCGTGACCGGCCTCGCCGGGGGGCGCGGCCGAGGCGTCCCCGGGGCCGGGTTCGCTGAGGGGCGCGGCCGGGGGATCCCCACGGTCGTCCGCGCCGGGCGGCCCCTCAGCGGTCTGCAGGGGGAAACGGCGGCTGCCCCACACGAACACGTCGTGCGCCAGCACGGCGAAACCCCGCCGGGCCAGCGCGTTCGCGAAGGCCCGGCCGCCGTAGATGGCCTCGCGCAGCCGCCGCACCTCGGGCGACGGCGGCTCGGGACCGTCGGCGATCTTCTCCTTGCCGGCGTACTTCATCCCGGCGTGGCAGTGCAGCGCCACCACCCCGGGCAGCGGCCCGCCGGCGTCACGGGGCTTGAGCAGGTAGGCGCGCGTGCGCGGCCCGAACCCGACCGACCACGACAGCTCCTCGCCGTGCAGGTCGCCGTCGGTCCAGGTGCGCTCGACGCGTACGTCGGAGGCGGTCAGGTCGAGCACCCCGACGGCCTCCCGCGCCGCCGCGCGCAGCTCGGGCCCCGGCAGGACCGGGTAGAGCCCGCGCTGCGCCGCGGCGATCCTGGCCAGCTCAGAGAACACGCGTGCCGTCGTCCGCCAGACGCACGGGCGCCCCGGTACGCGCCGAGACGTTGGCCGCGTGGCCGGTCAGCACGCTGCGGATGCCGTCGCGGTAACCGGCCTGGCGGGCCAGCGGGTCGTCGCCCGGACCGCGGAAGACGTCGTCGAGCAGCAGGCGGTCGCCGCCGCCGTGCCCGCCGCCGCCCGACTCGATGGGCACCTCCTCCGGCTCGCTCCAGTGCCGGCGCAGTGTGAGCCGCTCCCAGGCCCCGGTCGCGTGCTCCTTGGAGGCCGCGCTCGGGTCGATCGCGGCGTGCGGGGGCGTCCACTCCCGCTCCACCACGTCCAGTTCCAGCCGCCCGGCCGTGCCGTTGAAGGCCACGCGGTAGCCCTCCCACGGCGCGTGGGCGTGCAGCGAGTACGTCAGGACGGCGCGGTTGGCGTAGCGCACCATGACCGACATGTTGTCGTCGATGGTGACGCCCTCGCCGAAGACGTCCTGGTCGCGCCGGTAGCCGTCCTCGTGCTCGGCGTCCAGGTAGAGCCGCTTGAGCCGCTCGTCCTTGGAGATGTCCAGCAGGAACGGGTCCGTGCCGAGCCCGGGTGCGCCCTGCGCCCGCTCGGGACGGTCGGTGAGCCCGCGCTTGCCGGCGTTCTCCGCGCCGTAGAAGCGCAGGTCGGTCTGGGCGAAGACGAGTTCGGGGGCCGCGCCGAGCCACCAGTTGACCAGGTCGAAGTGGTGGGTGGACTTGTGCACGAGCAGCCCGCCGGAGTTGGCCCGGTCGCGGTGCCAGCGGCGGAAGTAGTCGGCGCCGTGGATGGTGTCGAGCATCCACTCGAAGTGCACCGAGGTGATCTCGCCGATCACGTTCTCCCGCAGGAGGCGGCGTACGGCGGAGTTGCGGGGCGAGTAGCGGTAGTTGAAGGTGACGATCAGCTTTCCGGTGCTCCGCTCGGCCGCGGCGGCGATGGCCGCGCAGCCGTCCGCGTCGACCGTGAGCGGCTTCTCCACGATGACGTCGCGCCCCGCGTCGAGCGCCGCGCACACGTATCTCGCGTGCGTGGCGTCGACGGTGGCGACGATGACCGCGTCGGCGAGCTCGAGCACCTTGTCGAACTCATCGGGTGCGAAGCACGGCACCTCCTGGCCGATCCGCTCGACGTAGTAGTCCATGCGGGTCCGGTTGGAGTCGCACAGGGCGACGATGGTGCCGGCGTCGCGCCACTCCCCGAGCAGCGCGTCGACGTACATCTGCGCGCGGTGCCCGAGCCCGACGAACGCGTACTTCATGTTTCTCCTTCAGCCTGCGATGGAGGCGTTGGCCTCCGTGATGAACTTCTGCGCGGCGTCATCGGGGGTCAGGCGGCCGAACATGACCTCCTCCGAGTAGCGCGTGAGGATGTCCTCCATGGCGCTGGCTCCCTTCGGCGGGGCGGCCGGCGGGTCGGTCAGCTCGCCCTTGTTCTCGTCGAGGAAGGCCAGCGTCTTCTGGTCGGCCTCGGGGAGCTTGTCGCGGACCGCGGTCAGCACCTTGGAGCTGGCCGGCAGGCCGCGGTCGCTGAGGATGATCGCGCCCGCCTCGGGGTCGTTGATCATGAAGTCGATGAACTTGGCGGCCTCGGCGGCGTGCTCGGTCTTGGAGGAGGCCCCGTAGAACATGGCCGGCTGCAGGAACATGCCGCCCGCGGTGGCGCCCTTGATCTTCGGCATCCGCAGCAGGTCCAGCTCCTGGCCGGACGCCTTGCTGGCCGCGCCGAGCTGGTTGCTCCACCACATGCCCATCGCGCCGGTGTTGGTGCCGAGCAGCGACTGGTCGATGCTGGTGGCGCCGATCTCGGAGCTCTTGGCGGCCTCGGGGGCGCCCTTGCCCTTGATCAGGTTCTGCATGATCGCCCACCATTCCTTGATGGTCTCGGGCGTCATGCCGAGCTTGTTGCCGTCGTAGAACGGCTCGCCCTTCTGCGTGGCGTAGATCTGCAGGTAGGCGGGGTTCCAACTGAGCTGCGTGCCGGTGACCTTGCCGCCGCTGCCGGCGCTGATCTTGCCGGCCAGCTCGACGTAGTCCTCCCACGTCCAGGTCTTGTCGTCGGGCAGGGCGGCCTTGGACTGCTCGACCAGGCCCTTGTTCACCAGGAGGGAGAAGGCGTTGACGCCGGTGGGGATGGCGAACTGCTTGCCGTCGATGGCGCCGGTGCCCAGCACCTTGGCGTCCACGTCGGCGGTGTTGACCTTGCTGGCCAGGTCGGCGAGCGTGCCGCGGTCGGCGTACTCGCGCAGGCCGCGGATCTCCAGGCTCATGACGTCGGGGGCGTCGCTGCCCGCGACCTTCGTGGACAGCGTCTCGTAGTAGCTGGCCCAGTCCGAGAACTCGCCCTCGACGTCGATCGTCGGGTTCTTGGCCTCGAACTTCTTGATCGCCTCTTCGGTCATCTTCTGTCGCGCGTCACTGCCCCAGTAGGAGAAGCGCAGCTTGATCTTGCCGTCGGCGGTCTCCCCGGCGCCGCCGCCGCTGCCGCAGGCCGCAGTGACCGCCAGCACTGCGGTGGCGAGCAACGCCGCCGACCACATCTTCTTGCCAGAGCTCACGGCTCTACCTCCTATGGGTGTTCACTGTTGGGGGGTGGGAGGAATCACTTCAGGCCCGTGGTGGCGACACCACGGATCAGGTACTTCTGTCCGGCCAGGAAGAACCCGAAGATCGGGCCGAGCGCGATGATCGACATGGCGAACATCGGGCCCCACGACGAGTCGCTGCTGGCGTCCAGGAAGGTGCGCAAGGCTACAGGTACGGTGAAATTGTCGGGGTTGTTGAGATAGAGCAACTGGCTGAGGAAGTCGTTCCACGTCCAGATGAAGGTGAAGATCGCGGTCGTGGCCAGCGCCGGCATGCACAGCGGCATGACGACCCTGATGAAGATCCGCCAGTAGCCGGCCCCGTCGATCTCCGCCGCCTCGTCCAGCTCGCGGGGCAGCGTGCGGATGAACTGCACCATCAGGAAGATGAAGAACGCGTCGGTGGCCAGCACCTTCGGCATGACCAGCGGCCAGATCGTGTTGATCATGCCGAGCTCGGAGAACATGATGTACTGCGGCACGATCGTGACGTGGTGCGGCAACATGATCGTGCCCAGCATGATCGCGAACCAGAACGCCTTCAGCGGGAAGTTCAGCCGGGCGAAGGCGTAGGCCGCCAGCGAGCAGGCCACCAGGTTCGCCACCACCGACAGGCCGGTGATCACCGCGGAGTTCCACAGGTAGTAGCCGAAGGGGTGCTTGAGCGCGAACCAGCCCTCGGAGTAGTTCTCGAAGGTGATCTCGCTCGGCCACAGGCCCGGCTCGCGGAAGATGAGCTCCTCCGGCTTGAGCGAGCTCGAGATCATCCAGAGCAACGGATAGAGCATGACCAGCCCGAAGCCGATCAGCAGGATGTGCCTGACCACCGGCCCGCCCTTGAGCGGGCGGAACAGCACCGGGATCGGCCTACTTGGTGTCGCCATAGAAGACCCAATACTTGGAAGCGAGGAAGTTCACCCCGGTGAGCCCGGCGATGATCAGCAGCAGGACCCACGCCATCGCGGCGGCGTAGCCCATGTCGTAGTTCTTGAACCCCTGCAGGTAGAGGTAGAGCGTGTAGAAGAGGGTGGAGTCCGCGGGTCCGCCCTTGCCACCACTCACGATGAAGGACTGCGTGAACGACTGGAACGACTTGATGAGCTCCAGCACGAGGTTGAAGAAGATGATCGGCGTCAGCAGCGGCAGCGTGATCGACTTGAACTGCCGCAGCAGCCCGGCGCCGTCCACCGCGGCGGCCTCGTAGTAGCTGCTGGGGATCTGACGGAGCCCGGCCAGGAAGATGATCATCGGAGCGCCGAACGTCCAGACGTGCAGCAGGATCAGCGTGCCGAGCGCGTAGTCCGGATGCCCGACCCAGCCCTGGCCCTGGATGCCGAACACCGCCAGCACCGAGTTGACCAGGCCCTCGGCGCCGAAGACCTTGCGCCACAGGATGGCGATCGCCACGCTGCCGCCCAGGAGCGAGGGCAGGTAGAAGATCGAGCGGTAGAGCGGCAGGCCGCGCAGCCCGCGGTCGAGCACGAGGGCCAGCGCCAGGGCGAAGGCCAGTTGCAGCGGGACCGAGACGATCACGTAGATCGTGGTCACCTTCAGCGAGGCCACGAACCTCGGGTCCTCCGTGAACATCTTCACGTAGTTGTCGAACCCGATCCACTTGGCCTCCTCCAGGAGGCTGTAGTCGGTGAACGACAGGTAGAGGGATGCGAAGATCGGGCCGATCGTGATGACCAGCAGGCCGACGAACCAGGGCGCCAGGAAGAGGTACGCCGCGCGTGCCTCGCGGCGGGACCGTTTCGTGGAGCGGGTACGCCCGCGACGGGCGGGTTCCTGCACCGCGCGCCCAGGCTTCACCGCCACCGAAACTTCAGTCATCACGGACCTTCCGGCGAGAAGTGAATGGATAGCGCTTTCCTATAGCTGGCAGGAAAGTTACGTCAACCCTTTGCAGACGTTACATAGCCGTTACCGATATATCGGCACGACGTTTCCGCAGGTAGCACGCTTGCTCGCTCAATAAGTCTGATGAGTTACGATCCGATTTAGTACAACCGTTTGCAGAAGTGGAGCTAGCGCGGAGGCGCCGTGGAGTCCCTGACGACCAGGCGCGTCTCCAGCGACGTCGTCGCCGTCACCTCCTGGATGAGCAGATCGACCGCGAGCCGCCCGGCCGCGGCCGTCGGCATCGCCACGGTGGTGAGCTTCGGCCGGTTCAGCCGCCCGGGGACGATGTCGTCGATGCCGACCACGCTCATGTCCTCCGGCACGCTCAGCCCGAGATCGCCCAGCCCCTCGATCAGCCCGATGGCCACCAGGTCGTTGTAGGCCAGCACGCCGGTCACCCCGGAGTCGCGCACCTTGGCCGCCGCCGCGAACCCGCCGCGCTCGGTGGGCGCGTTCGGGCCGATGACGAGGAGCTCGACGCCCGGCACCTGCTCGGCGGCCGTCCGGATCTCCGCGCTGGTCCACGACCCGGCGGGGCCCGACACCAGCGCCACCCGCGTGTGGCCCAGCCCGGCCAGGTGCTCGACCGCCAGCCTGGCGCCGTGCCCGACGTCCATCAGCACGGTCGCCGCGCCGCGCAGCCGCCGGTTGATCACCACGAACGGCACCCGCTCGGCCAACCGTTCGAGCGCCTTGTTGGACGAGCGCGGGCTGCACAGCACCACGCCGTCCACCTGCTTGGAGAACGCCTGCACCAGCTCCTCCTCGGCGGCCGGCTCCTCGTCGGTGTCGGCCACGAACAGGTGGTAGTCACGCTGCCTGGCCGCCGAGTGCGCCGCCTTGATCAGCGGCGGGAAGAACGGGTTGGCGATGTCGGCCACGATCAGGCCGAGATTGTGGGTACGCCCGGTCGTGAGCGCCCTGGCCGCCCGGTTGGGCCGGTATCCCAGCTCCTCGGCGACCGTCAGCACCCTGGTGCGGGTGGCGGCGTTCACCATGTGCGGCGCGGAGAACGTCCGGGACACCGTCGACACATGGACGCCGGAGGCCCTCGCCACATCACGAATCGTCACTGTCACAGTCGCTCACCCTAACGCAACCGCTTGCAGAACCCGCGAGTACGATGAAAGCGCTTGCCGCATCGTCGCGATTCAGAAGTCCCTAGGAACCCCCAGCTAGACGGGCGGTTACGAAATCACCTCTTGACGCCTCACCCTTCCGGACCTGAAGGTTTAGTGCAACTGTTTGCAGTCTTGAAGGAGTCTCACACGGTGAGCAGAGTCCTCGTCACCGGAAGCGCAGGACGCCTCGGCCGCAGCGTGGTCAGCACGCTCGCGGCGGCCGGGCACGAGGTCATCGGCGTCGACCGCGCGCCAGGAACCCCGGCGGAGGCGGCCGTCACGTTGCCGGCCGACCTCACCGACACGGGCGAGACGTTCGACGTCCTGGCCAGATTCAGGCCCGAGTCGGTGATCCACCTGGCCGCGATCGCGACGCCGTTCAGCCTGCCGGAATCGGTGATCTTCAAGGTCAACACGCAGCTCGCGTACAACGTGTGCGCGGCTTCGGTGGCCATGGGCGTGGCGGGCGTGGTGGTGGCCAGCAGCCCCACCGTCATGGGGTACGGCGCGCCCGGCGGCTGGAGGCCGTCGTACCTGCCGATCGACGAGGCGCACCCCGTGCGCCCGTGGAACGCCTACAACCTGTCCAAGGTCACGGCCGAGGAGACGATGAAGGCGCACGCGGTGGCGGGCGCCACGAAGATGGCGGCCGTGCGGCCGTGCTTCGTGATCCCGCCGGAGGAGTGGGCCGGCGCGCCCACGCAGTCCGGCCACACCGTGCGCGAACGGCTCGACCGGCCCGAGCTGGGCGGGGTGTCGCTGTTCAACTACATCGACTCGCGCGACGCCGCGGAGATGATCACCGTGCTCGCCGAGGCGCTGCCCGGCCTGCCGACCGGCGAGGTCTTCTTCGCGAGCGCGGCCGACGCGCTGGCCAGAAAGCCGCTGGCCGACCTGCTCCCCCAGGTCGTGCCCGGCACCGAGGCGCTGGCCTCCGGGCTCACCGGCACCACCCCCGCCTTCTCGACCGCCAAGGCGAAGCGCCTGCTCGGCTGGCAGCCCAAGCGAAGCTGGCGTACCGAACTCAAGGATGAAACCGAATGAATCTCAGCGGTGTGCTGTTCTTCCCCGTGACCCCCTTCGACGCCGCCGGCGAACTCGCCGAGGGGGTGCTGGCCGAGCACGTGCGCCAGGGCATGGAGCACGGGCCGGGAGGCGTCTTCGTGGCGTGCGGCACGGGCGAGTTCTCGGCGCTGTCGGAGTCCGAGCACGCGCGGGCGACGCGGGTCGCGGCCGAGGTCGTGGCCGGCCGGGTACCGGTGCTCGCGGGCGCGGGCGGGCCGCTCGGCGCGGCGCTGAACCAGGCGCGGGCCGCGCGGGAGGCGGGCGCGGACGGGCTGCTGCTGATGCCGCCGTACCTGGCCCAGGGGCCCGGGCACGGTTTCACGGCGTACGTGCGGGCGGTCGCCGAGGTGCTGCCGGTGATCGTCTACCAGCGCGGCTCGGTCGTGCTCGAACCGGACGCCGTGGTGGAGCTGGCCGGCGTCCCCGGGGTGATCGGGCTCAAGGACGGCGTCGGCGACATCGACCGCATGCAGCGCACGGTGCTGGCGGTGCGCGAGAAGTACCCGGACTTCCTGTTCTTCAACGGGCTGCCCACGGCCGAGCTGACCATGCCCGCCTACCGGGGCATCGGCGTGGAGCTGTACTCAAGCGCGGTTTTCGCGTTCGCTCCCGAGATCGCCCTGGCCTACCTCAACGGTGACGAGCGGCTGCTGACCGAGTTCTACGCCCCGCTCGTCCGGCTGCGCGGCAAGGTGCCGGGTTACGCGGTCTCCCTGGTCAAGGCCGGTGTGCGGCTGCGCGGCCTGGACGTGGGCACGGTCCGCCCGCCGCTGGTCGAGGTGGCCGACGAGCACCTCGCCGAGCTGGAGGCGCTGATCAAGACCGGTCTGGGACAGGTCGCGTCATGACGATCGCGGACCTGCGCACGGAGCTGCGCAGCGCGCCGCTGCCCCGCCCGTGGGGCGTGGACGTGCCGCACAACCACGTGATCGTCACGTCCGTCACGCTGAAGGACGGGCGCACCGGCACGGGCTTCTCCTGGACGCCGCAGATCGGCGCGCACGCCGTCAAGGCGCTGCTCGACCACGACCTGCGCGAGGCGCTGATCGGCCTGCCCGCGCACCCCGAGGTGGTGTGGGACCGGCTGTGGCGGCACCTGCGCGAGGCGGGCCCCGGCGGCGTCACCACGATCGCGCTGGCCGGGATCGACCTGGCGCTGTGGGACCTGCGCTGCGGCGGCGACGCGCTGCCCGACGTGCTGGGCCGGCGGCGCGAGCAGGTGCCGGTCTACGGCAGCGGCGTCAACCTGCACTATCCGCTGGAGGAACTGGTCGCCCAGGCCGAACGGTGGGTGGCGGCCGGTTACCGGGGCGTCAAGATCAAGGTGGGCCGGCCCGACCCGGCCGAGGACGTGGCCCGGGTGGCCGCGGTCCGCGAGGTGATCGGCCCCGACCGGCTGCTGATGATCGACGCGAACCAGCGCTGGGACCTGCACCGGGCCCGGCGGGCGCTGGCCGCGCTGCGCGAGTTCGACCTGCACTGGATCGAGGAGCCGCTGCCCGCCGACGACGTGGCCGCGCACGTGGAGCTGCGCCGCTCCATCGACGTGCCGGTCGCGGTCGGCGAGAACGTCTACACCGTCTACGGTTTCCGCGACCTGCTGGCGGCCGGGGCGTGCGACGTGGTGCAGCCGAACGTGGTGCGGGTCGGCGGCATCACGCCGTTCCTGCGGATCGTGGAGCTGGCCAGGGCGTACGACGTGCCGGTCTACCCACACCTGCTGAGCGAGATATCGGGGCAGCTCGCGCTGTCCCTGCCGCTGCCGGTCATGGCCGAGGACGTGGAGGACGCCTCCTTCGGCCGGCTCGGGCTGCTGGCGGAGCCGTACCCGGTGGAGATCTCCGACGGCGTGCTGCGCGCGGGCGGGCACGCCGGGCTCGGGCTGAGGTGGTCGTGATGGCACCGGTGAAAGTCGTGCTGGCCGGGGCCCACGGCCACGGCGCCCACCACCTGCGCATCCTGCGCGAGCAGGCCGCGCGCGGACTGGTCGAGCTGGTCGGGATCTGCGACCTGCGGCCGGTCGAGGTGGACTTCGGCGCACCGCTGCAGTCGTCCGACCTGGGCGGGCTGATCAACAAGACCGGCGCGGAGATCACGGTCATCTGCACGCCGATCAACACGCACGCCGACCTGGCGGTCACCGCGCTGCGCGCGGGCTCGCACGTGCTGCTGGAGAAGCCGCCCGCGCCCAGCCCCGAGGAGCACCGCAGGATCGCCCAGGCGGTGAAGGAGACCGGGCTGGCCTGCCAGGTCGGATTCCAGTCGCTCGGCTCGGCGGCCGTCCCCGCGCTGCGCGAGCTGATCGCGAACGGCGGGCTCGGCCGGGTGCGCGGCATCGGCGGCTGGGGCGCCTGGCACCGCCCGCCCGACTACTTCACCCGCTCCCCCTGGTCGGGCAAGCGCCGCCTGAACGGCGTGGACGTGATGGACGGCGCGCTGACGAACCCGTTCGCGCACGCCGTCTCGACCGCGCTGGCGCTGGCCGACGGCCCGATCGCGGAGATCGAGACCGAGCTGTTCCGCGCCCATCCGATCGAGTCGGACGACACCTCCTGCGTGCGCGTCCGGCTGGCGGACGGGTTCACGATCACGATGGCGGCCACCCTGTGCGCGCCCCCCGCGCCGCCGGCGCGCGAGCCGGGCGCGGTGGTGCGCGGTGCGGCCTACCTGGTCGTGCACGGCGACGCGGGCCGGGCCACGCTGGCGTACACGCACGACCGGCTCACGGTGGAGCTGCCCGACGGCTCGGCCAAGACGACCGTGCACCACCGGGCGGACCTGCTGGAGAACCTCATCGACCACGTCCGCACGGGCGCGGAGCTGCTGGTGCCGCTGGCCGCCACCGAGCGGTTCACGCAGGTGCTGGACGCGATCAGGCTGGCTCCCGAGCCGGTGCCGATCCCCGAGCGGTACCAGATCGTGGAGCGGGACGCCGCGGGCGAGGTCGTCGGCCGGGTGCTGCCCGGCGTGGCGGAGCTGACCCGGCTCAGCGCGCGGGAGCTGGCGCTCTTCTCCGAGCTCGACGTCCCGTGGACGCGGGTGGAGCTGATGGTGTCGGGCCGGCCGGTGGCCGCGTACGAGCTGCGTCCCGACCTGCCCGCCACCGACGCGCCGCGGCCCTACCTGCACGGGGTGCGCACGCTCGGCGGCGTCGAGGTCACCGAGGTCCGCCCGGAGGACCATGTGCACCACCTGGGGGTCGGCGTGGCCGTCTCCGACCTCGGCGGCGCGAACTTCTGGGGCGGGCGCACGTACGTCAAGGACCAGGGCCCGACCTGGCTGGACGACCACGGCACGCAGCGGCACGTGACCTTCTCCCGGCTCGACGACGACGGCTTCGCCGAGCACCTGGAGTGGCTCGGGCCGGACGGCCGCCTGATGGCGCGCGAGGAGCGGACGGTGTCCGCGCGGCCCCTGGCGCGGGGCTGGGCGCTGGACTTCGCCTTCACCCTCACCAACCTGACCGGCGCGCCGCTGGAGATCAACAGCTCGGCCACCAAGGGCCGGGCGGGCGCGGGCTACGGCGGCTTCTTCTGGCGGGCGCCGGGCACCTCGCACGCCCGCCTGACGCTGCCGGGCGACGAGGCGTCCGTGCACGGCAGCACGGCTCCCTGGCTGGCCATGGTGGGCACCACGCCCCAGGGCCAGGGCTGGACGCTCGTCTTCGCCCAGGCGGACGGGGACCCGTGGTTCGTGCGGGTCGAGGAGTATCCGGGGGTGGGCCAGGCCCTGGCGTGGGATCGTCCGCTCGTCGTGGCGAGCGCGCTGACGAGGCGGGTGGTCACGGCCGTGCTCGACGGCCGGCTGGACCACGCCGCCGCCGAGACCGTCGCCGGCGAACTGCTGCGCTGACCCGCCGCCCCCTGCCCGGGGGGACGGCGGCGTGGTCAGGATCGTGCGGCGTGGTCAGGATCGTGCGGCGTGGTCAGGGTCGTGCGGCGTGGTCAGGATCGTGCGGCGTGGTCAGGATCGTGCGGCGTGGTCAGGGTCGTGCGGGCGGCTCATCACCGGGCCGGGTCGCCCCCGACGTCGATCTCAGCAGCCGCAGCGCGCCTCGTGACAGGGCCGTCAGGATGTCGGCGGCCTCGTCCAGGTCGGGGTAGCGCCCCTCCAGGTGGCCCATGGCCAGCGCGTTGGTGGCCGCGTTGATCCCGTCGGCGATCATGTCCAGCCGCCGCCGGTCGCGCTCGTTGTCGGCCGTGTAGCCGAGGGCGGCCAGGTCGGCGGCGTGGTGCTCGCGGTAGGCCGCCGCGGTCTCGGAGGCGAAGTCGCGCAGCGAGGAGGAGGGGTCGTGGCGCGCCCTGATCTGGATGCGCAGCAGCTCGGGGTGCCGGCAGATGGACTCCAGGGGGATGCGGAACGTCTCGCGGTGCAGGCCGAGGTCGCCGGGGGACTCGCGGGCCCGGCGCCGCGCCTCTCTCATCGATGAGCGCAGCCGCTCACCGCCCTCCTCCGCGAGCACCCGCAGCAGCTCCTGCATGTCCTTGAAGTGCACGTAGAAGCTGGACTGCGCGATGCCGGCGGCCCTGGCCACCTTGACGGTGCTGAGCCCGGCCTCCCCCTCCTCGTCGAGGATCGCCAGCGCGGCTCGGATGAGCTTGCGCCGGGTCAGGTCCTTGGCCTCGCTCCTGCTGAGCGGTGTGCTCGTCATCGGCCCTCCCTCCGTAACGATTCTCTCGCGCCACTTGTGCGGAATTTCACCGATAGTACTATCGGTGAAATTGCTCTCGGGGGGACCTGCCGGGAGGAGGCGTGAATGAAACGCTGGAGGATGCCGGCCACCTTGGCGCTGGCCGCGACGGTGCTGCTGGCGTGCAGCGGGCAGCGGCCGGTTGAACCAGGAGCCCCGTCGGGCGCGCCCGCGACGGGGCCGGCCCAGGGCGGGCGGCTGATCTACGCGCTGAGCGCGGACGCCAACGGGTTCAACCCCGTCACCGACCAGTTCGCGGCCCAGAGCTACAGCATGTCGGGCACCATCATCGAGCCGCTGGTGAGCGTGGACGCCGACGGCGGCTGGAAGCCGTACCTGGCCGAGTCGCTCACCCCCAACCAGAAGTACGACGAATGGACGATCAAGGTCAGGTCGGGCATCTCGTTCTCCGACGGCATCTCCCTGACCGGCGACATCGTCAAGGCCAACCTCGAAGCCCAGAAGCGCTCCCCCCTGACAGCGGCCGTGTTCGGGCCGATCGAGTCGTTCGAGCTGCCCGACCCGATGACGGTCAAGGTCGTGCTGAACCAGCCGTGGGTGGCCTTCCCCTACTACCTGGCCGCCCAGAACGGCATGATCGTGCCGCCCTCCTCGCTCACCGACCCCAAGACGGCCAGCCTCAAGCCGGTCGGCACCGGACCGTTCCTGTTCAAGGAGTACGTGCCGGACAACCGCATGGTCGTCACCCGCAACCCGCGCTACTGGCGGCAGGGCCTGCCGTACCTGGACGAGATCGAGTTCAGGATCCTGCCCGACAGCCAGACCCGCGCCCAGACCCTCGAAGCCGGCGGCGTGGACGCCATCGGGACCTCCCGCGACGAGGACCTGACCAAGTTCGGCGCGCTGAAGGACGCCTACACCGTCCACCGGGCCGGGGGCATGGCCGTGGCCGAGTACATGTTCCTGCTCAACACCGCCGTGGCCCCGCTCGACGACGTACGGGTGCGCCGGGCCCTGGCCTACGCCACCGACCGCAAGACCGTCATCTCGACCCTGCGCGGCGGACTGACCCAGCCGGCCGACGGCCCCTGGTCGAAGGACTCCCCCTGGTACGCCGCCGGCGGCTACCCCGACTACGACCTGGCCAAGGCCACCGCGCTGATCAAGGAGGTCGAGGCGGAGAAGGGCCCGATCAGCTTCGAGCTGATCTCCACCCCCGACCCGAACACCATGCAGGGCGTCGAGCTGGCCCAGGACATGTGGCGCAAGGCCGGCGTCAAGGTGACGATCAAGCAGGCCGACCAGGCCGACCTGATCAACCGCGCCATCACCGGCAACTACGCGGCCACCGTGTGGACGCAGTTCTCGGCGCAGGACCCCGACGGCGAGTACATCTGGATGCACCAGGCGTACGCCAAGCCCGTCGGCGCCATCTCGCTCAACATGACCCGGCTCAAGGACGCCAAGCTGAGCGCCGCCCTCGACACCGGGCGGACCGACCCCGACCCGGCCGCGCGCAAGTCGGCCTACGCCACCGTGCAGGAACGGCTGCGCGAACTGGTGCCGTACGTGTTCGTCGACCACCTCGACACCGGGGCCATCATCGCCAAGACCAAGGTGCGCGGCATCGGCGAGCACGTGCTGCCCGACGGCGAGAAGGGGCTGCCGCTGACCGGCTCGCCCGTCCCGTACCACCCGTTCGGCCAGCTCTGGGTCAGCGAACGGTGATCGTCGTCCACCGGCTGGTCCGGCTCCTGGTGGTGCTGGTCGTGGTGACCTTCCTGTCGTTCGCCCTGCTCAACCTGCTGCCCGGCGACCCGGTCACGCAGATCCTGGGCCTGTCGGCGACCGAGGAGGCCCGCGCGCAGCTCGTCCGGGAGCTCGGGCTGGACCAGCCGCTGCTGGTGCGCTACCTCGACTGGCTCGGCGGCCTGCTGGGCGGCGACTTCGGCACCTCGTACATCACCAGGATGCCCGTCGGCGGCGAGCTGGCCGGGCGGCTGCCCGTCACGCTGGAACTGCTGGTCGCCGCGCAGATCGTCGCGCTCGGGCTGGCGATCCCGGTGGGCGTGGCCGCCGCCCGCCGCGCCGGGCGCGCCCTCGACCAGGCGCTCACCGCGCTCAGCTTCGCGCTGCTGTCGACGCCGGTGTTCGTGCTCGGGGTGCTGCTGATCCTCGTCTTCGCGGTCACCTGGCAGGTGGTGCCCGCGACCGGCTGGACGCCCATCACCCTCGACCTGGGCTGGAACCTCACCTCCGTGGTACTGCCCGCGATCACGCTGGGCTGCGGGCAGTTCGCCGTGTACGCGCGGCTGCTGCGTACCGACCTGATCGCCACCCTCCAGGAGGACTACATCACGCTGGCGCGCGCCCGCGGCCTGTCGCCGCGCCGGATCCTGTGGCGGCACGCGCTGCGGCCGTCCGCGATCAGCCTCATCACCGCCATCGGGCTCAACCTGGGCGCGCTCATCGGCGGCACCGTGATCATCGAGACCCTCTTCGGCCTGCCCGGCGTCGGGCGGCTCATCGTCGACTCCATCTTTTCCCGCGACTACCTGACGGTTCAGGGAGGCGTCGTGCTGATCTCGGTCGGCTACGTGGTCGTCAACTTCGCGGTGGACCTCGTGTACGCCGCCGTCGACCCGAGGATCCGGCGTGCGTAGGCGGCTGGGGCTCGGGTTCTGCCTGGCGGTCGGCTGGATCGGACTGGTGCTGCTCGCCGCCCTCCTGGCCGACCTGCTGCCGCTCGCCCGCTACGACGAGACGCTCGCCGGGCCGCCCCGGTCCGGGCCCAGCCTCGCGCACCCGTTCGGCACCGACGGCCTCGGCCGCGACGTGCTCAGCCGGGTCGTGCACGGGGCGCGCGTCTCGCTCGGCGTCGGCATCGGCGCGGTGCTCCTCGGCCTGGGCGTCGGGGCCCCGCTCGGCATCCTGGCCGGATACCGGCGGCGGGCCACGGACGCGGTCATCATGGCCGTCAACGACGTGGCGCAGGCGTTCCCCGCGCTGGTGTTCGCGCTGGCCGTGGTCGCCTTCGCCGGGGCGAGCCTGCGCAACGTGCTGATCGTGCTCGGCGTGCTCGGCATACCGTCCTGGGTGCGCCTGATCCGGGGGGCCACCCTCACCTTCGCCGAGCGCGAGTTCGTACTGGCCGCCCGCGTGCTCGGGGCGCGCGACCGGCGCATCCTGTGGCGCGAGATCGTGCCGAACGTGGCCGTCCCCGCGGCCTCGTACGCCTTCATCGGGATGGCCGTGGTCGTGGTGGCCGAGGGCAGCCTGGCCTTCCTCGGCCTGTCCGTCCAGGCGCCCACCCCCACCTGGGGCGGGCTGATCAACGAGGGCCGCACGCTCATGGAGGACGCGCCGCACGTCGTGCTCGCCCCCTCGATCGCCATGTTCCTGACCGTGCTGTCGTTCAACCTGGTCGGCGACCGGCTGCGGGCCATGACGGACGTGCGCGAGAGTGGCCTGGAGCCGGTGCGCCAGGCCGTCGCCGCCGGGCCGCCCGCCGCGGCGCACCCGGTGCGCGACACCCTGCTCCAGGTCGAGGAGCTGCGCACGCACTTCGTCACGCCGCGCGGCGTCGTCAAGGCCGTGGACGGCGTCTCCTTCACGCTGGACCGGGGCCGGACGCTGGCCATCGTCGGCGAGTCGGGGTCGGGCAAGTCCATGCTGATCCGCTCCGTCCTCGGTCTGCTGCCCGGTTCTTCGGTCCGGGACGGCCACGTGTACCTGTCGGGCGACGACCTGACCACGCACGGCCCCGCCGAGATGCGTTCGGTGCTCGGGCGGCGGCTCGGGACCGTGTTCCAGGACCCGATGACCGCGCTGAACCCCGTCCGCACGATCGGCACCCAGGTGATGGAGCCGCTGCGGGTGCACCTGCGCATGAGCCGCAGGCAGGCCCGCGACGAGGCCGCCCGGCTGCTCGCCTCCGTCGGCATCCCCGACCCCGTGCGCGTGCTGCGCCGCTACCCCCACCAGCTCTCGGGCGGGATGCGGCAGCGGGTGACGATCGCGATGGCGCTCTCGTGCCGTCCCGACGTGCTCTTCGCCGACGAGCCCACCACCGCGCTCGACGTCACCATCCAGGACCAGGTGCTGCGGCTGCTGCACCGGCAGCGCGAAGAACGGGACATGGCCGTGGTGCTCGTCAGCCACGACCTGTCGGTGGTCGCCAGGTGGGCGGACGAGGTGATCGTCATGTACGCCGGGAAGGTGGTGGAACGCGGGCCCGCCGCGCAGGTGTTCGCCCGGCCGCGGATGCCGTACACCGAGGCTCTGCTCCGGGCCGCGCCGCGGCTCACCGATCCGGTGCACCACGAGCTCCGCGTCATCCCCGGCAGGCCGCCCGACCTGGCGGGGCTGCCCGCGGGATGCGCGTTCCGGGCGCGGTGCGGGTATGCACAGGAGCGGTGCGCGATCGAGACGCCGCCGCTGTCCGCGCAGGACGGCGACGGTCACCGGCAAGCCTGCTGGTTCCCCCTGGAGGTGGCCGGCCCCGACCCGGCCACGGCGGCGCAGCTCACCCGCCCACCAGCCGCCGGGGCGCCGGCCCCGGAGAACGCGTCAGGAGTTGAGAGCCGTGGCCGGTAGCGGAAAGGCCCACCTGCGTCCCCGTGACGACGTGCTGCTGCGGGTGGAGGATCTGGTCGTGGAGTTCCCCGCCGGACGTGGACGCACCGTGCGGGCCGTGTCCGGGGTGAGTTTCGACCTGGCGCGCGGCGAGACGCTCGGCATCGTCGGCGAGTCCGGTTGCGGCAAGTCCAGTGCCGCGCGGGCGCTCGTCCAGCTTCCGCCGCCCCGCTCCGGCTCGGTCCGGCTCGACGGCGTCGAGCTGACCGCCCTGCGCGGGGACGCCCTGCGCCTGGTCAGGCAGCGCCTCCAGATGATCTTCCAGGACCCCGTCTCGTCCCTCAACCCCCGCCGCCGTGTGCGCGACATCGTCGGGGAGGGCCCGCGCGTGTGGCGGCTCCCCGGCGACCGGGTGGACGAGGTCCTGGAGGCGGTCGGCCTCGACCCGGCCACGGCGGCGGAGCGCCGATCGCACGAGTTCTCCGGCGGGCAGTGCCAGCGCATCTCCATCGCGCGTGCCCTGATCCTCGACCCGGAGGTGGTGATCTGCGACGAGCCCGTCTCCGCGCTGGACGTCTCCGTGCAGGCCCAGATCCTCAACCTGCTCGAAGACCTCAAGGCCCGCTACCGGCTCACGCTCGTCTTCATCGCCCACGACCTGGCCGTGGTGAAGAACGTCAGCGACCGCATCATGGTCATGTACCTGGGCAAGGTGTGCGAACTGGCGCCCGGCGCCGACCTGATCGCCCGCCCGGCGCACCCGTACACCCGTGCCCTGATCGCCTCCATCCCGGGCGGCGGTTCCGGCCTGCCGCCCGCCGACACCCTGATCAGCGGCGAACCGCCGTCACCGGTCAGCCCGCCGTCCGGGTGCCGCTTCCGCACCCGCTGCCCGAGCGCGGCGGCGCGCTGCGCGGCGGAGGAGCCCCAGATCAGGCAGGTCGGCGACGACCACTGGCTCGCCTGTCACTACCCAGCCCTACCTGTTTCCAGCAAGGAGTAAATACCGACATGGCCATTGATTTCACTCTCGCCCCCGAGCACGAGGAGATCCGCAAGCGGGTTCGCGCCTTCATCCAGGGCACGGTCGTCCCCACCATGGGAGACCTGAAGGAGGGCGATCGCGACGAGTACCTCCGCGTGCTCTTCCACCTGCGCACCCTGGCCAAGGCGGAGGGCCTGTGGCTGCCGCACATGCCGAAGGAGTGGGGCGGCATGGGCCTGGGCCATGTGGAACTGGCGATGGTGCAGTCGGAGGCGGCCAAGACCCGCATCGGGCCGTGGGTGCTCAACTGCATGGCCCCGGACGAGGGCAACATGCACACCCTCCTGCACTGGGCGAGCGACGAGCAGAAGGAGACCTACCTCCAACCGCTCCTCGACGGGCACAAGATGTCCTGCTTCGCCATGACCGAGCCGGAGGTTGCCGGGTCCGACCCCACGCTCATCCGTACGGAGGCCGTCCAGGACGGCGACGAATGGGTGATCAACGGCCACAAATGGTTCATCTCCAACGCCCGCCGGGCCAACTTCGCCATCCTCATCGCCAGGACCGAGAAGGACGTCCCGGAGGGCTCACGCGGCGCCAACACCGCCTTCCTCGTGGACCTGCCCAACCCGGGCTGGCAGGACGTCCGCGAGGTCGAGACCATGCACGGCTCCACCGGCCACAGCGAGATCGTCATCAAGGACCTGCGCCTGCCCGACAGCGCCATCCTCGGCGGTCGCGGCAACGGCCACCGCCTGGGCCAGTACCGCCTCGGCCCGGCCCGCCTGGCCCACTGCATGCGCTGGATCTCGCAGGCGGAGACGGCCCTGGACATGATGGTCGACCGCGCGCTCAACCGCTACAGCCACGGCTCCCTGCTCGCGGAGAAGCAGGGCATCCAGTGGCTGATCGCCGACTCGGCCATGGAGCTGTACCAGTGCAAGCTCATGGTGCTGCACGCCGCCTCCAAGATCGACAAGGGCGAGGACTTCCGAACGGAGGTGTCGATGGCCAAGCACTTCGTGGCCGGCAGCCTCAACCGGATCGTGGACCGGGCGATCCAGGTGCACGGGGCCCTGGGCTACTCGACGGACACGCCGCTGGCGAACATGTTCCAGCACGCCCGCTGGGCCCGCTTCGCCGACGGGGCCGACGAGATCCACCAGATGCGCATCGCCGAACGGACGATCGCCGCCTACCAGGCCACCGGCTCCACCGCCTCCGCCACCGGCGGCCTCCCCCTCTGACCCGCACGACGTCCGTCCGGCCCACCCCCAGCCGGACGGACGTCGTGCGGGTCAGAGGGGGAGG
>NZ_SSXE01000117.1 GCF_021699195.1 Nonomuraea sp. MG754425 | reverse complement strand
GTGCTGGCCGCCACCGCCAGCCCGCCCACCCGGCGACCGGCCCCGGAGATCGCCAGCGTGGCGGCCAGCACGGTGAGCACGGCGGCGAAGGCCCCCAGCAGGACGCGGGCGGCCAGCAACGTGACGATCTCCGGCGCGAGCGAGCACGCCACGGAGACCGCCGCGAACCCGGCCACGCCGGCCCGCAACGCCCGCCGCCGGCCCAGCCGCTCCCGCACCCATCCGGCAAAAGGGACGAACGCCACGCAGGCCAGCGCGTAGCCGAGCACCACCCAGCGGCTGAGCGCCAGGGTGGTGCCGAGATCGCGTTCGACCGCGGGCAGGATCACGTTCCCCGCGCTCAGGTTGAGCGCCAGCGCGAACGCGATCAGCCCGGCGGCCACGACGGGGGAGCGCGCGGCCCTCATGACGGGTACGGCCCGAGCTCGATGCCCGCCGTCGCCAGGCGCTTGCCGTACTGGTGCAGCTCCAGGCCGACGCTCACCCGCCCGCCGGTGACCCCGGTCACCTCCGCCGCGCACTCCAGCACCGCCCCGAACTCGCCGAACGAGCCGAACGTCGTCGAGCAGCCGAGCACCGCGGCGACCGGCGAGCCCAGCGCCCCGGCCCGCACCGCCGCGACCAGCGCCGCCTGCCGGAACCCCTCGACGATGAACGGCCCCGGCACGTGGTCGTAGGCGTGGTCGAAGTAGGAGGGATGCGTGGTGTCGATCACGTAGGGGAAGCGCTCGCCGTCGCCGATCGCCACGTTGCGCCGGTCGCGGCGGCCGACGAGCGCCGGGTCCAGCGGCGTGACGACGGCGGCGGCCGGATCCGGTGCGGGCCTGCGCGCCTGCTGGAACTCGCGCAGCGCCGCGTAGTCCTCCTTGCCGAAGAAGACCACGTCGCCGCTGAAGCTCATCGCGGTGACCGAGCCGATCGTCAGCTCCCCGGACAGCTTCATGTCGCCGAACTCGCCGCCCGCCGCCGGCTTGCCGCTCACCCGGTAGCGCAGGACCCCCTGCAGCGGCGAGCGCTCGTCGTCGCGGTAGGCGGCCAGGTCGTGCACCTGGAACTGCCAGCGCAGCAGGCTGAACGGCAGGCCGACCGGCACCCCGAAGTAGCGGTGCAGCACGACGAACGACCCCTGGCGGGCCGCCTCCGCCGTGCAGAACGGGTCGTGGAAGGCGACGAGCCGGTCGAACCAGAGGCTGTGCGCCCGCGGCACCTGCACGGCCACCAGGTGGTCGCCGTCGGGCCCGGGGGCGGAGTCGGTGACGAACACCTCGCCCACGGCCTGCCGGTGGGCCAGCGCGCGCGGCACCGTCTGGTCGAAGGTCAGCTTCCCGGACAGGTCAGAGGTCACAGCGGACTCCTCGTGAGGGTGTGGCGGCGCGGCAGGCGCCGCCAGAGCGTGTCCAGCACCGCGCGCTCGGCGGCGTCGAGGTAGAAGTGGCCGCCGGGGAAGCACTCGGCGGCGAAGTCGCCACTGGTGTGGCGGCCCCAGGCCGACAGCTCGGCGGCCGGGACCGTCGGGTCGTCCGCGCCGCCGAGCGCCGTGATCGGGCACGACAGCGGCGGCCCAGGACGGAAGACGTAGGAGACGGCCAGCTCCAGGTCCGCCCGCAGGACCGGGGCGAACAGCCGCAGCAGGTCGGGCGAGTCGCGCAGCGCCGACGGGATGCCCTGGTAGACGCGGTCCACCGCCTCGATCAGCTCCTCGTCGCCGTCCGGCAGCGTCAGCGGGTACGGCGTGGCGGGCGTGGCGCGGGCGGAGACCACCAGGTGCTCGGGGGCCCGTCCCGCCAGCGTCAGGGCGCGGCTCACCTCGAAGGCCAGCAGCGCGCCCAGGCTGTGCCCGAACAGCGCCACCGGCCCCGGCACCTGCTCCAGCACCGCGTCGGCGATCTCGGCGACCAGCGGGCTCCACCGCCGGGCGAACGGCTCGCTCACCCGGGTGGCGCGGCCCGGCAGCGTCGCCCCCCACACCTCCACGTCCGGGGCCAGGCCGGTCGCCCAGCGGCGGAACATGCCGGGCTGCCCGCCGGAGTGCGGGAAGCACACCAGGCGCAGCGCGGCGGCCGGGTTCTCGACGAGACAGGCCAGCGCGGTCATCGCCTCAGCTCTCCTTCGCGATCATGACGGCCAGGTCGTGGGCGGTGCCGCCCTGCAGGACGCGCAGCAGCGCCTGGAGCGGCACCGTGACGCCGAGCTCGTTCTCCGCCCGGCCCTTCAGCTCGACGATCACCAGCGAGTCGAGCGCGAAGTCGGCCAGCGGCCGGTCCGCGGGCACCTGGGCGACGTCGTCCAGCCCGAGGGCCTCGGCGATGCGCCGCCGGACGAACAGCGCGATCGTCTCGGTACGCTCGGCCAGCGGCACGGCGGCGGCCAGGTCGGCCCGCTGCGGAGCCTCGCCCAGCCAGTGACGCGCGCGCCGCCAGGGATAGGCGGGCAGCGCGACGCCGGCGGGGGCCGCGCCGAGCACGGCCTCCCAGTCCACCTCCAGCCCGGCCCGGTACAGGTCGGCCAGCGAGCGGTCGAGCGTGTCGGCGGCCGGCCGGTCGCGCCGCAGGCTGCCCACGGCCCGGTAGCGCACGCCGGCCTCCTCCAGCGTCTCGCCGAGGTCCCGCAGCAGGACCGGGTGGGGGCCGATCTCCACGAAGACCGTCACGCCGGCGGCGGCGATCGCGGAGACGGCGGGTGCGAAGCG
The DNA here is from genome assembly GCF_021699195.1 of Nonomuraea sp. MG754425. Taxonomy (GTDB): domain Bacteria; phylum Actinomycetota; class Actinomycetes; order Streptosporangiales; family Streptosporangiaceae; genus Nonomuraea. The sequence continues at coordinate 34,664 of NZ_SSXE01000117.1, read as the reverse complement.
CACCGTGTCACGCAGGTTGCGCCCCCAGTGCGCCGCCGCGAGGTCGCCCGGCCGGACCAGCGCGCCCGTCACGGTCGAGTACATCGGCACCGCGCAGGGGCCGGGACGCAGGTGCGCCAGTTCGGCGGCCAGCCGCTCGTCCTGACCGTCCAGCATGGGGCTGTGGAAGCCGTAGCGGCTGGGCAGCCGGCGCACGCTCGCGCCGAGCCGCTCGGCCTGGGCGCACAGGGCCGCCACCGCCTGCCGCTCACCGGAGATCACGGTGGAGCGCGGCCCGTTCACCGCGCCGATCCCGGCCCGGACGGAGCCGTTCGCCGCGCCGATCCCGGCCCCGCCGGGCTCGCCCGCGTCACGGCCGGAGCCGATCAGGGCGCGCACCCGGTCCGGGGGCAGCGAGACGCTCGCCATCGCGCCGCCCGCCGCGCCCTCCTCGGCCCGGCGCGCCCGCCGCAGCAGCAGGTCGAAGAGCTGCTCGCGGTCCAGCGCCCCCGCCGCGTACGCGGCGGTGACCTCGCCCATGCTGTGCCCGGTGACGGCCGACGGCTCGACCCCCCAGGACCGCCACAAAGCGAGCAGCCCGAGCTGCAGCGCGCCGATCGTGACCTGCCCGACCTCGGTCTCCTCCAGCCGGTCGCCGTCGGCGAGCCGCTCCAGGACCGACCAGCCGGCCAGCTCGCGCACGACGGCGTCGCACGCGGCCACCTCCGCCGCGACCACCGGCTCACGCCGCAGCAGCTCGGTGCCCATGCCGGCCCACTGCGAGCCCTGGCCGCTGAAGACGAACGCCACCCGTGGCGGCCGGGGCGGGACGGCGGCGCCGCCGCCCTCCACCTCGCGCAGCCGGGCCACCAGCTCGCCGGGGTCGGACGCGGTCAGGCACACCCGGTGCGCCAGGTGCGTGCGCCGCGTCCCGGCCGCCGCGCACACCGCCGCGGCCCGCGCCAGGTCGGCCCCGGCCAGCCGGTCGGCGTACGACCGGGCCAGCGCGACCAGCGCGGCCGGGTCACGGGCCGACAGCGGCAGCACCAGCTTGCCCAGGGTGGCCGGGTCCGCGGGCGGCGCCGGCGGGGCCTGCACGATCGCGTGCACGTTCGCCCCGCCGAAGCCGAACGAGCTGACCGCGGCCAGCGCCGCGTGCTCGCCCCTGGCCAGGCCGGTCAGCTCGGACGGAGCCGACAGCCTGCTGCCCGCCAGGTCGATCTCCGGGTTGAGCCGCCGCAGGTGCACGTTGGGCGGCACCTGCTCGTGCTCCAGCACCAGCATCGCCTTGATCAGGCCCGTGACGCCCGCGGCGGCCTCCTGATGGCCGAAGTTCGTCTTCACCGACCCGAGCGCGCACGGCAGGGAGCCGGCGCCGTACACCTCGCGCAGCGCCTCCACCTCGATCGGGTCGCCCAGCGGCGTGCCCGTCCCGTGGGCCTCGACGTAGGTGACCTCCTCCGGGCGCACGCGGGCGTCGTCGAGGGCGCGGCGCAGCAGGTCCGCCTGCGCCCGCGGGTTGGGCGCGGTCAGGCCGTTGGTACGGCCGTCGTGGTTGGCCGCCGTGCCGCGGATCACCGCCCGCACCCGGCGGCCCCCCGCCAGCGACTCGCGGGTCAGGACGAGCACGCCGCACCCCTCGGCGCGGATGATCCCGTCGGCGGCGGCGTCGAACGTCCGGCACCGCCCGCCCGGCGCCATCGGCAGCACCTTCTCGGTGACCGTCGTGGAGATCGGATTGAGGATGACGTTGACGCCGCCGGCCAGCGCGATGTCGCACTCGCCCTGACGCAGCGCGCGCACCGCGAGGTGCACCGCCATCAGCGAGGAGGAGCAGGCGGTGTCCACGGCCAGGCTCGGGCCGCGCAGGTCCAGCAGGTAGGACAGCCGGTTGGCCAGCACGCTGTGCGCGCCCCCGGGGGCCGTGTAGGTGTTGATCGTGGCCGGGTCGTCGTACTGGAGGGTGAGGTAGTCGCTGTTGTAGACGCCCAGGAACACGCCGGTGCCGGCGCGCTGCAGCGCCTCCAGCGGCAGCCCGGCGTCCTCCATCGCCTCCCAGGCCGCCTCCAGGACGAGCCGCTGCTGCGGGTCCATCTTGGCCGCCTCGGACGGGGAGAGGCCGAAGAAGGCGGCGTCGAAGCCGTCCACCTCGGTCAGCAATCCCGCCCACCGGCCGTTCTCGACGCGGTCGGCCGGTTTGGGGCGGTGGCCGTCGAGCGTGTCCACCGACGGCGTGACCGCGTCCACGCCGTCGCGCAGCAGGTCCCAGAACGCCTCCAGGTCGGCCACGTCGCCCGGCAGCCGCAGGCCGGCCCCGAGCACCGAGATCGGCTCGTGCGCCGCGCGCTCGGCCGCGGCCAGCCGGGCGCGGCTCTCGCGCAGTTGCACCAGGGCGCGCTCGAGGAGTTTGCGCTGGTCGGTCATGCCGTCCCACCCTTCAGGTCGAGCTCCTCGGTCAGCAGCGCGGCCAGCTCGTCCTCGTCGAGCGCGGCCAGGTCGTCGGGTGTCCCGGGCTCGTCGGGTGTCTCGGGCCCGCCGGGCTCGCCGGGTTCGGAGCCCAGCCGCTGGGCCAGGCCGTCGGCCAGCGCCTCCACGGTCGGGAAGGTGTAGACGACGGTGGCCGACAGCCGCAGGTCCAGCCCCGTCTCCAGGCGGGTGCGCAGCTCCATCGCCATCAGCGAGTCGAAGCCCAGCTCCTGCAGCGGGACGGAGGTGTCCAGGCTCTCGGCGGCCCGGCCCAGCACGGCCCCCACCTGCTCCAGCAGGAAGCGGCGCAGGACGTCCAGCCGCCCGGCCGCGCCGGGTGCGGCCAGCGCCGCCGCCCGGACCGCGCCGCGCTCCGCGCCACCGGCCGGCCGGTCGGCGCTCACCTGGCCCTCCAGCATCCGGACGAGGTCGGGGCCGAGCCCGGCCCGGCCGAACGCCGCCCAGTCGAACGCCGCCGCCACCAGGTGCCGCCGGTCGCTGCCGAGCGCCTCCTCCAGCAGGTCCAGCGCCACTTCCGGGGTCAGCGGCGGCAGGCCGCGCGCGGCCAGCCGCTCCACGCCGCCCGCCTCCACCGCCAGCCCGGTGCCCGACCAGGTGCCCCAGTCGATGCTCTGCGCGGGCAGCCCCTCGGCGGCGCGGTGCTCGGCCAGGCCGTCGAGGAACGTGTTGGCCGCCGCGTACGCGCCCTGGCCCGGCGAGCCGAACAGCCCGGCGAGCGAGGAGAACAGCACGAAGTGCTCCACCGGCAGCCCGGCGGTGAGCGTGTGCAGGTTCCAGGCGCCGGCCGCCTTGCCCGCCAGCGCCCGGCCCAGGAGGTCGTCGTCGATCGTGGTGATCAGCGCGTCCTCCAGGACGCCCGCCAGGTGGAACACCCCGGCGAGGTCCGCGGGGAGCAGCGCGCCGAGCTGCCCGGGGTCGGCCAGGTCGGCGAGCTCGACGCGGACGTCCGCGCCCGCCTGCCGCAGGCCGTCCAGGGCGGCGCGCGCCTGCGAGCCCGGCGCGGTGCGGCCGGTCAGGATCAGCCGGCGCGCGCCCCGCTCCACCAGGCGGCCCGCGACGTGCAGGCCGAGCGCGCCGAGCCCGCCGGTGATCAGGTACGGCCTGTCGGACCTGATCGGCGCCGGCTCCCCGGCGCCCGCCGGGGCCGGCACGAGCCGGGGCTCCAGCAGGACGCCGTCGCGGACGCGGAGCCGGCCCGGCGTGTCCTGCGCGCGCAGCGCCGTCACCAGGGCGTCGAGGTCGGCGCGGGTGGCGGGGCCGGGCAGGTCCGCCATGGCGGCGGCCAGCTCGGGGTGCTCGTTCGCGATCACCCGGCCGAGGCCCCACACGACCGAACCCTCTTGGCCCGCCGTCAGCAGCCACAGGCGGGGCGGCCGTCCGGGCCACGACCTGCGGACCAGGTCACGCACCAGCCGAAGCACCGCCGAGGCGGGTGCGCCCAGCTCCACGACGTCCGCCGGCCGCCCGGCGGGCGCGTCCAGGCCGGTTGCGGTGGTGGCGCGGGTGTCGAGGATGCCGCGCAGTCCGCCGAAGCGGGTTGCCGGCTCCTTCGCCGGTTCCTCCGCGATCCCGCCCGCCGGTCCCGCTGCCGGAGCGCCCGTCGGCCGCTCCGCCGACCGCTCCGCCGACCGGCCGGCGGTCGAGGTGGCCGGGTTGGTGAGCACCAGCCAGCCGCCCTCGTTCGCGGCGGCGGGCCCGGCGGTCAGCGGCTGCCAGCGCAGCGTGTAGAGCCGGCCGTCCTCGGCGGCGCGCCGCCGGACCAGCCGGATGCGCAGCCCGGACACCGTCCAGACCACCTCGCCGGCCTCCGAGGTCACCGTGACGTCGGCGACCAGCTCGCGCGCGCTGAGCCCGCGGATGACCGCGTGCGCCCGCCCGCGCCGGATGGCCGTGCCGCCGCCGCGCGACCAGACGCGTCCGGCTCCGGCGGGCAGCGGCAGCACCCCGGCGGGCAGTGCGCCGCCCGCCGCCGCCGCGACCGTGTGGAAGCAGGCGTCCAGCAGGGCGGGATGCAGCGGCGACCGGTCGGTGCCGAGCCCGGCGGGCAACTCGAACGCGCCCACCGCCTCCCGGTCGCCGACGCGCACCCCGGTCAGCCCGCGAAAGCGCGGCCCGTAGGCCAGACCGGCCGCCGACAGCCGCTCGTACAGCTCCGTGACCGGCACGTCGCGGTGCAGGTCGCCCGGCGGATTCACACCCACCGGGCCGCCGGGCCCGGCGAGGGTGCCGCGGGCGTGCACGACCGGGCCGCCCCCGCGGTCGGAGGTGATCACGAACGACAGCCGCCCCGGCCCCGAAGGACGCATGGCGAGCTGCAGCCCGGGGTCGCCGTCGGCCGCGCACGGATGCTCGAACGTCACCTCCTCCAGCGCCACCGGCCCTGGCCCCGCCGCCTGCGCGGCCACGGCCAGCCAGTACGCGCCCGGCACCAGCGCCACCCCGTCGGCGACGTGGTCGGCCAGCTCGTGCGCGCCCCCGAGCGCCAGCGGCCACAGCCGCAGCTCCGGATCCGCGCCCACCTTCAACCGCTCGCCCAGCAGCGCGTCCCCGGGGCCGCCGGGGACGGCCGCGCCGGGCTTGGGCCGCAGCAGCGGGAAGCGCCGCCGGTCCCAGCCGTGCGGCGGCAGCGGGACGTGGGCGGCGCTGCCGTACAGGGCCTGCCACGCGATGTCCGCGCCGCCCGCGTACAGCTCGCCCAGGGCGCCGAGCAGGGCGCGGGCCTCGTGCTCGTCACGGCGTACCGAGGAGATGATCGAGACCGGCCGGTCGAGGTGGGCGGCGAGCTCGGCCACCGAGCGGGTGAGCACCGGGTGCGGCGCGATCTCCACGAACACCTCGTGCCCGGCGCCGACGAGCTGCTCCAGCGCGGGCGAGAAGAGCACGGGCTCGCGGACGTTCCGCCGCCAGTAGGCGGGGCCGAGCTCGGGCCCGGCCGCGGGCTCCGCCGTGACCGTCGAGTACAGGGGAGTGGTCGCAGGGCGGGGTGCGAGCCCGTCCAGCGCCTCGAACAGCTCGTCCCGCAGGGGCTCGACCTGCGGGCTGTGGGCGGCGAAGTCGACGGCGACCCGCCGGGCGAACACGCCGCGCGCCTCCAGTTCGGCGATGACCTCGTCCAGCGCCGCGGGCTCGCCGGACAGCACGGTGGCGCGCGGCCCGTTGACGGCCGCGACCGACAGCCGGTCACGGCGGCCTTCGAGGGTCAGCTCCGCCTCCTGGGCGTCCAGCTCGACCAGCGCGAGCCCGCCCTGCCCGGTGAGCCGGGTGAGCAGCCGGCTGCGCTCGCAGACGACGCGGGCCGCGTCCTCCAGCGACAGCGCGCCGGCCACGTGCGCGGCGGCGATCTCGCCCATGCTGTGCCCGATCACCGCGCCGGGCTCGACGCCCCACGCCCGCCACGTCTCGGCCAGCGCCACCTGGTAGGCGAAGAGCGCGGGCTGCACGTGGGCGGTGCCCCTGGGGGTCAGGCCGCGTTCGTCGTCCCACAACGATTCGCCCAGCCAGCGGCTGACGGCCGCGTCGCACCGGCGGATCGCCGCGCGGAAGGCGGGCACCGCGTCGGCGAGCTGGCGTCCCATCCCCTCCCACTGGGCGCCCTGCCCGGGGAAGACCAGGGTGGGCCGCTGGGGACGGCGGGCGCGGGCCGCCGTCTCGTCGCGGCCCTCGGCGATCGTGGTCATGCCGGCCGCGAGCTCCTCGGCGGAGGAGGCGACGACGGCGGCCCGGTACCTGTCGTGGTCGTTGCGCAGTGCCGCCGCCGCTGCCGCCCCGGCCAGCCAGAGCGTCTGGCCCGCCCGGTCGCGGGCGAGGGCGGCCAGCGCCGCGGCCCGGCGGCGCAGTCCCGCCTGCGAGCGGGCGGAGATCGGGAACAGGTGCAGGTCGTCCTGGACTGCCCGGCCCAGCTCCGGACCCTGCTCCGGCCGCTGCTGCGGCGGCGCCGACGACAGCACGGCGTGGGCGTTGGTCCCGCCGAAGCCGAACGAGCTGACCCCGGCCGTGGCGTTCCCCGCCGGCCACGGCTCGGCGCGCTCCTGCACGACGACGGGCAGGCGGTCGAGGCCGAGCAGCGGGTTGGCCTTGGTGTAGTGCACGGTCGGCGGCAGTTCGCCGTGGTGCAGCGCGAGCGCGGCCTTGATCAGCCCGGCGACGCCCGCCGCGGCCTCCAGGTGCCCGACGTTCGACTTCGCCGAGCCGATCCGCAGCGGCCGGTGCCCGGGCCGGCCGGGGCCGAGCACCGTGGCCAGCGCCGCCACCTCGATCGGGTCGCCGACGGCCGTCCCGGTGCCGTGCGCCTCGACGTAGTCCACCGTCGCGGGGTCGATCCCGGCGGCGGCGTACGCCGAGCGCAGCACCGCCTCCTGGGCCGGCCGGTTCGGGGCGGCCAGGCCGTTGGTGCGGCCGTCCTGGTTGACGGCGCTGCCGTGGATGAGCGCGTAGATCCGGTCACCGGCGGCCAGCGCGGCCGACAGCGGGCGCAGCAGCACCACGCCCGCCCCCTCGCTGCGCACGTAGCCGTCGGCCCGGTGGTCGAACGGCTTGCACCGGCCGTCGGGCGCCATCAGCCGGCCCTTGCTGAAGCTGAGCGCGATCCGCGGGCTGGTGATGACGTTGACGCCGGCGGCGAGCGCGAGGTCCGCCTCTCCGGCGCGCAGCGCCTGGCAGGCCAGGTGCACGGCGACCAGGGAGGAGGAGCAGGCGCTGTCGACGACCATGCTCGGGCCGCGCAGGTTCAGGCAGTACGACAGCCGGTTGGCGATGACGCTGAGCGCCGCGCCGGTGCCGTCGTACGCCTCCGGCTCGGCGCCGGAGCTGAGCAGGCCGGCCCCGTGGTCGTAGGTGGAGGCCCCGACGAAGACGCCGGCCCGCGCCCCCGACAGGCTGCCCGCGGGCACGCCCGCGTCCTCCAGCGCCTCCCAGGCGACCTCCAGCAGCAGGCGCTGCTGCGGGTCCATCCGCGCGGCCTCCCGGGCGGAGATCGCGAAGAAGTCGGAGTCGAAGCTCTCCACGTCGTCGAGGAAGCCGCCCCACCGGGTGTTCATCCGGCCGGGCCGGTCGGGGTCGGGGTCGTAGAGCGCCGCACCGTCCCAGCGGTCGCCGGGCACCTCGCTGATGGCGTCCACGCCCGCGCGCAGCGCGCTCCAGAAGCGTTCGGGCCCGTCGGCCCCCGGCAGGCGGCAGCCGATGCCGACGATCGCGATGGGCTCGCCGTGCGCGGCGGCGGGGGCGGGGGCGTGCTGCTCGGCCGCCGAGGTGAGGTGCACGGCCACCGCGTCGATCGTCGGGTAGTCGTAGGCGAGGGTCGGCGACAGCGAGCGCCCGCTCCACCGCTCCAGGTCGCCCGCGAGCTCGACCGCCTGCATGGACGAGAGCCCGAGCTGGGAGAACGGGGTGTCGGGCGACAACGTCGCCGCGGGCACCGACAGCAGCTCGGCCGTGCGGTCGAGCAGCCATTCGACGGTCTCTTGGTGCGTGGTCATGGCGTTCCTTCGAGCTGGAGTGCCGGTGCGGCGGGGGTGAGCGCGCCGCTCTCGTAGGCGGCGCGGCAGGCCCGCCGCTGGAGTTTGCCGCTGGAGGTCTTGGGCATGGTGCCGGCTTCGATCAGCACGACGTCGTCGACCTGGACGCCGTGCCCGGCCGAGACGGCGGCGCGCACCGCGGGCCCGATCCGGGCGAACTCCTCCTCGTCGGCGCCGGGCTTGACCTCGGCGACCACGACGAGCGGCGCGTCCCCGAACGCGGTCACGCAGCCGCGCCGGATCAGCGGGTGCGCCTGCTCGGTGGTGGCCTCCAGGTCCTGGGGGTAGTGGTTGCGCCCGCCGACGATGATGAGGTCCTTCAGCCGGCCGGAGACGAACAGCTCGCCCTCGTGCACGACGCCGAGGTCGCCGGTGCGCAGGAACGGGCCCTCGAAGGTGTCGGTCAGCCGGGCGCCGAATACCTCCGCGCTCTCGTCGGGCCGGCCCCAGTAGCCGTCCGTCACGTCGGGGCCGGCCACCCAGATCTCGCCCACGTGGCCGGGCCGCACCGGCAGGCAGGTCTCCGGGTCCACGATCTCCAGTCGGCGGCGCGGCCCCGGACGGCCCGAGCCGACGACGCGGTGGCCGCCGCCGGTGACCAGGCGGCCCTCCTGGAGGGCGTCGAGGTGCACGTCGAGGGTGACGGGCCCGCCGCCGACCGGGGAGCCGGTGGCCATCAGCGTGACCTCGGCCAGGCCGTAGCAGGGGTAGAGGGCGCCGGGGTCGAACCCGTGCGGAGCGTAGGCGGCGGTGAACGCCTCCAGCGTGCCGGCCCGCACCGGCTCGGCCCCGTTGAAGGCGATCCGCAGGCTGCTCAGGTCCAGGCCCCGCCGGTCCTGCTCGGGCACCCGCCGGACGCACAGGTCGTAGGCGAAGTTCGGCCCGCCGGACACGGTCGCGCGGTAGGTGGAGATGGCCCGCAGCCAGCGGATCGGCTGCTGGACGAACGTCAGCGGCGGCATGAGGACGGCCTCGCATCCCGCGTACACGGCGAGCAGCACGTTGCCGATCAGCCCCATGTCGTGGAAGAGCGGCAGCCAGCTCACGATGACCGAGTCCGTGCTGAACTCGCCCACCTCGTGCAGCAGCCGCTCCTGGGCCAGCAGCGCGCGGTGGCTGACCATGACGCCCTTCGGCGAGGAGGTGGAGCCCGAGGTGTACTGGAGGAAGGAGATGCCGGCCGGGTCGGCGGGCACCGGCCGGAACCCGGCCCGGCCCTCGTCGATCTCGTCGGCCCGGATCCACTCCAGCGCGGCGATCTCCGGCGAGCTGTCCGCGATGAACCGTTCGTAGCCGTCGGGGCCGGCGAAGATGATCGTCCTGGGCGCGCAGTCCTGGGCGATCGCCCGGAGGTTCGAGGTGCCGCGCCGCTTGTCGAATGGCATCGGCGGATATATCGGGACGGCGATCACGTCGGCGTACTGACAGGCCAGGAACGCGCGGACGAAATCGGCCGGATCGGGTGCGAGGATCAGCGCGCGCTCGCCCGGGGCCGCTTTTTCGGCGAGCCGCGAGGCCAGCGCGCGGACCTCCAGATCGAGCCGGGCGAAGGTGAGCGAGTGAGATTCGCGCTCACCGTCCGGGAGAAAGCGATAGACGACTTTGGCGGCGTTCTCCCGGGCCCGGAAAGCGAGTAACTCCCCGAGTGTCTCTGCGAAGGGAATCATGCGCCGTAATATAGCTAGCGGCGGAAATGATGAGAATGGCCTTGACCCGGACGTGATGCGGCCCTGATCGGCGGCTGACGGCGGCCTGAGGTAAATACGGGAATGTATTACCATGACGATTTCCACAAAAGCCGTCTGGACGGATTTCGGCGGGGTTCTCACGCCGCCCGTCGGAGAGACGTTCGCGGCGTTCTGCGCGAAGACCGGCCTGCCGCCCGACCCGCTGCTGACCGCCGTCGCGGCCGTGACCGCCCGCTACGACACCGACGACTTCATGCTCCCGCTCGACACCCCGCTGATCACCGAGGACGAGTGGCTGCGCCAGATCGCCGCCGAACTGGCCGCCCAGGGGATCGAGGCCCCGGTCATCAGCTTCGCCGACGCCTGGTTCGACGGCCGGCGCACCAACGTCGAGTGGCTGGCGCACCTGCGCCGGGTGCGCGAGCGCGGCCTGTTCGTCGGCATGCTGTCGAACATGCCCCCGGCGTGGGAGGAGCACTGGCGGCGCATGGTGCCGCCGCAGGGCGTCTTCGACGACGTCGTCAACTCGGCGCAGGTCGGCTGCCGTAAGCCGGACCCGGAGATCTACGAGCTGGCGGCCCGCCGCGCGGGCGTGCCCGCCGAGGAGTGCGTGCTGATCGACGACCTGGCCAAGAACTGTGACGGCGCGCGGGCCGCGGGCTGGCAGGCGATCCTGTTCGCCGACGCGGCCGGGGCGATCGAGCAGCTCGACCTGCTGCTGGATCAGTCGTCGTCGAAGGTGGCGTCACCGTAGGCGACGTCCTCGTGGGCGAACCTGCGCAGCGCGCTGAAGACGACGTCGCCGAGCGCCGTCCAGACCACGGCGGTCTCGAGGATGGCCTCGGGCTCGGAGTCCTGGATGAGCCGGCCGAGCTCCGCCTCGGCCACCTCGCGGGCCGCCCTGGCGTAGATGTCCAGCAGTTTCACCTGGTCGGTCTTGCCGAGGCGGTGCAGGGTCGCCAGCGCGGAGGTGAGGGTCAGCCGGGCGGGGTTGGTCTGGCGCACCTTCCAGCCGAGGCGCTCGATCAGCGCCTCGGTCTCCTTCGTGCCGGCCTCCCACGCCTCGTCCTTGACCACGCGCGGCGCGACGGTCATCGCGAACTGCGCCTTGCCCGCCTGGTCGATGAGGCTCATCCCGGGGGAGTCCATCTTCTCCAGGACGTCGCGGGTCGCGGCCACGCTCAGGCCGCCGACCTCCAGCAGCGCCCGCACCAGCCGGAGCCTGCGTACGTGCTCGTCGGTGTACTGGGCCTGGTTGTAGCTGGTGCGCTCGCCGGGGGACAGGAGACCTTCGCGCAGGTAGTACTTGATCGTCGGGACCGGCACATCGGCCCTGCGGCTCAACTCCGCGATGCGCATGGTTCCTCCCTCTCGCCCACTCGTACCCACGAGCCAGGCCTTGCCAACCCATCGAAAAGGATAGTAGACAGTTCACGTATCCATTTTTCGACCGCTCTGGGAGTTGATCGTAATGGACTACCGACTACTTGGCCGGACCGGCCTGAAGGTGAGTCCCATCTGTCTCGGCGGGATGATGTTCGGCTGGTGGGGCGAGAACGGCCTGGACGCGTCCGCGAAACTGATCCGGCGGGCGGTCGAGGCCGGGGTGAACTTCATCGACACGGCCGACGTCTACTCCAACGGCGAGTCCGAGGAGCTGATCGGCCAGGTGCTGGCCGAGACCGGCCTGCGCGACGAGATCGTGCTGGCCACCAAGGTGCACGGCCAGATGGGCGAGGGCCCCAACCGCGGCGGCAACAGCCGGGCGTGGATCATGCGGGCGGTCGACGACAGCCTGCGCCGGCTGCGTACGGACCGGATCGACCTGTACCAGGTGCACCGGCCCGACCCGGCCGTCGACCTCGACGAGACGCTCGGCGCGCTGACCGATCTCGTACGCGCCGGCAAGGTGCGCTACATCGGCTGCTCCACCTTCCCCGCCCACCGCGTCGTCGAGTCCCACTGGGTCGCCGAGCGGCGGCAGCGGGAGCGGTTCGCCAGTGAGCAGCCGCCCTACTCGATCCTGGCCCGCGCCGTCGAGGCCGACCTCCTGCCGGTCTGCCGCGACTACGGCATGGGCGTGCTGGCGTGGAGCCCGCTGGCCGGCGGCTGGCTGTCCGGGCGTTACCGCGAGGGGGCCGAACTGCCCGTCAGCCGGCGCTCCGCGCTGCTGCCCGCCCGCTACGACATGGAGCTGGAGGAGAACCGGCGCAAGCTGGCCGCGGCCGAACGGCTGGCCCTGCTGGCGGACAAGGCGGGCCTGTCGCTGGTCCAGCTCGCGCTGCAGTTCGTCATGCAGCACCCCGCGGTGACCTCGGCCATCGTCGGCCCGCGCACGATGGAGCACCTCGACAGCCACCTGGAGTCCCTCGACGTCCGGCTGACCCCTGACGTGCTGGACGCGATCGACGAGATCGTGCCGCCCGGCGTGACGGTCAACCCGGCCGACCGCGGGTGGCAGCCGCCCGAACTGGCCGACCCGTCGCTGCGGCGCAGGCCGTGAGCGCGATGACGACGACCACCACTCCCGCCGCCACCGTCGTCGTGCGCGAGCGGGCCAGTGCGCGCGAGGACCTCGTCGCGATGCTCTGCGGCGCTGTCATGATCTCCGGGCTGGCCATCGACGGCTGGGCGCACAAGAACGTCATCGAGACCCTGGAGGGGTTCTTCACCCCTTATCACGCCGTCCTCTACGCCGGTTACGGCCTGACCGCGGCCTGGACCTTCCGTCTCGCCCACCTGCGCCGCGACCGTCACCCGCGCTGGTGGCGCGACGGCTGGCCCGAGGGGTACCGGCTGGGCGCGATCGGGGCGCTGATCTTCTTCGTCGGCGGGTTCGGCGACATGATCTGGCACCAGACGATCGGCATCGAGATCGGCCTGCTGCCGTCCTTCAGCCCGACCCACGTCATCGCCACGCTCGGCGGCATCATGCTCGGCACCAGCCCGCTGCGCTCGTGGTGGGCCTCGGGGGAGGGCGGCCTGCGCTCGGTGATCGGCGTCGCCTCGATGACCGGCGCGGTGATGGGCGCGCTGGTGCTGCTCAACTACGGCGCCTCCATCATGACGATCGCGCCGACCCGCCCGTACGAGCCGCAGTTCGGCGACTACGGCGGGATCATCGACACCCCCGACGAGTTCCTCGTGGTCCAGGGCGTCTTCAGCTACCTCGTCACCACGCTGCTGCTGGCGGTGCCGCTGCTGATGATGCACCGGCGGCGGGCCACCATGTTCGCCGGCACCGCGCTGGTGCTGGGGGTGGCGATCCGGCTGATGGTGATCAACGAGTTCCCGCAGCCGCACCTCACCGTCGTGGCGGGCGCCCTGGCCGCCGCCGTCCTCGCCGACGGCCTGCTGGTGCGTCTCGACACCGTGCGCGGGCCGGACGCGCCGCTGCGGCTGCCCGTGGCGGGCGCCCTCTACGCCGGGCTGGTGTGCGCCGGGCAACTCGCCGGGCTGCACCTCGCGGCCGGTCTGCGCTGGCCGCCGGAGATGTGGGCGGGGACGGTCGTGCTGACCATGCTGCTCGGCGGACTGCTCGGCGGACTCGCCGCTCGTCCTCTTGTTTATCGATAGTGGAAAGCTCTACTATCGGTAGCTGAATCGCCTCGTCAAGGAGAGATGATGTTTGCGACCATTGGCCGCTTTGTAGCCAGGCGTCGACTATGGGTGTTCGTGGCCGCGATCCTGTTCGTCGTCCTGGGCGGCGTCTGGGGGTCCGGGGCGGGTGGCGTCCTCGGGGGCGGCGCCGGGCTCGACAACCCTCATGGCGAGTCCTCCGAGGCCAACAGCCTGCTCGCCGGGACACTCGGCAGGCACGTCGCCGACGTCGTGGTCATCTACGAGAGCCAGCGCATGACCGTGGACGATCCGGGCTTCAAGCAGCGGATCGAGGAGACCGTCGCCAAGCTGCCGAAGGGCAGCTACGAGTGGGTGGAGACCTACTACTCCACCGGCTCGGCCGACTTCGTCTCCACGGACCGGCACAAGACGTACGTCGCCATGCAGCTCCCCGGCGCGGTCGAGGAGGAGCAGGTCGTCGTCTACAACGAGATCGTGCCGCTGCTCGACGCCCCCGACCTCACCGAGCGCTTCGGCGGGCTGACCGCGGTGGGCCAGCAGTTCAACGCGATCAGCAACCGCGACCTCGCCCGCGCCGAGCTGCTGTCGTTCCCGCTGCTGATCATCCTGCTCCTGGTGGTCTTCCGCGGCCTCGTCGCCGCGGCGCTGCCGCTGGCCATCGCCGTGCTGGTGGCGGTCGGCTCGCTCGCGGTGCTGCGGGTCGTGGGCGGCCTGGTCGACCTGTCCACCGCCGCGATCAACGTGGTGGTGATCCTCGGGCTGGGGCTCGCGACGGACTACGCGCTGCTCATCGTCAACAGATTCAGGGAAGAACTGGCCGCCGGGCGCGACGTCGAGGACGCCGTCGTCCAGGCCACCGCCACCGCCGGCCGCACCGTCGCGGTCTCCGGCATCACGGTGGCCGTCACGCTCGGCGGCCTGATCGTCTTCCCCTCCCGGTTCCTGACCTCGCTGGCCTACGCCGGGGTGAGCGTCGTGCTGTTCGCCGTGATCAGCGCGCTGACCGTGCTGCCGGCGCTGCTGCGGGTGGCCGGGCGGCGCATCGACTCGCTGCGCATCCCGCTGCTCGGACGGCGCCGCACCGAGCCCGAGGGCACCAGGTGGTACCGCACGGCGCACGCCGTCATGCGGCGGCCGGTCACCGTCGTGCTGGGCATCACCCTCGCCCTGGGTGCGCTCGGCATCCCGCTGCTGGGCGCGGTCTGGACCCGGCCGGCCGAGTGGGCGCTGCCCGCCGACACCGACAGCGTCGTGGTGACCAAGCAGCTCGCGGAGGAGTTCGCCTACGACCCCACCAAGGTGATCAGCACGGTCGTGCGCATGCCGGGCCCGGCGGACACCCCCGAGGCCAAGGCCCAGCTCGACGCCTTCGCCCAGCGGCTCGGGCAGATCGAGGGCATCGACCGCGCCGAGGTCACCGGCACCGAGGGCGACCTCGCCCGCATCACCCTCGGCTACTCCATGAGCCCCTACGGGCAGGAGATCCGCGACGTGGTGCTGAAGCTGCGGGCCGAGCCGCCGCCGCAGGGCGCCACGGCCCTGTTCGCCAACCGGCCGGCGGCGATCGTCGACATGCTCACCATGATCGCGAACGGGCTGCCATGGATGTTGCTCATCACCTCGGTGGTCACGTTCGTGGTGCTGTTCCTGGCGTTCGGATCGGTGACGCTGCCGATCAAGACGGTGCTGATGAACCTGCTGTCGCTGTCGGCCGCGTTCGGCGCGATGGTGCTGATCTTCCAGGACGGCTTCCTGTCGGGGCTGCTCGGCTTCACGGCGCCGGGGTTCATCGACGCCAACATGCCCGTCATGATCGCGGCGATCGCGTTCGGCCTGGCCATGGACTACGAGGTCTTCATGCTGGCCCGGATCAGGGAGCACTACCTGGTCTCCCGTGACCCGGTCGAGTCGGTGGCGATCGGCGTGCAGCACACCGCCCGCATCGTCACGGCCGCCGCGCTGCTGCTGGGGGTGGTGGTGGGCGCGTTCGTCATCACCAACGTCACCGTCCTGAAGATGATCGGCGTCGGCGTGGTGGTGGCGCTCGTCGTGGACGCGACCGTCGTGCGCGGGCTGCTGGTGCCGGCGTCCATGCGGCTGCTGGGCCGCTGGGCGTGGTGGTCGCCGAAGCCGCTGGCCCGCTGGTGGGAACGGCACGGCATGCCCGAGCCGGAGCAGAGCGCCGTCCCCGCGGCGTCTCCCGCGGCCGTTCCCGATCCGGCTGTCCGAAACTAGCTTCGCCGCAGAGCCCGTTCACCTCTCGCAGGTGAGCGGGCTCTCTATATGCAGGTGGACGTGCCCTTACGTGAGAGGAAACATTGGCGACATATAGAAAACAGGAATCTTCACGCTAGAATAACATTCGAAGTATTGCTTCGCTGATGGCGATTTCGCTATTGTTCGTTTGTACGAGTTGGCCGCCTTGCGACAAAATGCCAATTGGGGAATGGTGGGCTGAGCGGGCAATGGCAACAAAATCTCCATCGTTATCGGATGGACGGAACGGGGGGTTCCGAAGGCCGGCGGGCATCAGGATCGTGATCGTCGACGAGCACAGGCTGCTGCGTGAGGTCCTGGGAGAGGTCCTCCTGGCCGAGGACGATTTCTACGTGCTGACGGACTCGACCGACGTCGAGTCCTCCATCGCGTTGATCGCGAGAACCAGGCCGGACATCGTCCTGATCGACATCGACAAGCCGAACGGCAGCCCCGGCGGGGTCGTCCGCCGGCTGCGCGAGGCGTCGCCGCGCTCGGTCGTGGCGGTGCTGAGCATGTACGACGACGCGCGGATCGTGCAAGAGATGATCAGAGCGGGGGTGCGCTGTTATCTGCACAAAGGAATCACACGCCGGGACCTGGTGGCCTCGCTGCGCAGCGTGGCCGGCACCGGGGAGCAGGTGACCCTGACCGTGCCGCAGGCCACCATCGCGAACCTGGACGCCGGGTACGCGGGCCCGCTGTCGAGGCGGGAGCGGGAGGTCATCGCGCTGGTGGGGGCCGCCATGAGCAATCGTCAGATCGCCACGCACCTGTCGGTGACGGAGGGGACCGTCAAGCGGCACCTACGCAACATCTTCCACAAACTGGGCGCGGTGTCGCGGATCGACGCCGTCAACAAGTACAAGGCGCTGGCCGACGCCAACACCTACCCGTGGTCCGCTGCTGGAATGTAGATAGTGGTAATCTTAGGTATCCATACTTAGGAGACCGCGATGCAGCTCCGCACCTTCCTGATCGCCGGTGTCGCCAGCTTCATGGCAGCCCTCGACACCCTGGTCGTCACCACGGCCCTGCCCACGCTCCGGGAGCAGTTCAGCGCGTCGCTGGAGAGCATGGAGTGGACGGTCAACATCTTCACGCTGTGCTACGCCGTCTTCCTGCTGACCGCGGCGGCGCTGGGCGACAGGTTCGGCAGGAAGCGGGTCTTCGTCCTCGGCCTCGTGCTGTTCACCGCCTCCTCGGCGGCGGCGGCCCTGGCGGGCTCCATCGGCATGCTGGTGCTCGCCCGCGCGTTCCAGGGCCTCGGCACCGCGATGATCATCCCGCTGGCGCTGACGCTCGTGGTGGGCACCATGCCGCCCGAGCGCCGCGGCGTCGCGATCGCGGGCCTGGGCGGCATGGTGGGGCTCGGCATCGCGCTCGGGCCCTGGATCGGCGGGGCCGTGGTCCAGATGGGGTCCTGGCAGGCCGTGTTCTGGATCAACGTGCCGGTGGGGGCCGTCCTCGTGCCGCTGGCCACGCTGTCACTCGCCGAGGGGGAGCGAGCGCGGCGCGGGCTCGACGTGCGGGGCATCCTGCTGATGATGGCGGGGCTGCTCGGCGTCGTCTTCGGGCTGATCCGCAGCGTCACGCTCGGCTGGTGGCACGTCCAGGTGCTGGCGCCGCTCGTGGCCGGGGCGGCGATCCTGGTGGTGTTCGCGTGGTGGGAGCGGGCGGCGGCCGAGCCCGTCCTGCCGCCGGGGCTGTTCCGCAGCCGCGGGTTCACGCTGTCCAACGTCGTCTCGACGCTGGTGCAGGGCGGCATGCTCGGCTCGGTGTTCCTGCTCACGCAGTTCCTGCAGCTCGTGCTGGCCTACCGGCCGCTCGACGCGGGCGTGCGCACGCTGCCGTGGACACTGCTGCCCGCCCTGGTCGCGCCGCTCGCCGGGGTCTTCGGCGAGCGGTTAGGCGTCCGGCGGCTGATGGTGGCCAGCGCGGTCCTGCAGGGGGCGGCGCTGGCGTGGTTCGCCGTCGCGGTGTCGCCGGCCGTGCCCTACGCGCTGCTGTGGCCGGGCATGGTGGTGGCGGGCGCCGGGATGGGGCTGTTCTACGCCGTGGCGGCCAGGCAGCCGCTCGACTTCGTCGCCCCCTCCGAGCAGGGGCTGGCCGCCGGGGTCAACAACGCGATGCGGCAGATCGGGATCGTGCTGGGCGTGGCCGTGCTGGCCGGGGTGTTCGCCGCCGCCGGCGGTCACGGCACGTCCGCGCTCTTCGTCTCCGGTTTGCGGGCCGCCCTGTGGGTGGGCGTCGCGATCCTCGCGGTGGCGGCGGTGGCGGCCTGGCTCGTCCCCGCCGTCCCGCGCCGGGCGGAAACTCGCGAATCCGTCGCTTTCGCCACGGCGGCCGGTGGCGGCGATTAACCATTCATGAGGGAGGCTCGGAATTCCCGCCATATTTTCCGGAACGGGACGATGCTGTTGATGAGCAGCACGGCCAGCACGACCGCGCCGCCACAGATCATGAAGGCGGGCAGTAGACCGGCCGGGCCATGGGCGCGCAATGCCGCCCGGTACAACTGGGCGGGGATCAATCCGAGCAGGCCGCCCGCCTGCGTGAGATTGACCGACAGCGCCGTCCAGTAAGACCATGGGGAGCCGCGTAAGGCGAACATGCCCAGCGAATTCCCGAGCACCTGACAGGCCGCGACGACACGAAAGCCGGTGAGGAATTCCGGCGCCGCGGCAGAGGCTTCCGCCGCTTCGTCGCCCGCGAGCCGAAACGACAACTCCACGATTTCCTCATTGACCATGAGCCAGCCCTGGAGGAGGGCGCAGACGGCGAAGACGAAAGAGCAGGCGAAGGTGCAGAATCGCAGACGACGAGTCCACGGCAAGGCGACGACGCCGGGCGTCGGAGGCATGGCTCGCACCTTTCTCGCGCGCCATTGATCGACGCCATGAGGGCTGCCGAAAAGTACGGCTCCAATTTAGCATCGCCGCCCGGCGGGCGAAAAGCCGGTCCAGCCCTTTTCATGGTGAATGTGATTCCGCTGTGCGGCGTTTTTCAGAATCGCGCGTCAGGTACTTCTCACGGTATTCAGATGAGCGGCGGCGGCCTGCTCGAGATGGACGAGATCGGAGGCCACCGTGGCGAACGTGAAGCCCTCGGCCAGGCGGCGGGCGGCCTGCTCGCCGGTCGGGTTGTGGATACCGGCCGCGATCCCCGCCCGCCCGGCGGCCGTGCGGACCCGCTCCAGGGCCGCCTCGAACACGTCCGCCACCTCCGGGTCGTTCGGGAACCTGCCGCCCACGGCCAGGCAGAGGTCCGACGGCCCGACGTACACGCCGTCCAGGCCGGGCACGGCGCAGATCTCGTCGAGGTGGGCCAGCCCCTCCGGCGTCTCGATCATGGCCAGCACCAGCACGCTCGCGTCGGCCTGCGCCGGGGTGGGGCCGATGCGCAACATCGACCGCATGGGCCCGTACGAGCGGCGGCCCCCGGCCGGGTAGCGGGCGGCCGACACCGCACGGGCGGCGTCCTGCGCGCTGTCGATCAGCGGCACGATCACGCCGCCCGCGCCGAAGTCGAGCGCCCGGCCGATGACCGCCGGATCGGCCGACTCGACCCGGACCAGCCCGACCGAACGGCCGCCCGCGTCGATGGCCATGAGGTTGCTCAGCAGGCCGGCGTTGCCGATCAGGCCGTGCTGGCCGTCCAGGGCGACGTAGTCGTAGCCCAGCCTGGCCAGGCGCTCGGTGGCGACGGGCGCGTCGAGCACCACCCAGTAGCCGACGCACTGTTCGCGGTTGCGGATCCGGCGGGCGAACTCGGCTGCGGTCATGTGCTTGTGATCTCCTCTGCGGCGGGACGGCTCGGGGATGGGCGGTTCAGCGGTTGTAGGCGGGCATCGGGCCGCGCAGGGCGTCCCCGACGGCGTCGCAGGCGGCGGACACCTCGGCGGGCGGCGGCCCGGCGGCCAGCGCGTCGAGGTTGGCGCGCAGGTGGGCGAGGCTGGAGGCGCCCAGCAGCACCGCGCTCACCATCGGCCTGCCGAGCAGCCAGCGCAGCGACAACTCCGCGAGCGGCAGCCCCGCGTCCAGCGCGATCGTGCCGAGCGCCTCGACCGCCTCGAACAACTCGGCGTCCCAGTACCGCTGCCGGTACATCGCCGCCAGTCGCGAATCGCCGAACCGGCCCGTCCGCGGGGCCTGGTCGAAGCGGTGCCGGCCGGTCAGCAGGCCGCCGCCCAGCGGGTTGTAGACCATCGTGCGCAGGCCGGAGGCGACGGCGAACTCGGCGTACTCGTCCTCGACACGCCTGGCCAGCAGGTTGTAGAGCTGCTGGGCGACCACCGGGCGCGGGCTCATGCCGGCGATCTGCCAGGCCGCGTAGTTGGACACGCCCAGGTCGCCGACCTTGCCCTCCGCCATCAGCTCGGCGACGGTGGCCAGGGTGTCCTCCAGCGGCGTGGCCCGGTCGGGCTGGTGCAGGTAGAACAGGTCCACATGGTCGGTGCCGAGCCGTC
This sequence comes from Nonomuraea sp. MG754425, assembly GCF_021699195.1. Classification (GTDB taxonomy): domain Bacteria; phylum Actinomycetota; class Actinomycetes; order Streptosporangiales; family Streptosporangiaceae; genus Nonomuraea. Next base: position 14,691 of record NZ_SSXE01000117.1, on the reverse strand, counting down.
GCAGGCTGCCCTCCAGCGACCGGCGCAACCCCTCGGGCGACAGGGGCGCGTGCTCGCCGGCGTCCGGGTGCGGGATGCCCGCCTTGGTCGCCAGCACGACCCGGTCCCTGCGCCCGCGCAGCAGCGGGCCGAGGATCTCCTCGGAGGCGCCGGCCGCGTAGCCGTTGGCGGTGTCCACGCCGGTCACGCCCGCGTCGAGGGCGAGGTCGAGCATGCGCCCGGCGGTGTCCGCGTCCACCGTGTCGCCGAAGGTCATGGTGCCGAGCACGGGCTCCGGGGTCATCTCGAGTGCTCCTCTCGCCGCCGTCGCCTGCCGCCCTCGTCCAGGTCGTCCGGATGGCGGGACGTCCGGTCTCGGCGGGCGGGAGGTGGACGTCACTTGCGGGCCACTGTGGCATAATCTGCGCGTTTCGTGCAATACTCGGCGCGTGATTCGCGCAACTTCGCCGGAGCCGGACGGTGCCGGCGCTGGGTCCGTTCCGGCGCCCGGGTCGGCGCTCGATCCGGCACCCGCTGTCGCGTGCGGTGCCGCGCTCGCTGCCGAGTCCGGTTCGGTGCCGAGCCAGGTACCCGGCTCGGTGTCCGGCCCGGCGTCTGGTCCGGTGTTCGGTCGGGTGCCTGGTTCGGTGCCTGGTTCGGTGGTGGGCCCGATGGCCGGGTCCGTGTTCGTCTTGGCCGATGACCTGTCGGGGGCGGCGGAGACGGCCGCGGTGCTCATGTCGCCCGCGCGTCCGGCGCGGATCACGCTCTCCGGGCCTCCGTACGGGTTCGCGGCCCCGGTGGTCGTGGCCGATCTCGACTGCCGGTACCGGGCGGGGGCCGGGGAACGGGTGGGCGAGGCGCTGCGGCACACGGGGGACCGCCGTGTCTTCATCAAGATCGACTCGCTGCTCCGAGGCAACATCGCCGCCACCGTCGCCGCGACCCTCCATGCCGCGACCTGTCATGCCGCTACCTGGCACGCGGCTTCCTCGCGCGCGGGCACCACCCTGCCGGCGGACACCCGCGATGCCGCCGTATCCACCGCTCCGCCCGCCGGCCTCGCAGCCCCCTCGGGGGCCGCCTCCGACGCGCCTGCGCCTGCTTCTTCCGCGCCCGTGTCCTCCGCGCCCGTGTCCTCCGCGCCCGTGTCCTCCGGGGCCGGGCCCGTTGCCTCCGGTGTGCTCTCGGCAGGGCCGGGTGGCGTCCCGCTTGTGGTGTTCGCGTCCGCGTTGCCGTCCGCCGGGCGGGTGGTCGTCGGCGGAGTTCCGTATGTGGGCGGGCTGTCGCTGCGCGAAACGCGCACCTGGTGCGCGGAGCCCGGTCCGGCGCCGGGTTCGGTCGCCGAGGCGCTGGGCGGTGCGCCGTCCGTGCTCGTGCCGCTGGCCACGATCCGCGCCGGGCAGGCCGCCGTCGCGCGGGCGCTGTCGCGGACCGCCGGGAAGGTCGCCGTGTGCGACGCGGAGACCGACGCCGACCTGGACACGATCGCCGCCGCCGCCCTCCTCGCCGACCCGCGCGCCCGCTTCATCGGCGCGGGCGGCCTCGCCGCCGCCCTCGGCCGCACCCTGGACCCCGGCCCTCCGCCCACGGCGACCCCTGATGCCGCCAGCCCTGATGCCGCCGCCCCTCGTGCCGCCGCGTCCGGCACCGCCGCTGAGGTCGCCGCCCCTGGCGATGCTGCCTCAGGCGCCGCCACCTCTCGCGTCGCACCTGGTGCCGTCGCTTCTCGTGCCGCCGCCGCGAGGCGCCCGTTGCTGGTCGTCGTCGGGACCGCCGAGCCCGGAGCCGCCGAGCAGGCCCGGCTGCTGCTCGCGCGCGGCGCCCGTCCCGTCGTCCTGGACGCCGCCGCCGACCTCGCGCCCGCCCGCCGCGCGCACACCGTACGACGCCTGCGTGACGCCCTGGCCGCGACCACGGCTCCGGCCGTGCTGACCGTCACCGGGCAGGGGCCGCCGGGACTCGCCGCGACCCTCGCCGAGATCGTCAAGACCGCGCTCACCGGCCACGCGCCCGCCCCCGACCTGGTCCTGACCGGCGGCGAGACGGCCAGGCGGGTCCTCGACGCGCTGGAGATCCACGAGCTGACCCCGCTGGGCCAGATCCATCACGGCGCCGTCCACTGCCACACCCCCCACGGCAGTTCGGTCGTCACCAGGCCGGGCAGCTTCGGCGACCGCGACAGCCTCCTCCGCATCGCCGCTCACCTCGCACCAGAAAGGCTGACATGAGCACCCCTCTCATTGCCCTCACCATGGGCGACGGCTCCGGCGTAGGCCCGGAGGTCGTCGTCGGAGCCCTGCTCGCGCCCGAGACCGCCGCGTTCTGTCGTCCGGTCGTCATCGGCGACGCCGGACGCCTGCGCAAGGCCGCCGGGTTCCTCGGCGTGAACCCGGAGGTGGTCACGGTGGACGGGATCGCCGAGGCCGTGTTCGAACCGGGCCGGATCAACGTCATCGACCTCGGCCTGCTGCCCGACGACCTGCCGTGGGGTGAGGTGTCGGCGGTCGCGGGCAACGCGGCCTACGAGTACGTCCGGCTGGCCGGCGAACTGGCGATGTCCGGCGAGGTGCGGGCGATCTGCACGGCCCCGCTGAACAAGGAGGCCCTGCACGCGGCCGGGCACGTCTACCCGGGCCACACCGAGTTGCTCGCGCACCTGACCGGCACGGGGGAGGTGTCGATGATGTTGTCCACGTCCAAGGTCAAGGTCATCCACGTGACCACCCACATCGGCCTGGTCGACGCGGTGGCCCGCATCGAGCCCGGCCTGGTGGAGCGGACGGTCCGGCGCGGCGAGGTCGCGATACGCGGTTCGGGCGTCGTCCGTCCCAAGATCGGCGTCTGTGGCATCAACCCGCACGCGGGCGAGAACGGCCTGTTCGGCTACGGCGAGGAGGAGGAGAAGATCGTCCCCGCGCTCGAACGGCTGCGCGCCGAGGGCATGGACGTGCACGGCCCGCTCCCCGCCGACACGGCGTTCTTCCTGGCCGGACGGGGCGACTACGACCTCATCGTGGCCATGTACCACGACCAGGGCCACGGGCCCGTCAAGATCCTCGGCCTGGAGGCGGGCGTGAACATCACCGTCGGCCTGCCCGTGATCAGGACGTCGGTGGACCACGGCACCGCGTTCGACATCGCGGGCAAGGGCGTGGCGGACGCCGGTAGCATGATCGAGGCGCTTCGCCAGGCGGCTGAGCTGTCGTCGGCGCAGGCCGGGTGAGGGGAAGGGATCATCGATGGGCCGCGCAGCGCGGGTTCGCCGTGACGAGATCGTCCGCCTGGCCACCACCACCGGGCTGGCCAGCGTCGAGGAGCTGTCGGCCCAGCTCGGCGTGACCGCCTCCACGATCCGCCGCGACCTCGCCCACCTCAAGTCCGAGGGCCTGCTGGCGCGGACGTACGGCGGGGCGATGGCGGTGGTCACCCACCCCGAGGCGTCGCTGCGGCAGCGCATCGGGGAGGCGTTCGAGGCCAAGCGCGCGATCGCCGCCTGGGCCGCCGCCCAGGTCCGTCCCGGCGAGACGATCCTGCTCGACGCGGGCTCCACCACCGGGGCCCTGGCCCACGAGCTGCGCCACGCGGCTGACCTCACGATCGCCACCACCGGCCTGAACGCCCTCCAGGAGCTGGTGGGGGCCACCGGCGTGCACGTGGAGTGCCTGGGCGGCACGCTCCGGCAGGTGAGCCAGGGCTTCGTGGGCCCGCTGGCGGAGGCGGCGCTGAGCCGGATGACGTTCGACCGGGTCTTCCTGGGGGCCGACGCCGTGACGGCCGATGACGGCATCTGCGAGGCCAGCCTGCAGCAGACCCGGATGAAGGAGCTGATGATGGCTCGCTCCCGCCATGTCTACCTGCTCGTGCACGCCGCCAAGCTGGGCCGCCGCCCGTTCCACGCCTGGGCCCGGATGCCCGACGCCTGGACCCTGGTGACGGACGCGAGCGCCGCCCCCGAGGCCCTGGAGCCGTTCGAGGCGCGGGGCGTGCGGACCGTGGTCGTGGCCGCGCACGCCGGGTAGCGACCCGGCCAAACCACTTGAGCGCGCACCACTTGAGCGCGGCCTGCTTGAGCGCGGACTACTTGAGCGCGGCGGCGACGAAGTCCGCGATCTGGTCGCGGATGGCCTCGTGGTCGTCCGCCGCGTCCCGCAGGATGATCCGCCCGAGCTGCGGCATCATCGACGGGAACAGCGCCAGCCCCGTCAGCATGAACACCATGCGCGCCGTCGCCGCCGACGGCTCCTCGCCCCGGCCGGCCGCCAGCGAGGCGGTCTTGCGCGCGCAGCGCTCGACCCGGGTCTCCCGCCCCGCCGGCAGGTCCTGCTCGCGGTAGTTGAGCGCCTCCCACATCAGCAGCCGCACCAGGTCGGGATGCGACTGGTAGTAGTCGGTCAGCTTGGCCACGTAGTCGACGGGGTCGCCCCCGGGCAGGGCGATCTGCGCGGTCAGGTCGTCGAGCGCCTCCATGATGACCGCGTCGAACAGCTTCTCCTTGCTGCCGAAGTGGCCGTAGATGCGCTCCTTGTTGACGCCGGCGCGCTCGGCGATGCGATCCACGCGCGCGCCCGCCACCCCGTACGCGGCGAACTCCTCCCGGGCCGCCTCCAGCAGCGCGGCCCGGGTGGCGGCGGTCGAGACCTTGGGTGTCATGGCGACATCCTACCCACCAACCGGTTGGTTGGAAACCAACCATACGGTTGACATCCAACCAGTTGGTTGGTTAGCGTCCCGGACCATGACCTGCACTGTTTCCGCCACCCCGCGGCTGCGTCCCCCGTCGCCGCCCGCCACCGCCCCCTTCGCCGGCACGCTGACGGCCTTCACCCTCACCGCGATCCTGGTCAGCGGCCAGTTGTACGTCGTGATCCCGCTCCTGCACGACATGGCCGCCGGCTGGGGGACCTCGGCCGGCGGGCTGACGTGGCTGGTGACCGTGTTCGGCATCGGATACGGTGCCGGTTTCCTCATTTTCGGCCCGCTTTCCGACCGGTACGGCCGTCGCAGGCTGCTCATGATCGGACTGCCGCTGGCCGCCGTGACGACGGCGTTGGTCGCGTTGAGCCCCTCGCCCGAGGCGGCGATGGCGTTGCGGGCGGTGCAGGGCGTGACGGTGGCGATGTTCCCGCCCGCCGGGCTGGCCTACCTGGCCGAACGGCTGGAGCCGCGCCGCCGCGTGGTCACCGTCGCCGCCGTGACGGGGGCGTTCCTCGCCTCGGCCGTGGCGCTCCAGGTCGCCGCCCAACTCCTGGTGGAGTCCATCGGCTGGCGCGGGATGTTCGCCATCTCGGCGGCCGGGCTCGTGCTCGCCTCGCTGGGCGTACGCGCCGTCATGCTGCCCGACCCGCCACGCGAGGCCACTCGTCCGACGCACGGGCTCCGCGCGGGCGTGGGATCGGTGTTGTCGGCGTACCGGCCGCTGCCCGGCCTGCTGTTCCACCGCGTGCTGAGCCTGCGTTACCTGGCCACGGTCATGCTGATGGCCGGATTCGTGGCCGTCTACACCGGCCTGCAGATCTACGGCGGCAACTCGCCCGCCGACCTCCTCGCGCTGCGCGCGGCCGGGCTGCCGTCGATCGTGCTGGTGCCGCTCCTCATGCCCTGGCTGGCCAGGATCCGCACGACGACCAGGGCGGCGGCGTTCCTGGCGGCCGGCGCGCTCGTGCTCGCGGTCATCGGCATGACCGGCACCGCCGCGCTGGTGCTGCTGCTCGCCCTGTACGTCGCCGCCATCACCGGCGGCCTGCCCAGCATGAACGAGGCCGTCTCCGCCGAGGCGGGCCGCGTCCGGGGCACCGCGCTGGCGCTGTTCTCCGCCGCGCTGGCGGTCGGCGGCAGCGCCGGGCCGCAGGTGGCCGCCGCGTTCGGCGGCTTCACCCCACTCGTGTACGGCCTCGCGATCGGCATGGCCCTGGCCGCCCTCGCCGTCCTGGCCTCCACCCGGACGGCCGCGAAGCAGCCGGCCCGGACGCCCTGACGGTGCCCCCCACTGTGACGGTGGCCGTGCTCGGGGCGGGTCAGCGCACGCGCAGGACCAGGCCGCCGAGGGTGAGGTCGGGCCGTCCGGCGCGGGCGTCGGGAAGCAGCCACGACGTGTCGAACGCCACCGCCCGCCCTGCCGCCCGCCCCGCCGGGTTGAGCCCCTTGAGCAGGCTCTCGCACCGGCCGTCCACCGCGTGCAGCAGCGAGCAGACCCACATGGCGACGTCGTCGGTCTGACCGTTGAGGTTCAGCCGGGTCCGGAACGTCCCGCTGGCCGGGTCGTAGGCGTTGTTCGCGTTGTTCAGCGCGAGCGGCGCCGTGTCGAGGAAGGTCTCGATGGACTCGCGCTGGCGTACGAGCAGGTGGGTCAGGCGGGCGAGGTCGCGGGTGCTCGCCGTGATCTCGCCCCGGTTGTCCTCGACGAAGTCGGCGACCTCGCCGAGCGTGCCGGACAGCCCGGCCAGGACGGCGCGCAGTTCGTCCCGCTCGCCGTCGAGCTGCCGTGACACCCCCGCCAGATCCTTCATGAACGCCCTGACCGCGGTGTCGTCGCGGGCCAGCGCGCCCGTGACGACGGCCAGATCGCGAACCGTCTGCGCGGCGTCCTCGCCGCTCGCGGCCAGCGTGGCGGCGGCGTCGGACAGCCCGCGCACGGTGGCGCCCACGCTCTCGCCCTGGCCGCCGAACGTCTCGGCCGACACCCGCAGCAGCCGCGACAGCGCGCCGTCGGCGTTCGCCCCGCGCGGGCCGAGGGCCACCGCGAGCCGGTCGTAGGCCCGCAGCGCCTCGTCGATCTCGACGGGCGAGCGGGCCACGCGCAGCGTCGCGCCGTCGGCCAGCGCCGGGCCCGCGGTGTACGGGGGCGTGAGCTGGACGTACCGGTCGGCGATGACGGAACGGGCCACGATGACCGCCTGCGCGGACGCCGGGACCTTGTGGGCGGCGTCGTACTCCAGCTCGACCCGCACCCGTGCCCCCTCGGGGACGACCGCGCGCACCCGCCCCACCCGCACCCCGAGAATCCGCACGTCGGAGCCCGGATACAGCCCCACGGCCCGGTCGAAGCGGGCCGTCGCGCGCATGGTCGCGGGCGGCGCGAGCAGCAGGTAGCCGGCCGCGGCGGTGAGGGCGGCGAGCAGCGCGATCAGCCAGCGGTTCAACCGTGCTCCTTCGGAGAGTGACCGCAATATTACCGAGGGTTTGCGGCCGACCGGGCATTCCGGCCCGGCGCTACCGGCCGGTAGGGTGTTACCACCGGTAACTTGAGGGGGACGTATGGCGGGCTTCTGTCCGGAGCTGAGCGGCGACGTGGCCGAGGTGCGCGACTGGGTGCACGCGTTCGCCCGCGACGTGATCCGCCCCGCGGGCGCCGAGTGGGACGAGCGCGAGCAGACCCCCTGGCCGGTCATCCAGGAAGCGGCCAAGGCCGGGCTGTACTCCCTCGACTTCTTCGCCGGCCAGTGGTTCGAGGACAGCGGGCTCGCGCTGCCGGTGGCGTTCGAGGAGATCTTCTGGGGCGACGCCGGCATCGGCCTGTCCATCACCGGCACCGGACTGGCCGCCGCCGCGCTGGCCGCCAACGGCACCCCCGAGCAGATGGGGGAGTGGCTGCCGCAGATGTTCGGCACCGAGAACGACGTCAAGCTCGGCGCGTTCTGCGCCTCCGAGCCGGACGCGGGCTCCGACGTCGGCGCCATCCGCACCCGCGCCGTCCCCGACGGGGACGACTGGGTGCTCAACGGCGTCAAGACCTGGGCCACCAACGGCGGCATCGCGAACGTCCACGTGGTCGTCGCCTCCGTGGACCCGTCGCTGGGGACCAGGGGACAGGCGTCGTTCGTCGTCCCGCCGGGCACGCCGGGGCTGTCCATGGGGCAGAAGTTCCGCAAGCACGGCATCCGCGCCTCGCACACGGCCGAGGTCGTCCTCGAGGACGTCCGGGTACCCGGCTCGTGCCTGCTCGGAGGCAAGGAGAAGCTGGAGGCCCGGCTGGCGCGGGTACGGAAGGGGGAGCGGGCCGGGGAGCAGGGGGCCATGCGCACGTTCGAGACCACCCGCCCGTCGGTGGCCGCGATGGCGGTGGGCATCGCCCGCGCGGCCTTCGAGTACGCCAGGGACTACGCCCGCGAACGCGAGCAGTTCGGCCGCCGGATCGGCGAGAACCAGGCCATCGCGTTCCTGCTCGCCGAGATGGCCACCCGCGTGGACATGGCGCGCCTGCTGACCTGGCGGGCCGCGTGGATGGCCCGCAACGGCCGGCCGTTCGAGCAGGCGGAGGGCTCGATGTCGAAGCTCGTGGCGGGCGAGACGGCGGTGTGGGTGACCGAGCAGGCGATCCAGGTGCTGGGCGGCGCGGGCTACACGAGGGAGCACCCGGTGGAGCGCTTCCACCGCGACGCCAAGATCTACACGATCTTCGAGGGCACGTCCGAGATCCAGCGCCTGATCATCGGCCGCGCCGTTACCGGGCTTCCGGTCCGCTGAGAACTTCGCACGTCAGATGGGGTGGCGTGCGGCTGAGTCATCACTGCGGCACGCCACCTCGCACGGGTTGCTCGCCGCTGCGGGGATCCCAGTTCTGCCTCAGTTCTGTCGCTGGTGGCTGGGGCCGCATGCAAGAGTTTGATCGCCATGGCTGTACCTTCTACGGGCCTCGAGGACGGTTGATCACCTGTGAGGGTGAATCGCCTCCCCCGCGCGAGCTAGGTGGACGGCCGTCAGCGGCACCCACTGGTGACGAAGCGTCTGAAGGCGTTTGTCCAGCACGGTCCGGTCAGAAGCGGCCACCCCCGGGACAAGTGGAAGCGGGAGGACTTGGCGGTCCAACGACTAATCGCCGATGAGTCCCGCGCTTAGGCCGCGAACGCCTGCTCCCATCCGATCGGGGCCGGTCGTAGACCGAGCGTCCCAACCGCAGGTATTGGCGTGACCAGGGCGTGCGGGATTCCGGAGGGCCGTATGCTGCACTCGCATGAAGGATCTTGGCAGTCAGGTCGCGTACTGGGACACCGTCGGCGTCTCGAAGACATTCACCCACCCGGTGAATCCCGACTGGTTGCAAGGGGTGAGCCGGACCGCTCGGGTTTTGGACTACGGCTGCGGGTACGGCCGTGTCATGGCTGAGCTGGGCGAACACGGCTTCACCGATGTGTCCGGCGTGGACCTGTCTCCCGGGTTGATCGCGCGGGGTCGCCAGTTGATGCCTGATCTGCGCTTCGCGGTCCTGAAGTCTCCGCCGAAGTCGGCTCATGCATCGGCGAGTTTCGACGTGGTTCTGCTGTTCGCGGTGCTGACGTGTGTCCCCGAGGCTGACGCCCAGCGGGCGTTGGTCGCTGAGCTGAGCCGTGTCCTGACGTCCGGGGGGCTGCTCTACGTCAGCGACGTGCTCCTGCAGGACGACGAGCGAAACCGGGCCCGCTATGCCGCGCATGCCCAGCAGTTCGGCACCCCATATGGGGTGTTCGCCACTGACGACGGTGCGGTGTGCCGACACCACGACCTGGCCGAGCTGCGCGCTCTTCTCTCGGACTTCGAGGTTGTGGACGAGCGCCGGATCGACGTTGTCACGATGAACGGCCACCGATCACAGGCGGTGCAACTTCTGGCCCGTAAGCGGTGAGGTCACAGCCATTCGTTGACGGCGGCGATGGTCACGGCGGCTTCCTGGCGGACGGCAGGCTCGTCGTACCCGGCCGCGCCGGTCCGGTGGCGTTTGCGCTGGTCAATGCCGCGGATAGATCCTTTTGGCCGTGGTACCGCGTTACCGCGTGAGGATCTGGGGAGACGTTTACCTGATCGGGGGCATTGGCTCGACGGGGTGGGCATGGGATCGATGAACGAACCTCTCAGCGGAAAGGTGGTGTCAGCCATGGCTGACCAGCCGACGCGCCCCACTTACGATGTCGGCCGTCACACCGACGTCGGCCAGCACACCGACATCGGTCATCACCCCGACATCGCCGCGCTTCGCGATCGCTACGACATGGCGGCGCAACGGCCGTCAGGGCAGTCCGTCAGCGGGCTCGCCTTCCTGGCCGGGCTCTACCTGGCGATCTCGCCATGGGTGGTGGGCATATTCGGCCGTACGAACCTGACCGTCAGCAATCTGATCACCGGGATAGCGGTGGCCCTGCTGGCGGCCGGAATCGCATCGGCCAACAGCCGCACCCACGGGCTTTCCTGGGTGCTGCCGATCATCGGCGTCTGGACCATCATCGCGCCGTGGGTGCTGTCTCCGCACGGAGCCGGCGCCGCCACGATCGTCAGCAACGTCATCACGGGAGCGGTCATCCTTGTGACGGGCTTGGCGTGCGCCTCGCTCGGCATGATGCCCAAACGCCGGCGTGCGTGAGGGATCCTGCACATCCGGAAGGTGGGGTCAGCCTGGGGGCGGCACTCGACGAGTGCCGCCCCCGTTTCGGCGTGCTGAGGGATCACCGTACGGGGTCAGCCGGGCGTGGTGAAGGTCAGGAGGCCGTTTCGGCGGAGGGCGGACAGGCCGCCGGGTAGGTTGACCGCCTTCTGCCCACGCCAGTGCGTGACCAGCCGGTCGACGGCCAGGACGTGTGTGGCCGACAGCGCGCCGGAAGGCGTTCCGGCGGTGATCGCGGCCCGTCGCAGGACCCGCCGCCTGACGGCGCTCGGCAGCCGCTCCAACTCGGCCACGGTCAGCCTCACCGGCCCGCCGGTCACCGGCTCGGCGGTGGCGCAGGCGTCGTACGTGCAGGCGTCGTACGCGGTGTCGGCCCACTCGTCGAGCGCGTCGGCGTCCTCCCGCGCCAGGGCGGCCGTGCGGGCGAGCGCGTCGGCCACCCCCGGCCCCAGTTCCGCCTCCAGGAGCGGCAGGACCTTGTGACGGACCCGGACGCGCGTGTAGCGGGGGTCGGCGTTGTGCGGGTCGTCCCACGGGGACAGGCCCTGTGCCTGGCAGGCGGCGACGGTGGTGGATCGAGGCAGGTGGAGGAGGGGACGGCGGTAACGGCCCGCGGTGGCCGCCATGCCCGACAGCGAGCGCGGGCCGCTGCCCCTGGCCAGGCCGAGCAGCACGGTCTCGGCCTGGTCGTCCCGGGTGTGGCCGAGCAGCACCGTCTCGGCTCCGAGCCGGTCGGCGGCTTCGGCGAGGGCCGCGTATCTCGCGTCCCTGGCCGCCGCCTCGGGGCCGCCCTCGGTGCCGACCGTGACCGTGAGGACCTCCGCCGGGGTCAGCCGCAGCTCGGTGGCCAGGTCGGCGACCGTGCGGGCGCGTTGCGCCGAACCGGGCTGGAGCCGGTGGTCCACCGTCAGGAGGCCGGCGCGCAGGCGCAGGCGGGGAGCCTCGAACGCCAGGGCCGCCGCCAGCGCGAGCGAGTCGGCCCCGCCGCTGCAGGCCGCGAGGACGAGCGCGTCCTCGCGCACGTCGGCCAGGGCTTCGCGGACGGCGCGGCGGACGTCGGCGACGGCTGGATGTGGACCCACCCTGCCATTGTCGCGGCTCCGGGCGCCCGCCCACGCATCCGGCCGACAGGTGCCCGCCCACGCATTCGGCCGACAGGTGCCCGCGCGCGCATCCGCCGACGGGCGTCGGCCCGCGCATCCGCCGCCGCCGTCGGCGGGCCGGCCGGAGTGCTCCTGGCATACCTGGCGCATACCGATGATTCCTAGGGTGGCCGGGACCGGCATCGCCCCCGGCCTGCGCTGCGGCGGCCGGGGGCGGGTCGAGGTCCGTCCCGGATGCTACCGTCGCGAGTGATCCGCTTCTCCTGTGCGAACGCGTGCGAAGGGTGCTCCCATGAGTGACCACGGCCTCGACCGGATCCACCAGCTCACGAGCTTCCCCATCCAGTTCACGGCCCATGTGACCGGGTCCGGCCCGGAAGAACTCCGGATCAGGGCGGCCCAGGAGGCCGTGCGCTTCTTCGGGGCCGACGCGGAGGTGTACGTCGTGTCGGCCGCGTCGGAGGCGGATCCGGGACACGACGGCCGATACCGGGCGACCGTGGTGTTCCGCCAGGTCGCGGACGGCAGCGTCATCTGATCGGGGATCGGCCGGCCGTCCCCGCTAAGTGTCCGCACGATTGTTGACAATCGCGGGAAGATGATTCATCCGCAGTCGGCGATGCGAGCGCTCGGTGTGATCCAGGGCCCATCGGACACGGCGATCCGACCGCCCCCATAGATCACCCTTGACGCTTGTCACCCATATTGTTAACAATCTGTTGCAGCAGCATGGCGACAACATGGGAGACAGGCATGCCCGATCATCCCAAGCCTTCCGCGCGAGCCCGCGAACTGGTCGCGGGCGCCTACGACATCCACATCCACGTCGCGCCCGACGTGATGCGCAGGCGGATCGACGACCTCACGCTCGCCGCCCGCTTCGCCGACGTCGGGCTGGCCGGCTACGTGCTCAAGTCCCACTACGTCCCCACCGCCGAGCGGGCCGCGGTGGTCCGCGCCGCCGTCCCCGGCTTCGGCGCGGTGGGCGCGATCACCCTCAACGCCGCCGTCGGCGGCATGAACCCGGTCGCCGTCGAGATCGCCGCCCGCGGCGGCGCCCAGGTCGTCTGGCTGCCCACCGTGGACAGCGCCAACCAGCGGGCCTGCACCGCCGCCGACCCCGAGGGGGCCACGCCGCCGATGTGGGCCCGCCTCCAGGACGAGCTGCGCGCGGCGGGCATGGCGGCCGACCCGGTCGAGGTGGTGGCCCCCGGCGGCGGCGTGCTCGACCGCACCCGGCAGGTGCTGCGGCTGATCGCCGCGCACGACCTGACCCTCGCCACCGGCCACCTCGGCGCGGACGAGATCGACGCCGTGGTGGCCGCGGCCGTCGAGGAGGGCGTGCGGCGCATCGTCGTCACCCATCCCGAGTTCACCTCCCAGCGCGTCGCCGTGGAGCGGCAGCGGGCCCTGGCCGCCAAGGGCGCGCTGCTCGAACGCTGTTTCACCACCCCGCACAGCGGCAAGGTCTCCTGGCAGACCTGGCTGGAGCACATCGCGGCGGCGGGCCCGGAGCACTCCGTGCTCTCCAGCGACCTCGGCCAGCCGTTCAACCCGCCCGTCGAGGACGGTCTGGCGCTGCTCGCCGACCGGCTGACGGCGGAGGGGTTCACCGACAAGGACGTACGCACCATGGCCGTGGAGAACTCGAGATGGCTGGCGGGCGCGCGATGAGCGGTCCGGTCATCGAGGTGTCCGGGCTGGCCAAGCGGTTCGTCAAGGACGACCTCGCCATCGTGGCGCTGCACGACTTCGACCTGCGGATCGCGGAGGGCGGCTTCGTCACGGTGCTCGGACGCAGCGGCTGCGGCAAGTCGACCATGCTCAACCTGCTCGCCGGGCTCACCACGCCCACCTCGGGCACGGTCGTCTACCGGGGCCTGCCGGTCGCGGGCCCGCGTACCGAGGTCGGCTACCTCACCCAGTCGGACACGCTCATGCCCTGGCGCAGCGTGCGCAGGAACGTCGAGCTGCCCCTGGAGATCGGCGGCGTGCCCGCCGAGCGCCGCAGGGAGCGCGCGGCCGAGCTGATCGCGAAGGTCGGCCTGGTGGGGTTCGAGCGGTACTACCCGCGCGAGCTGTCCGGCGGCATGCGGCGGCGGGTCAGCCTGGCCAGGATGCTGGCGGGCGACCCCGAGACGCTGCTCATGGACGAGCCGTTCGGCGCCCTCGACGCCCAGCTCCGCGGCGAGCTGCAGGCCGAGCTGCTGCGGCTGTGGGGGGAGAGCGGGCAGACGGTGGTGTTCGTGACCCACGACATCGAGGAGGCGCTGCTGCTCGGCGACCGGGTGGTGGTGCTCGGCCCGGCCTGCCGCATCGTGCTCGACCGGCCGATCGGCCTGCCCAGGCCCCGGGACGCCGGCGAACTGCGGCTGGACCCGGCCTTCCTCGCCCTGCACCGCGAACTGACCGAGGCGCTGCGGGAGGCGGCCGGATGACCGTCAGGCCCCAGACGGTCCGCTTCCACCGGAGCTGGTGGAGCAGGCACGGCGGCGCCGTCACCGTGTGGTCGGCACGGGCGCTGCTGCTCGTGGCGCTGCTGGTGATGTGGGAGCTGGCCGCGGAGCGGTGGTTCGACATCACGTTCACGAGCCGGCCGAGCGACATCTGGACCCGCCTGGTCGAGTGGAACGAGGACGGCACCCTGTGGTCCAACACCTGGATCACCGTCCAGGAGGTGGTGTACGGGTTCCTGCTCGGCGCGGCGGCCGGCGCGCTGACCGGCTTCCTGCTGGCCTCGGCCCCGCGGCTCTACCGGGTGCTGGACCCGTTCGTCATGGCGCTGTACTCGATCCCGAAGGTGGCGCTGGCGCCGCTGTTCATCGTCTGGTTCGGCATCGGCATGCACATGAAGGTGCTGCTGGCCGCGGCGACGGTGTTCTTCCTCGTCTTCCTCAACACCGCCGCGGGCGTGCGGGAGGTGGACCGCGGCCTCGTGGACGCCGTGCGGCTGATGGGCGGCGGCCGGCGCGAGATCATGCTCAAGGTGGTCGTCCCGTCGTCGATGACCGGACTGCTCACCGGGCTCAAGGTGGCCATCCCGTACGCGCTGATCGGCGCGGTGATCGGCGAGCTGGTGGCCTCCAACCGGGGGCTCGGCTACCTGATCAACGACGCCGCGGCCCAGTTCGACACCGCCGGCGTGTTCGCCACGCTCGTCGTGCTCAGCGTGATCGCGGCGCTGCTGAACCTGGTCGTCGGCCTGCTCGATCGCAGGGTGGGCCGGTGGCGGCCGATGGGGGCCCAGGAATGAGC
>NZ_SSXE01000116.1 GCF_021699195.1 Nonomuraea sp. MG754425 | reverse complement strand
GAACTCGGGCGGGTAGTTCCTCATCACCATCAGGGACATCTCTTCCCCTGGACCTCAAGATCCAGTCTCCAAGGTGTCTACGTTCAAGGGGAAAGACCCCCTTCTCCACGAAGAACGGATCGGCTGACAGCTTGAACGTCTGCGACCGATGCGGCTGCAGGCCAAAAGCCCGCCAGATGCGCGACACCGTCGACTGTGACAGGCCCACCTGCTTGGCCATCGAGCGCGTCGACCAATGCGTGGCGTTGGCCGGCTTAGTCTCCAGGGTGCGCGCGACCAGCTCCGCCACCTGCTCATCACGCACCGTCCGCGGCCGTCCCGGACGCGCCTCGTCGGCCAAACCCGCCAGCCGGTCCGCCAGAAAACGCCGACGCCACTTCGAGACCGTCTCCCGCGAAACACCGATCTCCTCGGCCACCACCTTGGTGGACACCGGCAAGCCGTCCTCGCCGATCGCATCACACGCCAGAATCAACCTGGCCCGCAGAGCCAAGTCCTGGGCACCCTTGCGCCGCCGTACCCACCGCTCAAGCTCGACGCACTCGGCATCGGTTAGATGCAGCGGCTCAACCTTCGGTCCCGGACGTCCCATAGCCAAGAACACTAGAGGAATTAATGACTCAGGACACTAGTACTCCGGTGACACTTCGCGATCTTGAGGGGTCGGTGTCACATGGCGACGGCCACCGCGTGATCATTCGTGGTTTGTGAAGACAACAAAAGACCGTGCGGTGGCCGCGAGCCACAGCGTAGACCCTGACGGCTGGATGGTCATCTTCAACGAGCTGATGATCCGGATCGCCGGCCGGTTCGGCCGCGTCGAACCCCGTCGCGCGGCGAGCGCGTACGTGCGCGGGCTGCTGGCCGACATCGACCGTAAGAACTGCTGGAACCTGGCCGAACACGCCGGGCTGAGCGGCCCACAGGCGTTGCAGCGGTTGCTGCGTACCGCTCGCTGGGACGCCGACGCCATGCGCGATGACGTCCGCGCATCACCCTGGCCATGCTCGCCCTGGCCGTACTGACCGCCATCGCCACCGCCCAGCCACCCAGCGGCCAGCACCACATCCCATTGACGCTGCCTGAGATCCGCCGGTTGCTCGCCGTGCTCGTGCTGACCCGGCACCGCTCCGTCACCGACGTTCTGCGCTGGTCATACTGGCGCCGACGCCACCAGGCCACCGCTCGGCACTGCCACTACCAGCGCAGATCCACACCATGATCGCGAAATGTCACTGGAGTACTAGCTGACGAGTCCGACATCTTCTCCGGCCCGCGATCAAACATGCGGAGGCGGGGGGTATCACTCCAAGTGACGACCTCCGGAGCGTCCTGCTCCCCACGCCAGGCAACGGCGATTGAGGGACGCAGCGCTAGGCGATTTCGGTTGGTTTCCTGGTGAATGCCTGGAGGAAGGTGCGGACTGCGGCGCGCGAGAGGGCCCGCAGTTCGGCGTCGGGGACATGGCAGGTGCCGAGGCGTGCTCGTTTGTCCATCGGGCCGGTCAGCAGGGCGAAGAATTGTTCGGCGGCTAGGAGTGGGTCCGGGGTGTGCAGGCGTCCGGTGACGGTGAGGCGCGCGAATCGATCGGCCAGGGTTTCGGTGATGCGGTCGGCCGCGCGGGTGTGGATGATGTCGAGCAGATCGGGGAACTGGTTGATCTCGGCGGAGAGCAGCCGACGTAGTGCCCAGGATCGATCGTCGCAATAGCACTGGAGCAGACGCAGGCCGACCCCTTCGAGAGTTGCGCGCAGGTCGGTGCCGCGGTCGGCGAGCTGGTCGATCGCGGACAGGTTGTCGGCCAGCGCCTGGTCGGCGGAGGCGGCGATGGCTTCGCGGAGCAGGTTCTCCTTGTCGCCGAAGTGGCTGTACACGGTGGCCTTGGCCACTCCCGCTTCAGCCGCGATCATGTCCACCGCGGCCTGGGCGTATCCCGCTCGGGCGAAAATGGTGAACGCGGCGTTGAGGATCGCCTGCCGTTTGTCGATCCGGCCACGCGCCGCGACGGCTCCACTCATGCCCTCAGTATACGTATTGGTGTGTCAAACCAGACTCATTGGTTCGACTGGACGAGTGGCTCCTATGCTCCAGACCCGATGATCAGGCATGAGCAGAGGGCGTTCAAGATCATGTTGTCACGCAAGACCTGAATACCCTCCTGACACCCTTCCGGGTCTCCCCGGCGGTCCCCTCGTGGGGGTGGCTCTCACCCGGTGACCTCGGCGGCTCCGCGGTCCTCCTCGAGATCGAGGTCGACGCCCCGGACACGGCCGGCGAACGCATAATCGCCCACGGCGCTGAAGTGGTCGTGCCGATCGAGAATCGGCCCTTCGGCAAGCGCTCGGGCCGCGTCCGTGACCCGTTCGGCCACCTGTGGATCATCACAGGCGAGCTTTGCTGAGCGTAGGCCGGGCGCGGGAAGCGGGCACCCCATCGGCCTGGGCCTGTGGCGCGAGGACGGCGAAGACGAGCCGTCCGCCGCAGGGGAGGCTTCCTTCGCCGCCACCCCGGCGGGAGATCAGGGCACTTGACCGGGCTCGTCCACGATGCCGGAGTTCAGTACGGACATCGCCGATTCCCCTTCGCTGTAGATCACCTTCAAGCCGAGGTAGTGGTAATCGGCGGCGTCCAGGATGTAAATTCCGCGACCGGCATCGCCCAGGTCGAGCACCACGCCGATACCGGAGCGTCCGTCGCCGTCCGTGGCGTTCTCCTCGATCGTGACGTTCGGGATCCTGGCCAGCGCCCGGTACATCGCCGCCGCCTTGTCCGGCGGCACCAGCGCGCCGTGGCCCATGTACCAGCCGATGGCCCCCCACGCCTTGACGTCCTGCTCCGTCCCCGCAGGGCAGCGGGGCTCGCAGATCGACAGCGGCGTCAGCTCCCGATCCATGGTGCGGAAGTGCTCGAGCAGGGCGTCAGGGTCAGCAGGCAGCGCCTGGAGCTCCTGCAACGTCTTCCCCGGATGCGTGGGCCCCCTCTCGGCGTCAGTGATCTTCAGCCTGTCGCCCTTGGCCGAGCGAACGGCCATCCTTCGGCCATCGAGCCGGTGCCACATCTCGGACGCGGGCAGATCCTTGCCCAGCATGTGCTGCGACCGCTTCTCGTAGAACCACTGGCTGGGCCGCGGGGCGACCGTCCTGGTCCGCGCGGCCACGAGCGCGGCCTTCTCCAGCACCACCGCCGCCGCGACCGGCTGGTGCGGCACCGCGGTACGGCCCCCAACTGCCGGGGCGTCACTCCTGGCGAGCTGTACCGCCGCCACGCCCACGACGCACGCCGCCGCCAGCGCGAGACCCCACCGGAGCCGGAGCGCGGGCCGGCGACGCTCCACCGGCCCGTGTCCTGCCCGGATCTCCTCCAGACGGCGTTCCACGCTCCGCATGTCGTGCTGCTCCGGCACCTCGTCACGCATCCTCTTCAGCAGATCGAACTCGTTCACTTGCCCGCTCCTTCCAGGTCCAGCCCCGCCAGCGCGCGCCGCAGCGCGGACCGGGCCCGGTTGATCCGTGAGCGCACCGTCCCGACCGGCACCCCCAGCGCCTGCGCCGCCTCCTCGTACGTGAGGTCCGCCCACCACACGAGCAGCAGCGTGTCGCGATGCTTGCGGGACAACCCCGCCAGCGCGCCCGCCAACCGCTGCCGGGCGGAGCCGGCGACCACCCGCTGCTCCACCTTCTCGGTGAACGGCTCCATCACCGAGTCCACCCCGGTGCGACTCAGTGCGCGGTAGAGCGCGACCTCCCGCCGGCGGTGCTGGCCGATGAGGTTGGTGGCGATGCCGTACAGCCAGGACCGCTCGTCCCCTCTGGCCGTGTCGTACGCATCCAGATGCTGGAGGGCCTGGGCAAACGTCTCGGCGACGATGTCGTCGGCCGGCTCCACGCCCAGCCGCCGGATGACGTACCGCTTGAGTTCGGGCCCGTACCGGGTGAACAACGCGGCGAACCGGTCGGGCTCGAGCCGGGATCGCGGGCCGGCGGCGGGTGGCCGGGGCGGCGCGTCCATCCAGCTCTCATGTTGCATCTCTCGCCTCTCGGTGTCACTTCTCTCTGACAGAGGTAATTGGCACGAGCGGGCGCCCCGGTTCCATGTGCACCGTAGGAGGCGGAAATCGGTTCGGCCCCGCCTCCTCTCAGGGGCATCATGGTCGCCATGCCAGAGTTCATCGATCCGACGGCCGCGGTGATGACGTCGTTCGTGACCGCGGTGGCCGAGTTCCGCGCGGACCGGGACTACCCGGTGCCCTGGTTCGTCGAGGATGTCGACCAGCAAGCCCTGGTGGCCCCAGCGGCTTTCGACGCATATGTCGCGCGCGTCCTCGGCGAGCGGAACCCATCAGGGGTAAGGCCGGGATTCGTGCCGATGACCACCCTGTGGTGGGCCGACCACGAGCGCTTCCTGGGCAGGCCGGCTATCCGCCATCACCTCACCCAGGCACAAAGAATTTCACGCGGCCGAAGCCGAGGAACTGGCACAGTTCCGAATCGACAACGAAGCGCTCGTCGGCGCACTGCACCAGGCGCAGCTGGAGAATCGTCGACTTCGTCAGCAACTGGCGGATGGCGCTCCACTGAGCCTATTTCAGCCTCACGCGGCCTGGGCGACGCGATGGTTTTGAGGGACGGCGATGGCCTTGCACAGATGGCTGGCCTTGGACGGGCTGCAGCGTAGCTTTCGGAGGATCTTCTAGCTCTTCAGCTGGGCGTTCGCGCGTTCGCCAGGTCCGCGGAATTTGGCGTGGGCGCGGTTGGCCCGCTTCTGAGATTCAGGAATTCCGGAAGTAAACTGTGGATACCGAGGTCTTTTCGAGCGTTGGCATTGAGGTCTGCGTTGCCCCCGGCGAACCACCACCGGCCCTTCTCATCCGGGGCCCGACCGACCCATCCACGGGGCCGGCGAGCTGACCTGGGCTTTCGCCGTCCACGCCCGCCCCCGTACACCGGAACTGCTCGACAGTGCGCCGCATGGTCGAGGCGTTCGCCGTGAGGCGCTGATCTCCATGCCGGACGTTCCGGCGATCCCGGAGCCGTTACGCGGACGCCACATCGTGCACGTCGGCATCGCCTACGTGGGCGGCGCTCCCGGAACCGGCGAGCGCCTGGTCGCGCCCCTACGGGTCATCGGCACGATCGGCGACACCTTCGGCGAGCCGGCCTGCGCCGAAGCCGGGTCGATCTACAACGACCCCGTCATGCCAGGCGCGTTCGAGGCGGGCACGGCCAAGCTGGGCGAGCCGGACGCCACCATCGTGCGGGCCATCCTCGACCTGGCCGGTGAACTCTAGGTTCGCGGCTGCCATCGCAGGCAGGGCCTCGCCCGGTTCCAGGAGCCGCGATAGAGACGCGACGAGCCGCCGAACCGCCTCGCGATCGAGTTCGTCCTCATGACCGAACGTGAACAAGACCTTCGGCATTGCGTGGCGCTTCACCGGATCCCACTCGTTATGGGCCGGATGCAGGTACCGGACCGCCCCGCACTTGTTCTCCCGCTTCGTTGTCTTCACGTCCACAGCCGCCAGTGAGATCATCGCTCCTCCGCTGGGTGCTCAGCTGCTTGCCTGGATGCTACTGGAAGTGATCGGGTGGGCTCGGCCATTTCGCTCGCGATGAGTGAGGTGGCCCCAATGCCTTCGGACGAGTGTTGCGGAGCTGAGTGCGCTCGTGGCCTGCTGACGGATTGGCTCGGCCGTACTGGATATGCCGGGGACGAGGCGATCACCCAGGGTGGAGTCAGCGACCTGATCGGGCCGCGTCCGCGTTGCGCAGAAGGCGGGCGTTCGACCGTTCGAGGCTTTCGAGCCGCCCAGCGTTCTTGCCGATCAGCTCGCGCTGGATCCGGGTCTCGGCAGCGGCGCGCAAGGCCACGAGGTCCGCCGACCGCTTGCAGCGCACGTCGGCCGTGGCCACGGCCCGTTCCAGCGGTGACGTCGCAGGCGAGCCGAGCTTCCAGCGGGGGTCGGCGATGGCCCGTAGCGGGTCCGGGTAGACGTAGCCCTGCTGCGCCATGCACCGGTTCCACTCGGTGGTCGCCCGCACCACGTCCGGGTCGGCGGCGGCGCTCTCGAAGGCTCTCACGTCAAGCTGGGGGAACCAGCCTTCGCCCAGGTCACCGACCCCGTCACGGAGCCGGGTCTCCGCCTCGGACAAGCAGCCCTTCAGCGCCGTGCGTTCGCGCATGGTGAGGGTGGAGTACCAGGCGTCGTCCTTCGCCTGTGCCCGGACCTGGGCGAGGTCATCCGGTACGTGGTAGCCGTGGCGTCGCGCGGTTGCTTCATCGGCCAGGCCGTACCGGCGGGCGTTCTCGTCGATCTTGACCGCACCGCGTGCCGACGCCGGTCTGGCCGGACGGGTCCACCGCAGACCCCTCCGCTTCATGCACGCGCGCAGCAGCGCATGCTCGCCCGCGGCGATCCGTGCGACGTTGTTGGGAGTGAGCCGGTAGGCGTCGAACGGCAGCACGATTCCGGCCCCGGCAGTCGGGCTCACGGCGGGGGCTTGTGTGCAGCCGGTAGTCGTGATTGCTGCCAACACGGTTACGAAGCGGAGGGTTCTCATCGGCGGGAGCTCAGCAGCTGATGAACTTCAGCGAGCTGGCGCGGTTGTCCCCGATGGCCGTCCCGGACAGATCGCCCTTGCTGATGGGCGAGATGAAGAGGGAGGCCGCCCCGCTGTACCCGACGTTCTGATACAGGTAGAAGCATCGAATCGAGGAGGTGAACTTGACCGAGCTGACCTCATTGTCAATTCCGTCACCACTGTCCTCGTATTTATAGTTCCTCCAGTTGTAGTCGCGGAAATCAGAGATATTTATCGAGAAGTCGATCCAATGGTCGTTGCTGGTGCCGTCCCCGGCGTTGAAGGACTTGTTCTCGTAGAGGCAGACGATGTTGCTGTATTCGCATTTCCCGTCGGGCTGGGCCTGTGCAGGGGCTGCGATGACCAGCAGGGAGGTGGCGGTCACCGCCGCACTCGCCAGTACGCTTCTGATGCGCATCGGTGTCGATCTCCTTTTGCGGTTCTCAGCGGATCGCCAACCAAGAGGCGTGGGGCCGCGCCGAGTGTGACGTGTCCGCGCCCCATGTGACCCAGCTCATAAGTCCTCGAACAGGGAAACGCACGTCGCTGTCCTGTACAGAAGTGAGCCTGTCGGGGCTGCTGACCACATGGATGTCTCGCATGTGCTGCTCGCCGATGACAGGTCCCACGACCAGCACAGCGAACGGCGGGCTCTCGGCGAACATCACCGCGGACGGCTCCCGTTGACGTCGCGGTACTCGATGTTCGGCTCGCACTCGACGAACTCGGCGGCGCTGGACACCAGCACCGGGGCGGAACGGCGGGGACACAGGTGAAGTTGCCGTCGCCCCCGGCCTCGACGATGGTGGTGTGCGGCGGCAGGATGATCTCCACCGGCACGGCTTGCGCGATCTCCGTGCCCGTGTTCGCCACCTCGACCGTGACGGTGTACGGGGCGTTGAGGACGGGAACCCCGCTCAGGGCGTTGACCTTGAGGTCGACGAACCTGCCACCGCCGCCGATCGCCACGTTCATGGTGACGGAGTCGGCTTGGTTGGTCTCGTCTGGTCCTGCAGTTCTTCAAGGGCCGACTGGTCCACCATGCACGCCCTGACCGCTGTGCAGAGGTTCAAGGTGGTCTCGGCCGACCGTAGCGGTGCTCGACGCTTTGGACCACGCCCTCACCTACTGGGGCAAGACCCGCGACTTTATCCCGCTCGCGGCGCCGATGGCCGCCGGCCGGATCTGGGCTTTGCCTCGGCCAACTGGCTGCACGATCCGAGGAACGCAGCATTAGGCTGCGCCGGCAGAGCCTGCTTCCTGGCTTGAGCCCGCCTGGCTGCTCCTGGCTGGGTGTGCTGGTGATGCCGCCCGCCGGCCAGTCCGGGCGGCGCCACGGTGGCGGCTCGGCGAGAGCGCGCAGTGCCTCGCGGACGTTGCGGCCCGCCCGGCCGAGCTCTCGGCGCCGTTCCGATCGCGGGCGACGGCCAGGACAAGCCCTTCTACGGGATTGCGGGAAAGCGTGATGCTGTGCCCGCCGGCGAGCAGGGCGTCGGCCGCCGGATGCTGCGAGAGGTCGGCCCTGTCCAGGAGAAGATGGGCCCCGACCAGGCCGGCCACTGGAGTGCGGTGGCGGCCCAGCCGCACGGGCTCTCCGTACGGGTCAGCGACCTGACGGACAAAGTTCGCCGAGCTTGCGCCGCGCGATCGACACCGGCACGAGGGGCAGGCCGGTCCGTACCCCGCCCACCTTCGACAGCGGTACGAGCCCGGCCCACTCCCAGCGCTCTCGGGTGATCACGACAGTCCTGCCGTTCGCGCCCGCAGTCACGAGCGAGCCCCAACGGGCGCGAGCGTCTTCGATGGAGACGGGGACGGGAACGGGGACACCGAGCAACTCCACGAGACCGTCGTACGACAGCCGTGCTTTGTCGATCATCCAGAATTCGTAAGGCAGCTTACGAACTATGTGCAAGCCGCCTTACAAATATTCGACTTCCTCCGGCTCCGCGGCGATCGGCGGCGAGGAGCACCGGCGTTCCTGGCAGGCCAGGCGATGATCCCTTCGGGGGCGACGGAACAGCCCATAATGCTGCGTTCCTCACAGGGGGTGTAGGTGAACCGTTGGATTGTCATCCACTCTGCCCAAAGGACGGTGAGTCTCGTCTGCCGCGCGTGCGGCTCCGGGTGGGTTACTGCTTCTTCGCGGACCTCGCCGAGCCATGACCGCTCCGGCGTCGTCTTCGCAGCCGTGATGACCTGCTTGGACAGGTCCCCGTCCGAGATGTGAGGCAAGCCCCGTATCCGTGCGTCCTGCCTCATGCGCAGCCCGTCGTTGAACACCGTCCGCGCGCCCCCGAACGCCGTGGCCAGCGCTTGACTCTGACCGGCGGTCGGGCAAAGGCGGAGAAGATCCGCGCCGAAGGAGGCGAGATCCTGAGGCGGTGCTGGAAGTGGCCGCTACTCGTGGGCTGCTGCGCTCGCGCGGGCGGCAGCGGACCGATTCCACCAAGATTCTGGCCGATGTGCGACTGCTCAACCGGATGGAGTTCGTCGGCGAGGTGCTGCGTACGGCGCTGGAGGCGCTGGCCGGGCAGGAGCAGCGGTGGCTGCGCCGGTACGGGGAGCGGATCGACTCCTGGCACGGACAACTGCCCGGCGCCGACCGCGAGGAATGGCTGCGTCAGGTGGGCGCGGACGGCTTCTTCCACCGAGCACCTGCTCGACAGCGGCTACGTCACCGCGGCGGCCCTTGTCGAGGCCGCCGCGGTCCGCGGCGTCGTCCTCGTCGGTCCCGCCCGCCCCATCACCGTGGCCGCGGCTGACGGCCGCTTCACCCACGAGCACTTCCCCATCGACGGCCAGGCGCGCACCGCCCTCTGCCCCGGTGGGGACGGACCCTGACCCTGCGCCACCCCGCCAGCGGGCCGCCCTCCAGCAGCGCCGCCGCGAGCAAGACACCCCCGCCTGGCGGCACCGCTATCGGCCCCGTGCCGGCATCGAGTCCACCGTCCACCAATTCACTTCCCGCACCGGCCTGCGCCGCAGCCGCTACCCACGGCTTACAACGCACTCACCTGGGCCACTGCCTGGCCGCCCCAGCCGTCAACCTGATCCGCATCCATGCCTGGGAACACGGCATTCCACCTGAGCCAACACGAAGAACCTATTTATCCCGGCTACTCCGCAAATGTGTGAGATGAGAGATCCCCAACGGAGTCCTGAAGGCCGGAGCACTGGCTCGCATCTCGGTAGCTGCCGGGGTGGCGGTGGTGAGAGGCCCCAGACCCAAGGTTTGGCCTGGGTGTTGAGATGGGTGGTGGCGGTTCGCGTGGCATGGTCGATGTCGTCGAGGGCCGACGAACTGCTGCCCGGCGATGGCAGGCTCGCTACCAAGCCTCACGGGGCTCGTCTCGGCCAACGAGATGGGCTGATCCCGATCTGGACGCTGTCCGTGTGGTCTGGGATGACGTCGCCGCCGCGCTCGACTGGGCAGGCCCGGCGCCCTGGCTTCACGGCGACCTGCATCCGGCCAAGGCCCTCACCGCGGACGGCACCATCCGCGGCGTGCGCTGCGACCCTGCGCCGCGCACGCGGACGGACAGTACGCCGCGCCCTCGGCGGTATTCCTATCGGAGAAGCCGGCGAGGGCATGGCGGGGCCTCGCTTTCCTGTGCGAACCCCCGCCATGATTGCTTTACCACCAGATGTTGACGAGGTTGTACATGTGATTCACCTCCCCTCGCTGCTGTATCGACCGGCCAGGTACGGGAGCGACGGTGGGCCGAAAACGTGACGCAGCGATCTCTGCTGCAAACAAGTGACATTCCGGCTGGCCGCTACCCGAGCAGGTCCTGGCAACAGTCTTTCTTCATAGGAATTTGGCTGTTCGTCGACCATGCCACCACGACTTCCACGCCGAATGCCAGGCGGGCATGTTCACGAACGAGACACTGGAGAGCAGATGTTACGGAAATGGCATTCTCGATTCGAGCGCCACCCTGAAGCCCGTACATATTGTGTTGGTGAACTCTGTGAAACTCGAATAGCGCCGAAGGACCGTTCAGTCGTCCCAACCTACAGTCATCGGCTGAAGACCTGAACAGCTACACTGCGCAGACGGCTCCAGTGGAACGGATATGAGAGCCGATGATCCAGTAGCCGCTGGTCGTCTTCAGCCGGTTGTTTGTCTGACCCGTGTACGCACTCACGATGCTTCCGGCCGCGAAATGGCCCACGTAGGTCGAGCCGGTGGCCGTGGTCCACCTGGGAGTGGTCTGGCGGACCTCATACTGGCATATGGTCGCCGCTGAGACGTGCGCGTCGGCAGTTGCGACGCTTGCCGACGAGGCGGAAAGGGCAGCCGCGCTCAGCGAAATAAGCATCGTCACCGCGATCGTACCCATGCGAGTTTTCCAGTTCTGCATCTTGCTCCTTACCGTGCGTCTAACAGTTTTCCTTGCGGAAGCGATTACATGTAAGAGCTGAGTGAGCCGTGCGATGTGACGTCGACCGAGAAAGTGTGATCCACCGCACAAGGCTTTCTTCCTTTGCCCTCGGGGAGGGTAGCCACAGTTCCGCCCGAACGGCTTTGCTCACGGAGCGTGAGCAGGCGGCGCCACCTCTGCTGGCATATCCAACGGTGTCGCGAGGCACTCACCTCGTAGCGTCCCGCCGCACCCGTCAACGCGCCTACCGCCACGTGGGTGGACGCGTTTCCCGCGCACAAAGGCCACTCCGGTCAGCGACACCGAGCCACCGCCAGAAAACTGCACTGACTTCTGTTCCCGATTCCGGCGACGCTGTGATTGTGAGCCCAGACGACCAGCAACTTCCTTGCCACAACAAAGATTGAGGACCCGGGCACCAGGCACAGCCTGAGCACGGAACCCGAAGCGGCAAGCTTTCGGAGGAGAGCAAATTCAGAAAACCAGTGACCGCCCTCCCGGACGGTTAGTCCAGTGGGCAGGTCCGAGGGAGTGATTCCGCACGCTCATCCGTTCGGCCGGCCGTTCGTCAGAATCCCGGGTGACAGGATCCCCACCACGTTCGCGATGAGGCCCAGGCCACCCAGTTTCCGGGCGGCAGTCTCAATCACGTCCGCCTCTGTTGCGGCGAGGCCGAGGAGGATTGGCACGTCCTAACCGCCCACGTACGCAAGATGCCTACGCAGAGCGTCCAGCCGGTTCTGCGTGCCAGGCGATCAGGACCGCTCGAGACCTCTGGGCTTCCAGCAGTCGGGCGGTGGCGGTCCTGATGCCCGACGAAACCCCGGTCGCGACCGCGTCGGCTTAGTAAGGGGAAGAGTGCATGGTCATCGCATCGCTCCAGTGCTCGATAGGAGGAGGGGTCAACTGCAGTTGCCCCAGGCGGCGCGGCCGGCTTGACCGGTACGACCGGTTTCAGGAGAGTCGATCCAGACGGTGTAGTTGACGCACTGGTTCTCCGCCGAAGCGCTGACTGCCGCGAAGTGGCCGTAGGACCCGGCATCGGTGTACGACTGGAACCCCTTGTCGCTCCCCACCCGGAGGACGGCCTTGGTCTGGCTGGCAACTCCGTGCGCGCTTCCAGTACGCAGGGCGACGGCGCAGTTCTGGCCGTACTGGGCATTCCATAGCAGGTAGGCCGTCCCCAACCGCTCATAGGGGATGTCGACTCCGTTCACCTCGACCGGGTCGGAGTGCAGAATGGTGTAGTTGCCGTTGGGCCAGCCACAGCCGTCCGCGGAAACGACGGCCGACGCCAGGGTGTGAGCCGAAGCCGGGACCGCTGCCACCCCCAACGCGCTTACCGCGACGAAGAAGGCGACGGCGCTGCGTGTCAGCACACGCTTCATGGATGTCCTTTCGATTGCCGAGCTCCCAGTCGAGCCGGTACGCACCCAAGAGGAGCGCCGGCCTCATAAACGTGACGTACGTTGACGAAATGTGAGCCAGATCATCAAGGCCGTTCCTCGCGTCGCGGAGTGGCCGCCCTCATGTCACATCGATCTTCCCTCACGGGTATCAAGGTGACGAACGGGTTCAAACCCGTACACCACGTCCGTGGACGCTCACGGCGGGCCGCCCATCTCGATCCAGTCCTCATCAAGTCCCCGAAGCCAGGCACGGTGCCGGTACTGGGCGACCAAACATACGCCTTCGACGTCGCCACCGGGCAGGTCAGGAAGCTGACGACCTGCACGTACCGAGGCCGGGCCGGGGACATCTCCCGACCGGGCTTTGAGCCCCGGTTGAGGAGTGAGGGGAGAAGGCCGTGGCCGGGTGCGAGTCCTCCGCGAATCTCGGGCCGCCCCAACCGAGATCGCGCTCCAGGGCCTCCGTCTCCGCTGATGCGATGTCACACTCGGACCATCCGAATCCCTCTCACGAGACGTGACTATTCTTGTTACCGGTGCGACCGGAACCGTGGGTCGCCACCTCGTCGGCCACCTTCTCCGTCAAGGCCAGAAGGTGCGAGCATTGACCCGTAACCCGGCCACCGCCGGCCTTCCTGAAGGCGTCGAAGTGGTCGCGGGCGACCTCACCGACGCGCGTACGCTACGCCCAGCGTTCAACGACGTCACCGCCGCTCATCTCATCAACTTCGGCGGTGACTACCGACCGCTGCGCAACGGACAACAGATCGCGGATCTCCTACGAGAAACCGGAGTCGGCAAGGTGACGTTGCTGAGCGGCTGGCAGGAGGGCAGCCTGGAGCCGGCCGTCAGGGCCAGTACCCTGCAGTGGACCTATCTGAACCCGGTGCAGTTCATGGCCAACTTCCTCAGCGACTGGGGCGAGCCGCTACGCACCACCGGCGTCGTACGCGAGCCGTACGGCGACCGCAAGTCTCCGCCCATCCACGAGTCCGACATCGCCGCCGTGGCCGCGACGGTCCTGACCCAGGACGGCCACACCGGCCAGGCCTACCACCTCACCGGGCCCGAAATCCTCACCCCCCGCGAGATGATTCGCCACCTGACCGAGGTCACCGGCCGCGACCTGCGTTTCGAAGAACTCACCCCCGACCAGACACGACAGCAGTGGAGCACGCGCGCCAAGCGACCGAACCTGTCTCTTTTCCGGGCCTTCACCCAGATTCCTGGAGTCAGCGACACAGACGTCGTGGAGATCTATCTCAAGATGGCCGGCGCGTCACGCGAGTACAGCACCACGCTGACCGACAACGTCGAGAAGATCATCGGCCGCCCGCCGCGCACATTCGCGCAATGGGCGGCAGAGCACGCCCGCCACTTCCAACCCCAGGACGCCGCATGACCGGCCGGGCCTTCCGATTCGGCGTGGCCCTGCGGGCGGCCGCCGATCGCCGCGAGTGGATGGAAAAGTGCCGCAAAGCCGAAGACGTCGGATTCGACACCATCTCCGTCATCGACCACCTCGGGAATCTCGCTCCGTTCCCTGCGATGGTCCTGGCTGCCGAGGCTACCGAGCGGGCACGGATAGGTACCTACGTCCTCAATGCCACCCTCTACGCTCCCGCATTACTGGTCCGCGACATCGCCACCACAGATCTCTTGATCGACGGCCGCCTCGAACTCGGCCTCGCCGCCGGACGGCCATCAGCTTCCCGGGAAAAGCTCCAGGCCCTCGGCATGCCGTACCCGACTCCGGCCGAGCGTGCGACCCTTCTTGAAAATGTGGTGTCCGACCTGAACCGGCTGTTCACCGACCCGGCGGTGAACCCCGCTCCGTCGCGGCGCCGGCCTCCTCTGCTCCTCGCGGGCCGGGCCGGACGAGTCCTGCGGCTGGCAGCCGCACACGCTGACATCGTCGCCTTCAACGGTGGTGCGGACGGTCCGAACGACAGGGTGGGGCTGCCCGTCTTCGCCGGAGTAGAAGCCATAGCCGAACGGGTCGAACTGGTGAAGTCCCTCCTCGGTGACCGGATCACCGAGGTGGAGTTCAACCACGAAGCTCCAGCCGTGATCGTGACCGCCGCACGGCGCGCGGCGCTCGAGCGGCTCCAGCACCTAGCACCGTCACTGAGCATCGCAGAGCGCGGCGAGGTTCCCGGATTCCTGGTCGGCACATCGGAGCAGATCGTCGACAAGCTCATCGAGAACCGTGAGCGGTTCGGATTCACCTACATCACGGTTCTGGAGGGCGGCCTGGACGCCATGGAGCCGGTCATCGAACTACTACGCCAGAGTTGAGGCCGGGCATATGGGCCTGCGAACGGTACGACCGGCAGCACCTGGGCGCAGCTCCGTACCCGTACCCCAGGCAAGAAGATCAGGCGATGAACTCCCCGCTCCGTCCGCTGCCCATCGACGCGGAGCTACTGCGCGAGGGGCCGCGATGGCTCGCGATACGGCCGAGGCTGGCCAGATGCTGGTGGAGGCTCTTGGCATGCAGTTCAGACGCGGTCCGGCCGACTTGGGCCAGATATTGTGGTGCCGCATGGTGGAGCCGGTGCAGCGTCCACCCCTGCCGGTGCGGGTCCTGCTTGGCCGAGCAGTATTGAACAGGTACTCGGCCCGCGGGTAGGACAGCCGCCCGCGCCTGGTGGTCGTGGTCGCCTACGGCGCCACCCGCGGCATCGACGTGCGGACTCTTGAGCGCAACCCCGCCGGGGCCGGGTTCGTGCCCCTGCCCAAGCGGTGGGTGGTGGAGCAGATCTACGGCACGATGTCCTTGCACGGTCGCCTGGTGCGCGACGACGAACAGGATCCGGCCGTGAGCCTGACGAACGTCCTCAGCGTACCCGGTTGCGGACTCTGGAATGAGTCTCGGGCGCTGGACCCGCGACTTATCGCAGGCCAGAGGTCCTGTCACGCACAGGGTCATTTCTAGACGAGATTCGCCTCGTAGGCGGCGATGACCAGATGGACCCTGGTACGGGCGCCGAGTTTCAGCAGCAGGCTGCTGACGTGTGTCTTGACCGTGCTCAGCGAGACGTACAGGGTCCGCGCGATCTCCGCGTTGGCCAGGCCGCGGGCCACCAGGACCAGCACCTCCCGCTCGCGTTCGGTGATGTCCAGGCGACGGGCCGGTGGGTTCACGTAACGCTCGATCAGCCGCCGTGTGGCGCTGGGCCCGAGCAGGGAGTCGCCGGCCGCGACGGCGCGAACGCTCCTGATCAGCTCGGCCGGCGGGGTGTCCTTGAGCAGGAAGCCCGCGGCGCCGGCCTGGAGCGCTCCGTAGACGTACTCGTCCAGGTCGAAGGTGGTCACGATGAGCACGCGGGCCTGCGGATGCCCGGCGCAGATGCGTCGGGTGGCCTCGATGCCGTCCATCTCGGGCATCCGCACGTCCATCAGCACCAGGTCGGGCGGTTCGCCCGCGGCGACGGCCACCGCCTGCGCGCCCGTCGCGGCCTCGCCGGACACCTGGAACCCCGGCACGCTGTCGATCAGCCGGCGGAAGCTCTCCCTGATGAGCGGCTGGTCGTCGGCCACCAGCACCTTGATCACAGCGGCAACCTCGCCCTCACCCGGAACCCGCGCACCGGGCGGACGCCCGCCTCGAACTCGCCGCCGAAGACGCGCACGCGCTCGCGCAGCCCGTTCAGCCCGTGGCCGTAGGGCCGCTCCCGCGCGTTCGCGCCGTCGTCGGTGATCTCCACGACCAGCCTCTCTTCCTGCCGTTCGATCAGCACCGTGGCCCGCTCGGCCCCGGCGTGCCTGAGCACGTTGGTCAGCGCTTCCTGGACGATCCGGTAGACCGTGAGCTCCATCTCCCCCCGGACCTCGCCGTCGAGCCGTAACTCCACCTCCAGGCCCGCCGCCCTGGTGCCGGCCAGCAGATCGTCGAGGTCGTCGAACCCCGGAGCGGGGGCCAGGTCCGCCGGGCCGTCCTCGCGCAGCACGCCGAGCAGGCGCCTGGTCTCGCGCAGTGCCGACCTGCTGGTCTCTTCGATCGAACCCAGCGTGCGGCGCATCTGCGCGGCGTCGCCGACGTGCCGTTCGATGCCGGCCTGCACGGCGATCGTGCTGAGGCTGTGGCCGATGACGTCGTGCAGTTCGCGGGCGATGCGCAGCCGTTCCTTCGCCGCCTCGGCGCGGGCCCGCTCCTCGGCCTGCGCGGCCAGTTGCTCGGTGTAGAGCCTGCGCTGCCGTACGGCGGTGCCGGTGGTCCAGGCCGCCAACACGATCGCCGGCACCAGCCCGAGCTGGTCGAGGAACTGGCCCCGCAGCGGGAACTCCACCACGCCCTGCAGGGTGACCGCCACCGCCGCGACCAGCGCGGGCACCGCCTTGCTCCGGGTGGCCAGCGTGTAGAGCACGAGCGGCAGGCCGAACGGGTCCGCCTGCGGGATGAGGAACTCCCGCATCCCCAGCCCGCCGATCAGCACGACCACGAACACCGCCCGCGGCCACAGGCGCCGGACCGCCAGCGGCAGGCTGGCGGCCAGGGCCACCGTGAAGTCGAGCACGCCGGGCGGCGCGGGGTTACGCGTATGGATGAGCCCGAGGAAGCCGGCGGCCAGCAGCAGGGCCACCACGGTGTCGAGGGACACCCAGGCCCAGCCCGGTAGCCGGCTCAGCAGGGGAAGCCGAGGCTGATCACGCACATCCTCGACCCTAGCCACCGGGTTCGGCCGCGCGTATCGGTCTCAGGACCGATGCGCGGACCGGGCATTGAGGCGAATTCTAATCAACATGATCGAAGTTATCGGCCTGACCAGACGCTTCAGGCGGAGCGTCGCTATCGACGATCTGTCCTTCACCGTTGCTCCTGGCAAGATCACTGGATTTCTCGGGCCGAACGGTGCGGGCAAGACCACGACCATGCGGATCATCCTCGGGCTCGACCGGCCAACCTCCGGACGGGCCACCGTGAACGGCGTGCCGTACCGGACCTTGGACAAGCCCCTCACCCAGGTCGGCGCGTTGCTCGACGCGAGCGCCGTGCAGGGCGGACGTCGTGCCGAGCAGCACTTACAGTGGCTGGCCCGAGCCAACGGGATCTCACAGACGCGTATCGGCTGGCTGCTGGAGCTGGTCGGGCTCAACAAGGCGGGGCGCAAGCGGGTGGGCGGCTTCTCCCTCGGCATGAAGCAGCGGCTGGGACTGGCCGCCGCCCTGCTCGGCGATCCCGAGATACTGCTGCTCGACGAGCCGCTCAACGGGCTCGACCCCGAAGGCATCCGGTGGATGCGCGGGCTGCTGAAGTCGCTGGCAGCCGAAGGGCGGACCGTGCTGGTCTCCAGCCATCTCATGCACGAGATGGCGGTCACCGCCGATCACCTGATCGTCATCGGGCAAGGCCGGCTGCTGGCCGACACGGAGATCACGCAGTTCGTACGGCCCGGGATGTCGCTGGAGGACACGTTCATGAAGGTCATCGAGGGGAGCGCGTCGTGAACGCCGTCGCCGCCGAGTGGATCAAATTACGCACCTTGCGTTCGACCTGGTGGGCCCTGGGGGCTGGCGTGCTGACAGCGCTCGCGCTCACTGCTCTCGGCGCGTCCACCGTGATCTCGCGTTGGGACCTGGGCCAGACGGGCGAGCATGCCTCGATGGGGATCATCGTGGCCGT
The DNA here is from genome assembly GCF_021699195.1 of Nonomuraea sp. MG754425. Classification (GTDB taxonomy): domain Bacteria; phylum Actinomycetota; class Actinomycetes; order Streptosporangiales; family Streptosporangiaceae; genus Nonomuraea. Next base: position 19,995 of record NZ_SSXE01000116.1, on the reverse strand, counting down.
CTATGTCGGAGTCGTGCTGGCTCAATTACCGCTCGGCATGCTCGGCACCCTGACCATCAGCAGCGAGTACACCTCCGGCATGATCCACACGACCTTCGTCGCCACGCCGTCGCGCACACGGGTGCTGCTCGCCAAGGCGTCCGTGCTGGGTGGGATCGCCATCGCCGTCTCACTGCTCATCGCGATCCCCGGATACCTGTACGGGCAAGCGGTGGCCTCAGGGTTCGACCCCACGCCGCTACCCGCCGCTGCCTGGACGGTGGTTGGCGGCGGAACGCTCATGATCGTGATGACCACACTGCTCGGGCTGGCATTCGGCGCGATCTTCCGCAACGGAGTCGTGGCCATCTCCATGCTCGTGGTGCTGCTGGTGTTGGTTCCCTTCGTCGGGCGGATGTTGCCAGGTGGCGAGGTGGTCAACCGCATCCTGCCGGGTTATCCGGCGCTCCAGCTCATCGAGCAGGTGCCGGACACCATGCCGGACGCGGCCGCCTTCGCCGTCCTGGGCACCTGGGCCGTTGCGCCGCTGCTGATCGCGGTCCTTGCCAACAAGCGGGTGACCTAAGGACTGTTTCTTAGATCAGGTTCGGAGCCAGATGACCAGGGCGGCCAGGGTGACGGTGCCGAGGAAGATATAGGCGCGCTTGTCATATCGCGTGGCCACGGCCCGGAAGTTCTTCAGCCGGTTGATGGCCCGTTCGACGACGTTGCGTGCCTTGTAGCGTTCGGCGTCGAAGCCGGTGGGCCGTCCCCCGGCCGAGCCGCGCCGGCTGCGGTTGGCACGCTGGTCACGTGGTTCGGGGATGGTGTGGCGGATCTTGCGGCGGCGCAGGTGGTCGCGGTTGGCGCGGGAGGAGTACGCCTTGTCCGCGGCCACGCTGTCGGGTCGCGTGCGCGGGCGTCCCGGCCCTGGCCGGGGGACCCGGACGGCCCGCAGTACCCGCTGGAACTGCGGGCTGTCGCCGTACTGGCCCGGTGTCAGGACCAGCGACAGCGCCCGGCAGCGGCCGTCCGCCGAGAGGTGGATCTTGGTGGTGAACCCGCCGCGGGAACGGCCTAGGCATTCCCCAGTCTGACCACCTCCGCCAGCCGGGCGGCCAGCGCGGCCAGCACCGGATCGCCCCTGTGATGCGCCCGCACGGTGGTGGAGTCTACGGAGATGTCCCAGTCCACCTCGCCCTCGGCGTCCTGCTCGGTCTGGATCGCGGTCAGCAATCGCTGCCAGGTGCCATCGGCCGACCAGCGTCGGTGCCGTTTGTAGACGGTGATCCAGGGGCCGAACCGTTCGGGCAGGTCACGCCAGGGCAACCCGGTGCGAGCCCGGTACAACACGCCGTTGATCGTCTGTCGGTGGTCGTTCCACCGCCCGCCCTGCCGGCCGCCTTCCGGCAGCAGCGACTCGAGCCGCTCCTACTCCGCATTGGTTAAGTCACCTCGACCCATAGGCTAATCGTGACGACTCAGACACGATTAGTCAGTAGATCCAAGAAACAGTACCGAGTCGGCTCGGACGACGAGCGTCTTGCCGATCGGCAGGGAGACGACGGTGGGCACGACTCTTCTCGTGCCTCAGACAACAGCAATGCTTCACAGCGCGGACGGGAGTCTCCGGCATACAACGTGCTGGCCGCCGGAAGCCCGCATGCATCCCGGGCCTGCCCGACGGCACCGCGATCAGGCAGGCGTTCGGCTGGCGCGCTGCGTGTGGCCGACGCTGGCCATGACCACTACGGTTCTGGATGCTCGAGGGCGCGAAACACCGCCGGCGTTGTCCCATCCATCCAGAGTCCCGATCTATGGCCGGTGAGACAGCGCGCCGTCGTCAGCGTTGGATCACTCGCATCTGGTCCTCGTTGTGGCTTGCGCCTGCGGCCGGAGGCAGAGCGTCGAGCTTGGCGAGCTGGCCGGCAGTCAGTTCGATGCCATCGGCGGCGATGTTCTCCTCCACTCGCGAGACTCGCTTGGTACCAGGAATCGGAGCGATGTGCTCACCCTTGGCCAGCAGCCAGGCCAGGGCGACCTGCGCCGGAGTGACGCCCGCCTCGAAGGCGATGGCCCGCACCTCGTCGGCGAGGGCCAGGTTGCGCCGGAAGTTCTCCCCCACGAAGCGCGGGCAGGTCCTGCGCCAGTCGGTGTGGTCGAACTCCTCAGGTGAACCGACCGCGCCGGTCAGGAAACCGTGCCCGAGCGGCGAGTACGGCACGAAACCGATGCCCAGTTCGCGCAGTACCGGCAGCACCCGCTGCTCCACGTCCCGGGTCCACAGCGAGAACTCCGACTGCACGGCGGTGACCGGGTGCACGGCGTGGGCACGGCGGATCGTCTCCGGCCCCGCCTCGGACAGGCCGATGTGGCGGATCTTACCCTCCTCGACCAACTCGGCCAGGGCACCGACAGTGTCCTCAATCGAAGTGTCCGGGTCGACGCGGTGCTGGTAGTACAGGTCGATGACGTCGACATCCAGGCGCCTGAGCGAGCCCTCGACGGCGGCGCGGATGCTCGCCGGACTGCTGTCGAGGTCGCCGGGGCCACGCCCAGTGTGCGAGATCATGCCGAATTTGGTCGCCACGACGACCCGGTCGCGGCGGCCCTTCAACGCGCGGGCGAGCAATTCCTCGTTCACGTACGGGCCGTAGACCTCAGCGGTGTCGAGGAAGGTGGCGCCCAGGTCCAGCGCGCGGTGGATGGTACGGATGGACTCGGCGTCGTCGCTGCCGGCGCCGGTGTAACCGAAGGACATGCCCATCGCACCCAGACCGATGCGGGAGACGTCCAGGTCACGCAGAGTGGTGTGCTTCATGATCACCTCATGGGAAGGAATGGGATGGTGACGACGCATCGGGGCCGGCGACGCCGCCGACGAGGCCGCGCTGCATTCGGTCGTGGACAGCCGGGCCGGCGGGGTCGCTGGAGCGGAACACCGCGGGCGACTCTCCCGCGGTGATCAGCTCTTCCAGCACCTGCCGCATCGCTCCTGCCTCGTTGAGATGCAAGGACGGCTCATCGGGGACCTCGATCCCCAGGAAGCGGCAGAACAGCTCTTCGACCTGGCTGACCTCGAACACCAGCAACCGCTCAGCCCGGATGCCTTTCTGACGCCTCCGTATGCCGGTGGAAGGCGTCGACCGTGACCGTCTCGTCCGGCATGCCGTCGCGGAAGTCCCACTCTGCGCCGAGAGTGGATCGGACGATGTAGTTCATCACCCGTCCGTACCTGGCCGGGGCTCCGAAGAAGGCGGCGGTCTTCGGGGAGAGCTGCTGCGGGAGCTCGCGGGCCGGGCCTTCGTTGATGAGCCTATGCATGCTGGCGTACCGGCAGCGGGAGTCACGGACGGTCAGAATGACCTTCGCCTCGGGGAATGCCTCGGCCTGCTCGCGCCAGGGGCTGGCCGGCCGGCCAGCCCCTGGGTGGAGGAGCGGGGGAAGCCGGCTCCGATCACTTTCATCATGTCGTTGCTCCTGCTCGAAAGGTCAGGTTGGATCTTCAGTGGGGAAAGACGAGGGTCGAAGCGGGTCACGATCGACAGCGGAGGCGATCTTGTCGGAGTTGCGGACCATGTGAATGCCACACACCTGCGTGCCCTCGCCGTCGAGGTCAAGCACCATCACCATGAACGGCGCGCCTGGAGAGAAGAGCACTACGGTGGGATCGCCGATGACCTGGTGGAATCGGACGTTCACCCCCACATCGACGCCGGCGGAGGCCGCAAACATCGCGGCGATCCGGCGACGGCCGTGAACGGTATGCGGCTCGGCCACGGCCGGCTCTTCGGCACCGCACCACAGGGTGGCGTCGGGCGCGAGCATCTCCATCAACACGGCTCGATCACCGCGGACTACTGCCTCGGCGAATCGCCCAGCCACTTCCTGAGGCGTGTGCCGAATGGCCTCACCCGGCGGACACCGCTCCCGGACCTGCTCAAGAATCTGGCCAATGATCTGCCGGACGACGAGCGGACCGCAGTCGAGTACGGCGGCGATCTCGGTGTCCTGAAAGTCGAAGCTCTGGTGCAGAACGAATACCGCCCGCTGCAGTGGTGTCAGCAGGTCCAGCATGTCAGCTTCCGGATCCCTGCACGCGCCGGGCGCGAGGTTGGCCTCCGTACGCCGTCGTAGCGAGATCTGGTGTGCGTGGGCCTGAGTGACCGCGATCCACAGCAGGTGGCCACGCGGGTCAGCGATCATGTTCGCGTCCCGCTCCGACCACGCCAGCCATGTCTCATGCAGCACTTCCTCGGTGCCGCCGACCGTGCCGAGCATGTTGTAGACGATCGAGAACAACAACTCGCGGTGATCGGCGAACGCCTCGGTGCCATCGGCCGCAGGCGGTTCACGCATCATAAAGCTCCTTCTCGCGACGGATACACCTCCAAGAGCCCTCTGGACTGGGAAATGTGACCTCGCCGCGAGAGAAGGTTGGATGAGCCACCGGATTTGCGTCGGGGCGCAGGTGGTGTCCGCCGGTGCGCGACAGCCATGGCTGCGGCTCGTTCCATCGAAACCAGGACACAGGCCTTCCTGCCTGTTACGCCGTGGGACGTAGTCTCCGGGGCGTCTACTCCCCTGGTGACAGCCGAGACTGACACCGTCCGGATGACGACGGACGGCAAGGGGCAAGCGTCCATCATGAGCGAGAACGTCCAGCTTGACGGCTTGATCTCCGCTTTCGTGCTCAATACCAGAGCCTTGTCCAGGCGGTGACCCGAGCCGTCCGGGCCGTTTCCTGGGTCAGGCCGACGGATGCGCCGTCTGGCGGTAGGTCAGGCGGCGCAGCAGGATCTCCGCGGGGCCACGGTGGCCGGTGCGTCGCATGACGTCGGCGAGGAGCAGTGAGATCAGCCAGGTCGCCGTGGCGACGCCCATGGCGCCGACCAGCCCGAGATCATCCTGGAGTCCCAGCCCATACGGGTGGAAGACCGCGAGGAACGCGACGGACTGGAAGAGGTACAGGCTCATCGAGCGCTGGCCCAGCGCCTCGACGGCTGTGGTGAGCCGGTTGCGCCGCCGGTCGGCCGCGATGGCGATCAATCCGATGATCGCGGCCATGCCGATCCCGCCGAGGTATCCGGTGAGCGGCTGTGCGAGTGCCGCGACCCACGTCGCCGCGGCCGGCGGCTGGGCCCACGCGCCGACCTGGATGAGACCGGCGGGGAAGGCTCCCACGACGGACAGGGCCGTGGTGATCACCGCGGTACGGGTCAGGAGGGAGCGGTTACGTGCGGGTTCGTCCAGGACGCGCCGCCGCGCTGCCCACATGCCCAAGAGCACGCCGGGAACGACTGAGACCACGCCGATGACCAGGACGTAGGGCCAGCCCTGGAGCCGAGTGATGAGCGCTTCCGCGATGCCCGCTCCATCGGCGGCGATACTGCTCTGGCTGTACGTGGACACACCTTGCGACATGGCGAGCCACATGCCAGAACCAGCCGTGAGGGTGGCCGGTATGAACATGATGCCCGCCGCCCACAGGAGCGTCGAGTCTTTCGCTTTCAGCAGGCCGGCGAGCAGAACGGCGGCCAGGCCGTACACCGCGAGAATGTCGATCGGGACCAGCGCCGCCACGTGGACGAACCCGATGGTGACCAGCCACCATCCCCTGCGGCGTTGTAACTTGCGGATCGCTACCCATTCCTGGCCGCGTCGTGCCTGCGCCGCCAGCAGTTGCACCATCGCGTAGCCGAACAGGAAGGCGAACATCGGCCGGGCGTGGTTGTGGACGGCCAGCAGGTGGAAGAAGCCCGCGACGTCGTTCGCCACGGCGGAACCGTGGTCGGCGTTCTCCACGAACAGCGGCGCGTGTGCCATGGCGATGGCCAGGAGCATGGCGCCTCGGGCGAGATCCGGCGCCAGCGCTCGTGCTGTGGTGCGGGGTGGTGCAGCAATTCTCAAGGGGGACGTCCTCACAAGGATCTCCTCAACGACTTCTCCATGCCGGTACGGCACCATGGCGCCGTGCTGGGCAGCGAAGGTCTTACCAGGCCGGACGAATTGGCGTGTCATCCCTCCGGTTCGGCACCTCCCAGAATGTGCCTTTGGATCTGCTCGAGGAGCGCCGAGGAGTCTTTCAAGCTTCCGAGCAGATGCTCGATCGACATGAGCGCGAGCCCTTGCCCAGGGGCGGCGAGCACGAGGAGCTTGTCACCGGGCTCGATCCCCAGATCGCGGCGCGCCTGAGCCGGGATCACGATCTGCCCGCGCTCGCTCACCGTCACCGCGCCGTAGAAGCCGCGGCCTCCAGGGCCATAGGAGATCGCACCGTCATCAGTGGCCATTGATCTTCCTTCAATATCGCATGATATGTCAGCAATACACAACTTATCATGTATTTCATACCCACAGATCGGGTCGTCTCGGCCAGTCTGTGGATGATGGGATCGGTGCCATGTCCACAGCGATCACCGGGCTCGACCGGTGCATGCAGTCCGGATCCCTGCTGACTGCCGTGTCGGCGATGACCGAGTTCGGCTCGGCCCTGCACGTCCTGCGCGACCCCGGCCATCACGGTCTGGAGGAATGGGCGGCGAAGATCCGCACCACGATGAGCCCACTCCTGGCAGAGTGGACGCGATCGTGGTGGTGGACGGCCCAGGCGATCAGGGCGACGCCGTTCGTCACGCCCACGCCACCGGCGGACGGCTTCGACGACCGGCTCGACCAGTTGCGCGCCATGCGTCCCGACGACCTGGCCGGCCGGTTGCTGCGCCCCATCGCCCCTTCAGGTGACATACGGGTCGCGCTCCGCTGGTCACGCTCACGAGAGCCGGCGGTTGCCGCCCGGGTCGAAGCGCTCGTCACGTGCCCACAGGAAGCGACCGAAGGCTTTCTCGCATTCCTGCGCCGTAGCTGGCACGAGTGGTTCGAGGCCGAATGGACGCGGATCCAACCGACGCTGGCGGCGCGGGCGAGGCGTTTCGCCGACACCGCGTCCCTGCAAGGTCCCGCGTCCGCGCTCGCCTCGCTCGACGCTTCGGTGGAGCCGGCCCTGTCCGGGGTGAGCGTGCGCATCGCGAAGGTCCAGGCCACCCGTCATGACGTGTCCCAGCGCGGGCTGACTGTAGCGGCCAGCACCTTCATCCGGCCCCACCTGTACGTGGCCGACGTGCCCGGACGGCCTCTCCTGCTCATCCATCCCGCCGACACCGGTTCCCCCGTTCCTTCCGCCGCCCTGGTACGGCGACGGCTTGAGGTCCTCGCGCACCAGGGCCGTCTGGAGGTGGCTCGGGCGATCGCAACCGAGCCTCGAACGGCCGGTGAGATCGCCATGTTGTGGAACATGGACCCAACGCAGGTGAACCGGCATCTCCGCGCCTTGGCCGCCGCAGGACTCGCCACCGCGGCCCGCCACGGCCGGTTCATGCGATACCGGCTCGACACCGGCGTCGTCGGAGCCGTCGGCGAAGATGTGCTGGCGCTCCTGCTGCGCTGAGCACGATTGACCGGATTCGTCAGTCCGATGGCCGGATGGCCGCTGTGGTGGTGAAGTCCCTCCAGCCACCTGTGGAGGGAGACACCGTGACAATCCTGTCTCGGGAAGAGGCGATCAGCCGCCTGCGGGCCGATCGGGACATCATTCTTGCCCACGTCACCGGGCTGACCCAGGCGCAACTCGATGCCGACTATCTCGTGGACTCGGGCCCGCTCGGCGACTTCTGCCACTCCTTGCACGACCTCATCGCTCATGTCCTGATGTGGGATGAGATCAACTTGGCGGTGCTGGCCGAAGCCTCCGCCGGCCGGACGCACTGGAGCCTCGATCCACGCTGGGAGGAACCTGCCATCGGACAGGCTCTGAATCTTGGGGGCGTGGAAGCGGGCCGGCACCTTCCCGCCGCGCTTCTCCTGCACCGTTTCGAGTCGGTTCACGAGGCGATCGTGCGGGACATCGGCACGTTGAGCGAGGAGTCCTGGGGCTCACCTGGGGTCGGCGCGGTGGCGCAGAGGGTGTGGACGGTGCCGGGGCAACCAGCGTACTGGCATGCCGCGCTCCACCTTCGCCAAGTGCCGTCCGCCTTGTCTGCCGGCCGCAGCCGGTAAGGAGCCGTCATGGTGCAAACGCAACTCCTGGAGGAACCCGGATTCGCAGAGGAGACCGCGGCATTGCTCGCGAGCCTGAGTCAGCGGGCCGAGCTCTCCGACTACCGGACCCTGCTCGCCGCCCGCGCAGGGTCCCCGGACCCCGCACTGTCCGGCCGGCTCGATCCATCGGTCCGTGTCGCCGACCTCTACCTGCCCGCGCGAGGCGGCCCCGTACGGGCGCGCATCTACCAGGAACGGACGATGGCGGGGCCGCGACCGGTTCTGCTGTGGCTGCACGGCGGCGGCTTCATCGGCGGATCCGCCGATGACCTCGACCACGTATGCTCCCGCCTGGCCAACCTGGCGAAACTAACCGTGGTTTCCCTCGACTACCGGCTCGCGCCCGAGCATCCTCATCCGGCCGCACTGTTCGACACCTACGACGCCATCGGCTGGCTGGCCGAGCACGGCTCGCTGATCGGCGGCGACGGCCGGATCGCGGCCGGCGGGCAGAGTGCGGGAGCCGCCCTGGTCGCCGGCGCGTGCCTGATGGCCCGCGACCACGCCGGACCGGCCGTGTCGCGTCAGATTCTCTGCTATCCGGTACTGGACTTCGGCCAGGACACCGAGTCCTTCCGCGAGTTCGACGGGGTGTTCCTGAGCATCAAACCCGGCCGATGGTCAGAGAGGCAGTATCTGGCCGGGCAGCAGGTGACTCCATACGCAGCGCCGTTGCGCGCCGAAACGCTGGCCGGGCTGCCGCCCGCTCTGGTCATCGGAGCCGGCCGCGATCCGCTGCGCGATGACGCGCGTGGCTATGCCGCCCGGCTGGACGCCGAAGGAGTGGAGGTGAGGCATGTGGAGTTCGCCGGGACGATGCATGCGTTCCTGAACTTCTGCGGCGTCCTGTCCGCCGGACGCCACGCGATCGACCTGATCGCAACCGAACTGACGCGGGTGTTCCCGACGGACGTCACCGGCCTCGGCAACCAGACCCGTTGATCACGTCCGATCCTCTGGCGAAGCCGATCGGACGTCCGCCGGATGGACCGCGCTGATCCATCCCCGACGGCGAGAGCAGTGAACTGCCGAGGATCTGTCGCCGACGGAGCATCAGCCTGCGCAAAGGCGGCCTCGGTCACCTCGACAAGTGCCGCCACGATCTGCTCTACCTCAGCTCTGCCTGGATTACCGCCTGCAAAGGTGCTCTGACATGGCATCGAGGGCCCGGGTCATCGACGTCCTGCACCGTCCCGGCCGCGGGCTTCGCCATGCTCACACGGCCGCGTGATCGCACCCGACATTCACTGCGCCGACTCGGACAGACCCCAGACCGGGACGAACCAGATTCGGGAGACCCTGAAACGACAAGATCCCGCCCGATCTCGATGATCAGACGGGATCTTGCCAACTTCAGTCAGCCGTCTCAAGGACGGCCCGAAACCGCCGAAGTCGATCACGCCACAGAGGCGGCGCGCGGTGCAGCAACTCGCCTCGACGAGGCAGTGGCCCCATCTGGCGAATACCCGAACACGTCTCGGCAGGCCGGACTGAACCAACCATTCGCCGACCACTGGCGTCGGTACGAGCGAGAGGAGTCATATTGGACCGCAATGACAGCTTCCGCGAGTTCATGGCCGTCCATCAGCAGTCGCTGATGCGGACGGCCTACCTGCTCACGGGGGACGCCCACCTGGCCGAGGACTTGCTGCAGAGTGTGCTGCTCAAGGTACTCAGCCGCTGGCCCAAGCTGGTGGACGTCACCAGTCCGCAAGCGTACGCCCGTAAGGCCCTGGTCAACCAGCACATCTCCTGGCGCCGGCGGCGGACCAAGGCGGCCGAGCTGCCGAGCGCCGAGCCGCCGGATCGGCGGTACTCCATCGAAGATCCCACGATCATCCGGATCATGATGCTGCGAGCGCTCGCGCAACTGCCGCCCAAGCAGCGCACGGTGATCGTCCTGCGTTACTACGAAGACCTCACCGAGCACGAGACCGCCAAGCTGCTGAACTGTTCGATCGGCACGGTCAAGAGCCAAGCCCACCATGCGCTCGCCCGCTTACGAGTACTCGCGCCGGAACTGGCGCCGAAGTTCGCCGAAATGGAAGATCTGGAGGGAGCACGGCGATGACCTGGCTGCGTGACGTACTGGACGATGTGGCCGACACCGCGCCCCCGGTAGACCTGACCGAGCGGACGATCGGGATCCGCAAGCGGCGGCGGCTCAGGACGACCTCGATCACCGCGGCCGCCGCGGTGATCGCCATCGCGCTCGGCGTGACGGCCGCTGCACGACTGCAGCCCGCACAGCCGCGCCCGGCCATCGCGCCAAGGACGGTGAACGACCTGCCGGCGCGAGGGGTAAAGCCGCTGAGCCACGCCTTCATGACGTACTGCCGGCCCGAACACGGCGAGGCATCGGCGGGATGCGTGCACGGCTGGCAGGTGGTCACCCGTAGTGGCACGACGTACCGGGTGGCGCAGGCCCTGTCCGATTTCACGCCGGGGCTCCGGCCGTCCCCGCTGGCGATCAGCCGGGACGGCCGCAAGATCGCGTACTACGACACCAAGGCCGGCACTTTCGCGGTGCGCGACCTCGCCTCCGGAAAGGTGCTCACGGCGCCGACGAAGGTGCCCATGGGCTGGCTCGGCAGAATCGTGCACCTCCTGCTGTCGGATGACGGCCGCTTCCTCGCCTTCACCTCAGCGGCGAGGCTGAAAAATTCAGCCATGCTATTCGACCTGCACAAACGCATATCCCGGCCACTGCCGAACGGCTGGAACCCCATCGGCCTGTCCCCGGACGGCGACACGATCACCCTGGCGGAATACTCGCCCAAGACCCGTCTGCAGACCATCACCCGGCTCTGGCAGACGTCCCCGGCAGGCAACACGACAACCGTCGACGTCGCCGGCAACACCACGGTCGGCGCGCTCGGGCCCGACGGGCACAGCATCGTTGCGCTGGAGTTCGTGAAAGTGGGCAGCGCCGGATGCATGAGAATGGGCGCCGACCTCATGCACCTGGACCGGAAAGCCGGCAAGGTGCTCCGCAGGGTCCCCGTGCGGGACCTGTCCATGACGGCCAATGTCGTCCTTCTACGCGGTTGGACCGGCCCACACGAGATCATGGCGCTCGCCAAGCCCTTCGTCTGCCGTGACAGAGACAACACACCGGCGTCCAGCCTCGACCCGCCGGACGTTCCCTTCACGGCCTACGCGGTGAACGTCGAAACCGGCAGAGCCAGGAAGCTCACCACCTTCACCGCGCAGGACTCCCTCAACCTCGTCCTCCCAGGCTTCCCCGGCAACCCTTGATATCCCTGACCTCGGCGAGGTCGCCGACTCCCTGCGCGCCCGCGATCTGGCCATGGCCATGGACCTGCCGCTGACACAGAACGCCATCCAGAACATCCGCGCCAAGCTCGAACGCCTGGCCGGCCACGGCACCCTCGCCGAGACCGAGCCGGGATTGTTCACCCAACCGCGCCCATAGCCCGAACGGCGAGTTCCCGGCCAGCCGACCTATCCCAATCCCAACGATTAAAGGGACATTAGCTCGCGGAACGTACTCTCACAAGGCGAGCCATCTCCTCCTTTATGACGGCAAGGGCGTTCTTCCGCTCTTCGCGACGACCCGCGCCCGTCACTCAAATTATGGGCGACATGAACATTGTGATCACATGAGGCGGGCGCCGTTTAATTTCAAGAAGCTGCAGCCCCAGATAGAGACGTGGATCACATTCTCTGACATGACGTCACACCCCGGACCGCTACGGCGCTCTCAGGGATGTCACCAATGCGACAGTGCGCTACCTGAGGTCGGCGCTGCGCAGGTGCAAAGTAGTCCCTGGCTCTACTCAACTTGACCCGGAAGGTGCGGTCATGCGTCACTCCCTTCGCAGGATCTCCATAACAGCTGGCATCGTGAGTGCGATGCTATTCGGCACGTTACAGACTTCGGCGATCGCAGCTCCAGTGGAGCCCGCTCCAGCCCCTGCCCCGACTCCTGCAGACGACAAGGTAAGTCGGGACAACACGGGTTCCTCACCCGATACCGTGGCAGCTGCAGCACTGTGCTACTTCAAAACCAAGGGCGACAACCTCCACATATCCGGGTCAGCCTTCGAAGCATCCGGACACGGCTGGTGGGTAAACATCGATTGCAGCGCCACGAAGGCGGTCGTTACGGTGCAACTGCAGGAGTATTTCAGTGACGGCACCTGGAGAAATCGTGGCACGCCGGGCGAGAAGACGGTGCGGTCCGGCGGAGGCTCGGTCAACCGTGCGACCGGGCGAGCAGCCTGCGACAGCTCCAAGCTGACAGGGTGGCGTAGCGTTATCGACGTGGATCTGGTCGGCCAGCCCGACGACTCGGACAAGCTCACCACGTCGGCTCAGAACATTTACTGCAGGCGGAATTAGCTACAGGCGGCAATACAAGGATGGCGACTTGAGTATCAGGCCCGTCAGCACCATGCTCGCAGCTCTGCACGGCGAGCTGGCGTTGCATCCGTGGCGAGATCCTTTCGTCGCTTCCTCGGACGCGTACAGCCTGTTCGTCGCTCGGTCATCTGCGATGCGATGGCTCACGGAAACCGAGGAGAACGCGTCCGGCGGAGTCTGGGGCATGAACGACGCTGGGCAGAACTCAGGCGTTTCCTGGTTTCAGGTGTCGTTGACCGAACCGGTCCCCGCCGACCGACCGTTGCCGGTACAGGCATTCCTCTCATGTGCGGGCGACGTCGTGGCGCGTATCGGAGCTCTACGTCTGCGGGCAGTTCAGGTCCTTCTGCCTGTGCAGAGCCTCGACGCGTCAGCACGCGCGTCGTCGCCCGCGCGTGGACTGGCAACATTGCTCCAGGACAACGGCTGGTTCGCCGACTGCGACCCGCGCTCGAGAACACGAGTGCGGGTTAGGCTGGAGAGCGGACAGGATTCATCCGTCCACTCGGCTGCGCCTGAGATGCTCCAGTGGATGCAGGGATTCAAACAGGACGTCTTCTCGTGTGACTCGTTCTCCTTGACCGACGACGACGATATGGTTCTGAAACCCGCCGTCATCGCGGAGCGGCGGCTCGGGTCCGCTCACCACAGGGCAACATTTCACGGCACCCTCGCCGAGTGGTCGTTGGATGCTCTGGGATGGTCGGCCGCTTTTCTCGCCGAGGCGAGCTGTCGGTATGGAGTCAGGACCCCGCTGATGCTCACGGCTTGCCAAATTTGATGCGGCCCTACATCAGCCTCCGGCCCCTCGGCTGCCACGGCCCACAACTGGAGCGACCCCGGAAGCTAACCGGATGAGACATCAACCTCGGCAATTCAGCCGACTTGCGATGATCGGATTGCCTAGATCACGAAATCGCAGAGAACGGATACACCTTTCGGGTGAACGCTACGGCATGGGACCGCCGCTTGTCTGTCCGAGTGGGCAAATGCGCTGATCAGACGGGGTTAACCGGAGCGCTGGGCGCGGTGTTCGCCCGGCTGGGCCGCTCGCCGGCCTGGGATCGAGACGTGGTGCTCGCCCACCAGGAGCAGCTCTTCGGCACCCCACCCTCGGACTCCGCCGTGCGGCGGGCGCTGGAGCCCGTCGGGACGTCGGACCAGCTACAGGCCGTCAACCTGGCCCGGGAACTGCGCGCGGCGGGCACGGCGCGGTCACACTCGTGGTGCACGAGCACAAACGGCTCGGCTGCGGCCTGGACATGGCCGCCCTGGCCGAGCAACTGAAGGCGGTCGGCATCAAGTTGGAGTTCCTCACCGGCGAGCTGTTGGGGCTCCCACGAACCCTCGGGCGTGGTGTTCACCGTGCTGGCCGCGCTGTCGGGGATGGAACGCGAGTACATCCGCGACTGCACCCTGGAAGGCCACGAGTCCGCCCGCGTCCGCGGCAAGGCCGTAGCCACCCTCATCACCTTGGTGGAGCACGCCCTGACCCGGCACATGCACACCCCGGTCTAAAGGCGTTCCTTACGGGTGCCGCCCGCCGTCCGGCCAGGCGGTACCCGCTCATCACGGGCCTGCAAAACGGCCTTTCACATCCTCTCGCGCACGTCGCGGCAGGCGTTCTCGGCGGCGTCGAACAACTCGGCGACCATCGGCCGCACCGAGTCCTGGACCTGCCCGGCCGGCTCGCCGGCGAGCAGCCGGCGTCTGAGCTCGGCGTCCAGCACCCGATCGACGGCTGAGGCGAAGGCCGCCATGAGCCGTGGCCGAAGCCCTTCGCCCAGTGGTGGTGCGGTCTCGGCCAGGGTGGCGGCGAGCAGGTCCTCGCGTTCCTGGCGCAGTTCCAGTTCTCTGGTGCGCAGCGCAGGGCTGGCGTCCAGGGTCCGCTGGTAGTCGACGCTGTGCACGAGCAGGCCGGCGACGTGGTAGTCGCCGAGCAGTCGCAGGTAGCCGCGGGCCAGGGCCCGCGCGATCGGTTCGTCCGCGCCACTTTCCCTGATGGCTGTGCTCGGCGACGAGACGTAGCTGTCGCGTTCCTGGAAGAAGAGGTGCTCCTTCGACGGGAAGTGGTTGAAGACCGTCTGGACGGCCACGTCGGCCTCGCGGGCGACGTCGGCGATCGTGACCGAGTCGAAGCCGCGGTCGAGGAAGAGCCGCATCGCCGCCGCGCCGACGGCCTGCCGGGTCTGCTGCTTCTTGCGGTCGCGCCGGGTCGTCGTCTCGCTCATGGGCCAAGCGTAGGGGTCGGCGGCTACACATTTGGCGTCCGTCCATCTCTGGGTTGAAGTTATCTCTGTAGTTACTATAGTTATGTAGTGACTACAGCTATTCTGGAGGTGTGCATGAACCGGCACTGGACCCTGTCCAGGGTTCTCGTCGCTCTGATGGCCGTCGAGACCGCCCTGGGAGCCCTCGTGTTCGACGTGATCGTGCCCGACACGGCCCACGAGCACTTGTTCAACCCGGCCTGGTCCCCCCACGCCAAGTTCCACGACGCGCAGTACATCGTCACGTCCCTGGCGCTCGGCCTGCTCGCGCTGGCCCTGCTGGCCGTCCGCCGCGGTGACGCGCACTCGCGCCTGCTGTGGGCGGCGGGCGTGCTCGCCGTGCCGTGGGCGAGCATGTTCCCGGCGCTGCTGTTCCCCGGCACCGCCAGCTACGACCCCGAGTTCGCGAACGAGACGCAGTTCGTCCTCGGCCTGCACGGCCAGTTGTTCATGGCCGTGCTCACCCTCGCGATCCTCGCCGTGGCGGCCTTCCTCGCCTCGGCCCGGCGGCGGCGGGCCGACGCGTGAGGCTGTTCGTCTTCGGCGCGAGCGGCGGCACCGGCGCTCACCTGCTCGCCCAGGCCCTCGAGGCGGGTCACCGGGTCACCGCCGTCGCCCGCACGCCGCGATCCCTGTCCGGCCATCCCCACCTGACGGCCCTGCGCGGTGACGTGCTGGAACCCGGCGAGTGGCGGCAGGCCCTGGCGGGGCACGACGCCGTGCTGTCGTGCCTGGGCAGCGCGCACCGGCGTCCCACGACCGTCTACTCGCAGGGCATGGCCGCCATCGTCGCGGCCATGCAGGACTGCGAGGTGCGCCGGCTGGCCTGCGTGACGTCCGCCAGCCTCGACCTGTCGCCCGCCGCGCCGCTGGGTCAGCGCCTGCTGATCGGCCGGGTGATCCGCCCGCTGTACCGGCACATGTACGCCGACATGGCCGAGATGGAGCGCATCATCACGGCCAGCGACCTCGACTGGACCGTCGTCCGGCCACCGAGGCTCACCGACGCGCCCTTCACCGGGCGATACCTGACGACCGTCAACGAGCACCTGCCACGCACCCGGTCACTGCCGCGCGCCGACCTCGCCCACTACCTGCTTCACCATCTCGACGACCGGGCGACCTGGCGGGCCTGGATCGAAATCTCCCGCCGCTGACCCGGTTCTGCGAGGCGCTCAGACGGTGGCGTGGCCGCGGACGAGCCGGCCGACGACCTCGGCACGCAGACGCAGGTGCACGAAGTCGGAATGCTCACGGGTGGTGATCTGGTCGCGCGGCGCTTCCACGTCGAGATCGGCAAGGCGTTGGACTCGGTGCCCGGTGAATACATCGGCCGGCACCTGCTGGCCCGCGCCGACGGCGCGCTGTTCGACGGCGGTCGGTTGGTCAAGACGCACCCGCGGCAGAGCGCCGGTGGGCGCAGCACCGACCGGGCCAACCTGCCCAATCAGCGGGCCGCTTATGCGATGCGTGACATCGACGCGCTGGTCCGCGCCGCCCGTCGGGCGGGCCCCAACATCGGGATCTATGCCGAGCGGCACTTCGACGACAGCCTGCCTAAGACCTGGATGCGGCAGGTCTACCGGCTGCTCGGCTTGGTACGCCGCTACGGCGCCGGACCGGTCGAGGCGGCCTGCGGCAAGGCATTGGAGCGGGACGTGCTGTCGGTGTCGAAGATCTCAGCGATGCTCGCGGCAGGCACCGAGCACGTCCCGATCCCGCCGCCACGCCCGGCAGCGGCCGGAGCGGGTCGCTTTACCCGCGACCCCGCCGAGTTCAACCCAGTCCACCGCGCTCGCCTGACGCTCCTGGGCTCCAGCGACGTACCGGAGCGATCCTCATGACCGGCACGACGGGCAGCCGTGTCCGTGATCCGATCAGCGGCGACCTCAAGGCCACCCTGCGGGCGCTCAAACTCGGCAAGATGCTCGACACCCTGCCCGAACGCCTCGCCCTGGCCAAGCAGCAGCACCGGGCCCACGCCGACTTCCTGGAACTGGTGCTGGCCGATGAGGTCACGCGCCGGGAGACCGGCTCGGCCGCGCTACGCGCCCGCGCCGCCAACCTGCCGGCAACAGCATCGAGACCGAGATGCGCCGCCTGACCCACGTGCAGCTGCTCATCATCGACGACTTCGCCCTCAAGGGCCTGGACCAGATCGAAACGGCCGACTTCTACGAGCTCATCGTGGAACGCCACCGCGAGGCCGCCACCGTCGTGACCTCCAACCGCGCGCCCGGCCACTGGCTGGCCATGATGGCCGACCCGCTGCTCGCCCAGTCCGCCGTCGATCGGCTGGTCTCGGTCGCGCACGTCCTCATCGTCGAAGGCGAGTCATACCGGATGCGTCAACGACCTACCATGCACCCCGACAACGACCCAACCACCGGACTCGCAAGATCCCGTACGCCGACAGGTATCCACGATCGGTGAGACACCGACCCGACGAGGCAGTGCAGTCGGTCTGCCTGACCGACTGCACTGCCGACAAGTGGTCCGGTAGACCCCAACTTCTGGACGAGGCCCGTCGCGGCCCAGCACGACGGGCGTTCTTTCATGTTCGGTGTACGGCGTGGATGTGCACGGCGACCTTCGTCACGTTACGCTTCTGTCGTGGCGCCTGGCGCGTCCTATCGGGGGCGTCCGGCCTGTTCAGAAGAGGATCAGCCGCAGTGCACGTCGTTCAGCGTGGTGACCGTCCATGCCGGTGAGACTCCCTCTACGTCGATGCACTGGCCAGGCGCCGAGACGTACACCGGGCCGGCGTAGTACTGGTATTCGCCGGCGTCGCTGTCTCTTCCGCTGCCATCGGCTCTTGAGATGATGACGCCCTTCCAGCTCGTGGTGTTGGCGTAGGGCCCGTCGCCGTAGGTGAGGGCGCAGTTCTTGCCGGTGCTGGAGCTGTAGTACACCTCCAGGACGCCCGTGCGGTACCCGTACTTGTCGACGCCGATGTTGTAGACACCGACCCGGTTGTAGCTGCTGCCGCAGGGGCCGGTCGCGCTGGCCGGGGTGGCCCCCGTCACCAACGTGGCGGCGGCCACGACCGTGCCGACCAGGGAAGTCGCCAGCTTATAGGTGCGCACGAATATCCTTTCGATTGCCATGCCATGGTGGAACGGTTGGATGCGAAGCACTTCGTGGCTCACAGGGCGGCCCGGCGCCGGGTACTGCAAGTGCGATCATGAGATTCTCCTCGAGGTTCACTTCGGGACTCGGCCTCGTTGGACCTTTCTATGAGTGCTTCGGTCGCCGGAGTGTGACATCCGGTCAGGGCGCAGGCGGAGTTGTCCCTCATGGGCACGCCTGTGGACCGCACCGCATCATGGAAGTGAATGGGCTCGTTCGAGAGGTCGCCGCGAGGTCATGCCAGCGTGCGGCCGTCTTCACTGGCGCCGGCTCAAAAGCCTGGTGGGGAGATGTCTCCGGCCCAGCCTCGGTACGTGGAGCTTTTCAGCTCCGTGACCTGCCCGGTGCCGACGTCGATGACGTACGTCTGGTCGCCCGGCGTCGGCACCACGCCTGGCTCTGAGGACTTCGTCAGGGGCTGGACGAGCGTCACCTCCGTCTCGCCGTGCCAGTCACCAGCCGTGGCTGGAACCGGCCGGCTACCGCACGACGCCAGGCCCTCGACATCCTCCAGGAGTCGCCGGAAATAGGCTTGCCGGTGCGGGGAGCGGCGTGGTGGGATGCCGCACTGTGAGCGCTGCCGATGATCTCGTCCGTCCGGCCGAATATCCCCGTTCCTCCCGCTACGACCCCGGCTGGCTGCTGGACCTCGACATGGGGCCGAACCCGCTGTGGCTGCTGGAGGACCTGGCGCGCGATCTGGAGCTGCGGCCGGGCATGAGGGTGCTCGACCTGGGCTCCGGGCGTGGCGCGACCTCGGTGTTCCTCGCCAGGGAGTTCAAGGTGGAGGTGGTGGCGGCCGATCTGTGGGTGGACGCGCGGGCGGCGGCGGAGGTCTTCTCCGAGGCGGGGGTGGCCGACCTGGTCGAGGCGGTCAACGCCGAGGCGCACGCGTTGCCGTTCGAGCCGGGGTCATTCGACGCGATCGTCAGCATCGACTCCTATGAGTACTTCGGCACCGCCGACGGCTACCTCGCCTACCTTGTCCGTTTCCTCAGGCCCGGCGGACAGCTCGGCGTCGCCACACCCGGCATGACGCGGGAGATCCGGGCGCTCGGAGCCATCCCACCGCACATCAAGGCGGTCGTGGGCTGGGAGGCCATCGCCTGGCACACTCCCGAGTGGTGGCGCTTCCAGTGGGAGGTCACCGAGCTCGTCACCGTGACCTCGGCGCGGTTGCAGGAGCGCGGCTGGCACGATTGGCTGCTGTGGGCCCGTGCCTGTCTGGAGCGCTCTCCCGGCCAAGACAACGTCAACCGGCAGGTCGTCGAGATGCTGGAGGCCGACCAGGGCGAGTTCCTGTCCTTCGCGATGGTCACGGCACGCAAACACTGAACACCGGGGAGCAAGGCGCCGTGGTCGGGTCGGGCCGGGTCGCCGGCTCCCGGCCGGCCGTTCGATCGACATGCCGGGAGCCGGTGGCTGTCATGGCGCGGCAGGTCAGGTGGCGAAGGCGGCGGCCTGTTCGGTGGCCCACTGCGCGAAGGTGAGTCCGGGGCGGCCGAGGATGTTCTCGGTTGCGTCGGAGATCAGTCCCGCCTGGAGGTAGGAGGCGGCCTGCATGGTGAGGAAGGCGTCGATGAGGGGTACCGGGAGCCCTCCTCTGGCCATGGCCTCGCGGGCGGCTTCGTGGGGGACCTCTTCGAAGCGCAGCGGCCGGCCGATGGCTTTGCCGATGGCGTCGATCATCTGGCCCTGGGTCATGATCTCGGGTCCGGTGAGGACGGGTTTGTGGCCGATCAGGTCGTCATGGAGCAGGGCGTGCGCCGCCACGGCGGCGATGTCGCGTTCGTGCAGGGGGGCCCACGCGGTGTCGCCGTAGGCGCTGCGCACCACGTCGCCGTGGCGGATCTGCGTGCCCCAGGAGGAGATCGCGTTGGTGGCGAACCAGCCGGGCCGGATCGCCGTCCACGGCAGGCCGGACTCCTCGGTCGCGGCTTCCACCTCCTTGTTGTATTCCCCGCGCAACCGGGAGGGCTGCTGGTCGAGCGGGTGATCGACGTTCAGGGCCGACATCACCACCGCCTTGGACACGCCGGCGTCCCGGGCGAGGCGGAGCAGTTCGCCGGTGGACTGACGGACGAGGCTCGGGTCGGGGTTCTGCCCCATGGCGCGCGGGTGGACGAACACGGCC
>NZ_SSXE01000115.1 GCF_021699195.1 Nonomuraea sp. MG754425 | reverse complement strand
TCCTGGGCTCGACCCTGGTCTGGATCGCCGCGCAGCGAGGTGGCGACCCGCAGCGCGGCGATCCAGACCAGGGTCGAGCCCAGGACGTGCAGCAGCACCAGCAGCGCCGGCACGGCCAGGAACCACTGGGTGTAGCCGATCACGCCCTGCAGCAGCTCCACCCCGAACAGCGCCAGCGCCGCCCGCCTGGCCCGGCGCGGCGCGTTCGTCACGTGCAGGGCGAACAGCAGGCCGAACGTCAGCCCCACCACCACGTAGGCGATGTCGGCGTGCAGCCGGGCCACGGTCTCGATGTCGAGGTCGAAGCGCGAGGCCATCTCGTCGCCCGAGTGCGGCCCGGTGCCGCTGACCACGACCCCGGCCACCAGCAGCACGAACACGGCCGCCACCAGCGCGTGGCCGAGCCGGCGCACGTCGCGGTGGGTGACCTTGCGCACCGGCCCGTCGCCCTCGCCGGCCCGCGCGTACAGCACCCAGCAGGCGGCGATCAGGCCACTGGAGATGAGGTAGTGCACGCCGACGGTGAACGGGTTGAGCATCGTGTTGACCACCAGCCCGCCCCACAGCGCCTGGGCGACGATCCCGGCCGGCTGCAACCAGGCCAGGCGCACCAGCGGGACCCGGCGCGGCGCCATCCGCAGCGCGGCCAGCACGCACGCCACGCCGACCGCCAGCACCAGGAACGTCAGCAGCCGGTTGCCGAACTCGACGGCCATGTTGAGCGGCGAGACCTCGGGGTGCGCGACCGGGATGAAGCTGTCGGGCGTGCACCTCGGCCAGGTCGGGCAGCCGAGCCCGGAGGCGGTGACGCGCACGCCCGCGCCGGTGACCGTGATGCCCGCGTTGACCACCACGGACGCCAGCGCCCAGCCGCGCATCGACCGCGTGGTCGGCGTCCAGAAGGAGTGCAGGAGACGCACGAGGAGGTTGCCGCTGCCGGCGGGTAGCTTCACGTCATCGATGGTAGGGGCCGGACCGGCCGGTCCCGTCATCGGGAACGGGCTTCTCAAGGCCCCAAGGTATGTGACATATTACTGAGAGGAGGTGGTGATGTCCGACGTGATCGTGGTCGGCGCCGGAGTCGTGGGGGCCGCCTGCGCCTATTACGCCGCGCGCGCGGGCCTCGACGTGACCGTGATCGACCGTGGCCCCGTGGCCGGCGGCACCACGGGCTCGGGCGAGGGGAACGTGCTGGTGTCCGACAAGGAGCCGGGGCCCGAGCTGGAACTGGCCGTGCTGTCGAACCGGCTGTGGCGCTCGCTGGCCGAACTCGGCGGCTTCGAGTTCGAGGCCAAGGGCGGGCTCGTCGTCGCCGAGACCGACGACGTCCGGCGGCAGCTCACCGAACTGGCCGGCAAGCAGGACCTCGAGCACACCCTCGTGCCCGCCACCGGCCTGCGCGACTACGAGCCGCACCTGGCCGACGACCTCGCGGGCGGCGTGTTCTACCCGCAGGACGCCCAGGTGCAGCCCATGCTCGCCGCCGCCGCCCTGCTCAGGCACGGCGCGGACAGCTACGGGCACGGCACGCTGCGGCTGCGGCTCGGCGTCACCGTGACCGGGTTCATCCGCTCCGGCGACCGCCTGACCGGCGTGCGCACCTCGCAGGGCGACGTCCTCGGCGACGCGGTCGTCAACGCGGCCGGCACCTGGGGCGGCGAGGTCGCCGCGATGGCGGGGGTGCGCCTGCCGGTGCTGCCCCGGCGCGGCTTCATCCTCGTCACCGAGCCGCTGCGCGAGCCGCTGATCAGGCACAAGGTCTACACCGCCGCCTACGTGACGAACGTGGCCAGCGACTCCGCCGGGCTGGAGACCTCGGCCGTCGTCGAGGGTACGCCGGCCGGCACCGTGCTCATCGGGGCCAGCAGGGAGCGCGTCGGCTTCGACCGGACGACGTCCGTGCCGGTGCTGGCGCGGCTGGCCGAGCAGGCGGTCGCCCTGTTCCCGGCGCTGCGCGACGTGCGGGCCATCCGGTCGTACTGCGGGTTTCGGCCGTACTGCCCCGATCACCTGCCCGTCATCGGGGCCGACCCGCGCGTGCGGGGGCTCTACCACGCCTGCGGGCACGAAGGGGCCGGCATCGGGCTCGCCCCCGCGACCGGGCACCTGCTCGCCCAGCTCCTCGCCGGCCGGCGGCCCGACCTCGACCTGCTGCCCTTCCGTCCCGACCGGTTCGCCGAGGAGGCCGCGTGAGTTTCCACATCACCGTCGACGGACGTCCCGTGCCGGTCACGCCGGGGCAGACCATCGGCGCGGCCCTGCACGCGGCCGGGGTGCGCGCGTGGCGCACCACCCGGTTCGGCGGACGTCCGCGCGGGCTGTTCTGCGGCATCGGGGTCTGCTTCGATTGCCTGATCTCGGTCAACGGACGGCCTCCCGAGCGGGCCTGCCTGCTGGAGGCCCAGCCCGGGGACGAGGTGACGACGGCATGACGTACGACCTCGTGGTGGTCGGCGGCGGTCCCGCCGGGGTGGCGGGCGCGCTCACGGCCGCCCTGGCCGGGCTGCGGGTGGCGCTCGTGGACTCCGGCCTGCGGCTCGGCGGCCAGTACTTCCGGCACACCCAGGACGCCGGGCAGCACCCCGGGCACGCGCCCGCGCTCGACCGCTTCCTGCGGCAGGCCGGGGCGCTCGGCACGCGGGCCGAGGTGCTGCTGCGGCACCAGGTGTGGAGCGTGTCCCGCGAACCGGACGGCGACCTGCTGGTGCACTGCGCGACCCGGGCCGCCGCTGTGACCGGGACTGCTGTGGCCGGGGCTGCTGTGATCGGCGGGGCGCCCACCGGGGCGCTCGGGGAGCGGGCGGTGGTGCTGCGGACGCGGCGGCTGCTGATCGCGACCGGCGCGCACGACCGGCCGCTGCCGTTCCCCGGCTGGGACCTGCCCGGGGTGCTCACCGCCGGCGGCGCGCAGGCGCTGCTCAAGGGCGGCGGCGTACCGGCCGGGCGGCGGATCGTGGTGTCCGGCACCGGGCCGTTCCTGCTGCCCGTCGCCACGGGGCTGGCCGAGGCGGGGGTCCGGGTGCTCGGCGTGTACGAGGCCAACGGCGGGCTCGGGCTGGCCCGGCATCCGCTGCTGGCGCTCGGCAAGGCCGGTGAGGCGGCCGGGTACGCGGCGGCGCTGGCGCGGCACCGGGTGCCGTACCGGACGCGTCAGGCCGTGGTGGCCGCCCACGGGGAGCACGAGGTGGAGGCCGTCACCGTCGCCCGCCTCGACAAGGACTGGAACGTTCTGTCCACCCGCGTCGTCGAGTGCGACGCCGTCGCCGTCGGATACGGGTTCGTGCCGCAGGTCGAGCTGGGGACCCAGCTCGGCTGCGCGACCCGGCCCGACGTGGACGGCAGCCCGGTGCTGCGCGTGGACGCCACCCTGCGCACCACCGTGCCCGGGGTGTGGGCGGCCGGCGAGCCGGTGGGCGTGGGCGGCTGGCGGCTGGCCGAGCTGGAGGGCCGCCTCGCCGGCCGCGCCGTCGTCGCCGACGCCCGCCCGACCCTCGTCACGAGCACCACGCGCACCACGCGCACCTCCACCGCCACCCCGCCTCCCGGAGACACGGCGGTCGTGCCCGGGGTGTTCGCGCGGCGGCACCAGCGCTGGCGGGCGTTCGGGGAGGCGCTGCAGCGCGCCTACCCCGTCCAGCCCGGCTGGCAGGGCTGGTTGCGCGACGACACCCTCGTGTGCCGGTGCGAGGAGGTGCCGCTGGCCCGGCTGCGCGAGGCGCGGTCGCTCGGCGCCACCGACGCCCGCTCCGTCAAGCTGCTGGCCCGCCCCGGCATGGGCTGGTGCCAGGGCCGCGTCTGCGGCTACGCCGTCTCCTGCCTGGCGGGAGAGCCGCAGCCGCAGCCGCCCCGCCGCCCGATCGCCCAGCCCGTCACACTCGGCGCCCTGGCCTCACTCGCGACCCCCGAGCCCACCGCCGACGCCGACGCCACCGCCGACGCCACCGCCGGGGCCGCCCCCGGCGAGCCGCACGACGACCACCCCGCTCACTGACCCCCCTGGAGGAGCTCCCCATGGACAACCGCAGCAAGCCCTGGCACGGCGTCATGGTCGCCACCGCGCTGCCCCTGCGCGCGGACCTGTCGGTCGACTACGACGGCTTCGCCGCGCACTGCCGCTGGCTGGTCGCCAACGGCTGTGACGGCGTCGTGCCGAACGGCTCGCTCGGCGAGTACCAGACACTCACCGCCGAGGAGCGCGTCAAGGTGATCGAGACCGCCGTCGAGGCCGTCGGCGGCGGCAACGTGATGGCCGGGGCGGGCGCGTACGGCGCGGCCGAGTCGCGCCGCTGGGCCGAGCAGGCGGGCGAGGCGGGCTGCGGCTCGGTCCTGCTGCTGCCGCCCAACGCCTACCGGGCCGACGAGCGGTCGGTCGTCGCGCACTACCGGGAGGTCGCCAAGGCGGGCGTGCCGGTCGTGGCGTACAACAACCCCTATGACACCAAGGTGGACCTGACTCCCGCGCTGCTGGCCAGGCTGTACGAGGAGGGGCTGATCGTCGCGATCAAGGAGTTCAGCGGGGACGTGCGCAGGGCGTACGAGATCGCCGAGCTCGCACCCGGTCTCGACCTGCTGATCGGCTCCGACGACGTGCTCCTGGAACTGGCGGTGGCCGGGGCGGCCGGCTGGATCGCCGGCTACCCGAACGCGCTGCCCGCCGCCAGCTCCGCCCTCTACCGCGCGGCGCTGGCCGGTGACATGGACAGCGCGCTCCCGCTGTACCGTACGCTGCACCCGCTGCTGCGCTGGGACTCCAAGACCGAGTTCGTCCAGGCCATCAAGCTGTCGATGGACCTGGCCGGCCGGCACGGCGGCCCCTGCAGGCAGCCGCGGCAGCCGCTGACGGACGAGCAGGCCGTCGCGGTCCGTGCGGCGACCGAGAAGGCACTGGCGGAAGGACTGCGATGAGGACCAGGCGCGTTTTCCACGCCGTCGACTCCCACACCGAGGGCATGCCGACGCGCGTCATCACCGGCGGCATCGGCGTGATCCCGGGCGCGAGCATGGCCGAGCGGCGCGTGTACTTCCGCGACCACCTCGACCACATCCGCACCCTGCTGATGACCGAGCCGCGCGGCCACTCGGCCATGAGCGGCGCCATCCTCCAGCCGCCGACCAGGCCGGACGCCGACTACGGCGTGCTGTTCATCGAGGTGTCCGGGCTGCTGCCGATGTGCGGGCACGGCACGATCGGCGTGGCCACCGTGCTGGTCGAGACCGGCATGGTCGAGGTGGTCGAGCCGGTCACCACCGTGCGCCTGGAGGTGCCCGCCGGGCTCGTCGAGGTGGACGTCGCCGTCGAGGACGGCATGGCCATGGCCGTGACGTTGCGCAACGTGCCCTCCTACAGCGACCGCCTGGACGCCTCGGTGAGCGTGCCGGGCTTCGGCACGATCCCGTACGACCTCGCCTACGGCGGCAACTTCTACGCCGTCGTCGACCTCGACCGCTACGGCCTGCCCTTCGACCGCAAGGCCAAGAACGAGATCATCGCGGCCGGCCTGGCCACCATGGAGGCCATCAACGCCGCCGACGAGCCCGTGCACCGCGAGGACTCCCGCATCCGCGGCTGCCACCACGTCTACTTCGCCGCCCCCGGGTCCGACGCCCGTCACTCGCGGCACGCCATGGCCATCCACCCGGGCTGGTTCGACCGCTCGCCCTGCGGCACCGGCACCAGCGCCCGCATGGCCCAGTTGCACGCCCGCGGCGAGCTGCCGCTGGGGCGGGAGTTCGTGAACGAGTCGTTCATCGGCACCCGATTCATCGGGCGGCTGCTGGAGGAGACGACGGTGGGCGGGACGCCCGCGGTGGTGCCGTCCATCACCGGCCGGGCCTGGATCACCGGCACCGCCCAGTACTTCCTCGACCCGCGCGACCCGTTCCCCGCCGGGTTCGAGCTCTGATGATCACCACGGTCGACTACCACACCGCCGGGGAGCCGTTCCGGATCGTGACGGGCGGCGTGCCCGAGATCCCCGGCGCCACCGTGCTGGACCGCCGCGCCACCGCGATGGCCGAGCTGGACGACGTGCGGCGGCTGCTCTGCCACGAGCCACGCGGGCACGCCGACATGTACGGCTGTTTCCTCGTCCCGCCGGACGATCCCGGCGCCCGGTTCGGCGCGCTGTTCTGGCACAAGGACGGCTTCTCCACCGCCTGCGGGCACGGCACGATCGCGCTGGGCGTGCACGCCGTACGCGAAGGGCTGGTCGAGGCCGTCCCGGACGGGGTGACGGACGTGGCCGTGGACGTGCCCTCCGGCCGCGTCACCGCCCGCGTGCGCTGCTCCGGCGGGCGCGTCGAAGGCGTGACCTTCGTGAACGTGCCCTCGTACGTGATCGCCTGTGACGTGGACGTGGCGGGCGTGCGCGTGGATGTCTCCTACGGCGGCGCCATCTACGCCGCGCTGCCGGCCGCGGCCGTCGGGCTGTCGGTCGAGCCGGGGCACCTGCCCGCGCTCATCGGCCACGCCCGCCGCGTCAAGGCCGGGCTGGCCGGTCATCCCGCCGCCCGGCACCCCTCCGACGAGCGGCTGTCCGGCGTCTACGGCGTGATCTTCTACGACGAGCTGCCCGCCGCGGACGGCGTCACGCGGCAGCGCAACGTCACCGTGTTCGCCGACGGCGAGGTGGACCGCTCGCCGTGCGGCTCCGGCACCGCCGCCCGGATGGCGCTGCTGCACGACGCGGGCGGGGTCGCCGAGCTGGTCCACGAGAGCATCGTGGGCAGCGTGTTCACCGCCCGGGTGAGCGAGAAGACAGGCGAGGGAGTGATCGTGGAGATCGACGGCATGGCGTACCGGACCGGGAGACACGCCTTCGAGCTCGACCCGGGCGACCCGTTCCCGACCGGGTTCACGCTGCGATGAGCGCGCTGCCCTACCTCGACGCCGCCACGGTCGAGCGGCTGGTGCCGATGGGCCGGGCCGTGGCGGTCCTGGAGGAGGCGCTGCGGGCCGGTCTCGACCCCGAGGCCACGCCGCACCGGCCCGTCGTGGACCTGCCCGCCGGTCAGCTCCTGCTCATGCCCGCCGCCACCCGCCGGTACGCGGGGGTCAAGGCGGTCAGCATCGCGCCGGGCAACCCGGAGCGGGGGCTGCCCCGGATCCAGGGGACGTACCTGCTGTTCGACGGCGACACCCTGGCCCCGCTGGCGGCCATGGACGGGATCGCGCTCACCTCGCTGCGCACGCCCGCCGTCTCCGCGCTCGCCGTCCGGCACCTGGCCGAGCCCGGCGCGCGGCGGCTGGTGGTGTTCGGCAGCGGGCCGCAGGCGTACGGGCACGTGCTGGCGCTGCGGGCGGTGCGGCCGGTGCAGGACGTCACGGTCGTGGGCCGCGACGCCGACCGCGCCGAGCTGCTGGCCGCCCGCTGCCGCGATCTCGGCCTCACGGCGCGCGCCCTGACGACCCCGGAGGAAACGCCCGGCGAGACGGCTCTGCCGGAGCCGGTGGCGCGGGCAGTCGGAGCGGCCGACCTCGTCGCGTGCTGCACCACGGCCAGGCGTCCGCTGTTCCCCGGTAAGCTCGCCCGCGACGGCGTCACCGTCGTCGCGGTCGGCTCGCACGAGCCCGGCGCCCGCGAGCTCGACGGCGATCTCGTCGCCCGGGCCACGGTGGTCGTCGAGGCCAGGGGGGCGGCCCTGGAGGAAGCCGGTGACGTCATCGTCCCGATCCGCCGGGGTACGATCACGTCTCGTCATCTTGCCGGTAACCTCGCCGACCTGATCGCCGGGCGAGTGGTCGCCGGTCCGGGGCCGCGCGTGTTCAAGAGCACCGGCATGGCTTGGGAGGACCTCGTGGTCGCGGCTGCCGCCTACGAGGCGTGGACATAGGCCGCTCACGAGGCGTCAACGAGGAGAAGGGGATGGGCCGATGGCTGCCGAGGACCGGCTCGACCTGCCGATGGTGGGAGAGCGGCAGAGCCTGCGCGAGCAGGTCGCGCAGGCGTTGCGCGCCGCGCTGATCACCGGGGAGATGCGGCCGGGGGTGGTCTACTCCGCGCCGGTGCTGGCGGCCCAGTTCGGCGTCTCGGCCACGCCCGTCCGCGAGGCCATGCTCGACCTGGCCAAGGAGGGCCTGGTCGAGGCGGTGCGCAACAAGGGCTTCCGGGTCACCGAGCTGTCCGACCGCGACCTCGACGAGCTGACCGAGATCCGCCAGCTCATCGAGGTGCCCACGGTCTCCAGGCTGGCCGACAGCTCGCGGGCGGAGGAGTTCGAGCGGCTGCGGCCCATCGCCGAGGAGATCGTCTCGGCCAGCGAGCGGGGCGACCTGCTCGCGTACGTGGACGCCGACCTGCGCTTCCACGTCGAACTGCTGGCCCTGTGCGGCAACGTCCACCTGGTCTCGGTGGTGCGCGACCTGCGTAACCGGGCCCGGCTCTACGGTCTGTCCCAGCTCTCCGAGCGCGGCTCCCTGAGCGACTCGGCCAGGGAGCACCTGCAACTGCTCGACGCGCTCAAGAGCGGCGACTCCGCCGCCGTCGGGCACCTCATGGCCGAGCACATCGGCCACGTACGCGGCATCTGGGCCGAGCACTGAGCACAAGTTCCGACATTCGGGGATCGCGCACTCCCCGATGGCGGTACTCTCGTTGCGGGTCGGCCGGGCGACGCCTCGCGCGAGCGCCGGCGGCCCTTTCGGAACCGGCCCAGGAAAGGCCGGTTGTTTCCGGCATAAGCCTGGTCAAGCGGACACCCGCACTCCGCTGACCGTCACGGGCTCGGCACACCCGCCCATCGAGCCGAGCCCTCCGCCGCGCGCCCGAGACCCCATCCCACGGGCGCGCGGCGGGCCCTCATCCCCGTCGGCCGCTCCGGGTCGAGCCCAGGCTGGCGGCCACGATGCAGATGATCGCCGCCCACTGCTGGACGTGCAGGATCTCGCTGAGCAGCAGCACCCCGACCAGCGCCGCCACGGCCGGCTCCACGCTCATCAGGATGCCGAACACGTGCTTGGGCATGCGCCGCAGCGCCTGCAGCTCCAGCGAGTACGGGATCACCGACGACAGCAGCCCCACCCCCAGCCCGATGAGCAGCAGCTCCGGCCGCAGCAGGTCGGACCCGCCGGTGGTGACGCCGATCGGCGCGATCACGATCGCCGAGACGATCATCGCGAACGACAGCCCGCTGGTCCCGGGGAAGCGCCGTCCGGCCGCCGCCGACAGCAGGATGTAGGTGGCCCAGCACGCCCCGGCCACCATCGCGAACCCGATGCCCGCCCAGCTCACCGAGGCCGAGTCGCCCCACGGCGCGAGCAGCACCACGCCGGACGCCGCCAGCCCGACCCAGGCCAGGTCGATCCGCCGCCGCGAGGCCGCCACCGCCACGCCCAGTGGCCCGAGGAACTCGATCGCCACCGCGATCCCCATCGGCAGGCGTGCCAGGGCCTCGTAGAAGGTCAGGTTCATCACGGCGAGCGTCACGCCGAAGCCGACGCCCACCGCCCAGTCGCGCCAGGCCAGCCCTTTCAGCCTGGGCCGGACGAGCGCCCCCATGATGAGCGCCCCGGCCGCGATGCGCAGGAACACCACCGCGCTCGGCGGCAGCGCCGCGAACAACTCCTTGGCGAAGCCCGCCCCGATCTGCACCGAGAAGATGGCCAGCAGCACGAGCCCGGAGGGCGGGATCGAGTCGGCCGCGGCCCGCAGCAGCCCGCCCGGCCTGGGCAGGCCGGGGCCGCGGTCGAGCGGGTCGTCGAGGGCGAAGGCGGTCACGGAACTCCTCAGAGGAAACGCGCGCGGGGGAAACGCGCGCCGGGGAACGCGCGGGGAGCGCGCGGACGGGGAACGCGAGGACAACCCACAGAGCCTACTCAACCCGCACTACAAAACCCCATTTAAGGTGGTACTACTGACGACTGGATCTTTTATCCGGACAAACTAAGCATGGAGCTATGAAAGCCCCCGCGCTCCCCGCGACCCTCACCCGCCCGCCACTGGCCCTGTCCGTGTCCGGCTTCGTCAGCAGCTTCGACCGTTTCGCCGTCAGCCCCATGCTGGTGCTCATCGCCGCCGACCTGAACGTCTCGCTCGCGGGCGCGGTCGCCGCCGCCAGCGGCTACTACCTGGCGTACGGGCTGACCCAGCCGCTGTGGGGGCTGCTGTCGGACCGCGTCGGCCGCGTCCGCGTCATGCGCTGGGCCCTGTACGGCGCGGCGCTGGCCGGTGCGGCCTCGGCGCTCATGCCCGCGCTGGGCGCGCTCGTCGTGGCCAGGGTGGTGACCGGGGCCTGCTTCGGCGCGGTCATCCCCACGGGCCTGACGTACGTGGGTGACACCGTCCACGCGTCGGTGCGCCAGCGCGCCCTGACCGACCTCATGGCCGCCGCCGCCCTCGGCACCGCGCTGGCCACCGGGCTGGGCGGCGTCGTGGCGGGGCTGGTGGACTGGCGGGTGGCCTTCACCGTGCCCGCCGCCTGCGCCCTGGCCTGCGCGCTGTCGCTGCGCACGCTGCCCGAGCCCGCCCGGCACGAGAACGCCGGGCAGGGCATGCTGCACAACCTGAGGACGGTGCTCGGGCACCGGTGGGCGGTGCTGGTGTTCGGGCTGGCCTTCACCGAGGGGGCCATCATGCTGGGCGCGATGC
Source organism: Nonomuraea sp. MG754425 (assembly GCF_021699195.1). Taxonomy (GTDB): domain Bacteria; phylum Actinomycetota; class Actinomycetes; order Streptosporangiales; family Streptosporangiaceae; genus Nonomuraea. Next base: position 20,109 of record NZ_SSXE01000115.1, on the reverse strand, counting down.
CGTTCCTCGCCACCGCGCTGCAGCACACGGGGCTGGCCGCGGCGGTGGCCGGGCTGGCCATCACCGCGTACGGGCTGGGGTTGTGGGCCTTCGCCAAGCTCGTCAAGCGCCTGTCGGGACGCTGGCCCGCCCCGTTGCTGATGATCGTGGGCGGCGCGCAGCTCAGCGCCGGGTTCGCCATCGTGACCGTGCACGTCAGCGTGCCCGCTGTGGCCGTCACCGCGCTGCTGCTGGGCGGGGGGTGGTCGTTCCTGCACTCGTCGCTGCAGACCTGGGCCACCTCCGTCGTGCCCGAGGCGCGTGGCACCACCATCGCCTTCTTCGCCTGCGCGTTGTTCGTGGGCAGCGCGGTCGCGTCGTGGGCCGCCGGACCGCTGGCCCAGGACGGCCGCTACGGGCTGCTGTTCGGGCTGGCGGCCGGGGCGGCCGTGCCCCTGACCCTGGTGGCCGCCCTGGCCCGGCGCCGCTACGGCGTGGCGCACCCGCCCAGCCCGCGACCCGAGTGACGCCCCCGCTCCCGGTGCGCCGTCGGGGGAGCGGTCACTCCCAGCGGAACGTCCGCGAGACCAGCCCCAGCGACACCACCGCCCACGCGGCCAGCACCGCCATCGGCAGCAGCGGCAGGGCGGCGCCCTGGGCGAGCACCGCGCGCAGGCCGCCGGTCAGCGCCGAGATGGGCAGCGCCTCCAGCACCGGCCGCACCTCGACGGGGAACTTCGACAGCGGGAAGACCACCCCGCCGGCCCCCAGCAGCACCAGGTAGACGAGATTGGCCGCGGCCAGCGTGGCCTCGGCGCGCAGGGTGCCCGCCATGAGCAGCCCCAGCCCGCTGAAGGCCGCGGTACCGAGCACGATCAGCAGCGCCGCGCTCAGGAACGACCCCTGCGGACGCCACCCCAGCGCCAGCCCCACGGCGACGATGATCACCGCCTGGACCGCCTCCACGGCGACGACCGCCGCCGTCTTGGCCAGCATGAGCCCGCCCCTGGACAGCGGCGTCGCGCCCAGCCGCTTGAGCACGCCGTAGCGGCGCTCGAAGCCGGTGGCGATGGCCTGCCCGGTGAAGGCGGTGGACATCACCGCCAGCGCCAGCACCCCGGGCGCGAGGAAGTCGACCCGCGGCCCGGCCCCGACGTCGATCAGCGGCGCCAGCGAGAACCCGGTCAGCAGCAGCACCGGGATGATCAGCGTCAGCAGGAGTTGCTCGCCGTTGCGCAGGATCGCGCGGAACTCCGCGCCGGCCTGGGCCAGCACCATGCGCGGGAACGGCGCCGCGCCGGGGGCCGGGGTGAAGTCGAGCGCGGTCATCGCAGCTCCCTGCCGGTCAGCTCGAGAAAGACGTCTTCGAGGGTGCGGCGCTCGATGCGCAGGTCGTCGGCCGTGACGCCCTCCGCCGCGCACCACGCGGTCACCGTGGCCAGCAGCTCGGGGCCCACCTGGCCCTCGATGATGTAGTGCCCGGCCGGCGACTCCTTGGCCGCGCTGCCCGCCGGGAGCGCGTTGAGCAGTTCCTCCAGCGCCAGCCCCGGCCGGGCCCGGAACCTGAGCTGCCGCTCGGCCCCGGTCAGCGAGGCGGGGCTGCCCTCGGCCACCACGCGCCCCCTGTCGATGATCACCACGTGGTCGGCCAGCCGTTCGGCCTCGTCCATGTGATGGGTGGTCAGCAGCACCGAGACCCCGGCCGCGCGCAGTTCGCCGACCAGCTCCCAGCAGGCGTGCCTGGCCTGCGGGTCGAGACCGGCCGTCGGCTCGTCGAGGAAGACCAGCTCGGGCCGCCCGACGACGGCCGCGGCCAGCGACAGCCGCTGCTGCTGCCCGCCCGACAGCCGCCGGTACGGGGTGCGTACGTGCTCGGTGAGCCCCAGCCGCTCCAGCAGCGCGCCGCAGTCGAGCGGACGCGCGTAGAAGCGCGCGACCAGCCGCAGCCACTCGGCGCAGCGCATCGCCGGTGGCACGCCGCCCGCCTGGAGCATGATCCCCACCCGCGCGCGCAGCTCGGGCAGCGCGGGCGTCAGGCCCAGGACCCTGACCGTGCCCCCGTCGGCCTTGCGGAACCCCTCGCAGATCTCCACCGTGGACGTCTTGCCCGCGCCGTTGGGCCCGAGGACCGCGGTGACCGCGCCGCGCTCGGCGCGGAAGGTGAGGCCGTCGACGGCGGTGCGTGCGCCGTAACGTTTGACCAGGTCGACGATCTCGACGGCTGGGGAATCCATGGCCACGAGTCTAGGGACTCCGGCAGCCGGTCCGGGCCGCAGGTGAACATGGCCGCATCCGGACATGTCAGGACCGGCCGTTCGCCTGAAACCGGCGCGCGGCGGTGACAGCCTGACGGTGAGCTTCACACTGAAGGAGGTTGCCATGTCACCACGCGATGGGTACGACCCCGGATTCCCGTGCTGGGTGGACCTGTCGAGCACCGACCCCGACGCCTCGGCCCGCTTCTACGAGCGGGTGCTCGGCTGGCGGGCCGTCGCGGGCCCGGAGGCCGGTGGGCGCGGCGTGTTCACGCACGAGGGCAGGCGCGTGGCCGGTCTGGGGCCGGTCACGGGCGAGGACCGCGCCTCGTCCTGGAACACCTTCGTCGCCACCGACGACGCCGCCGCGCTCGCCGACCGCGTCAGGAGGGCGGGCGGCACCGTCGTGACGGAGGCCGCGCCGATCTCCGGTCACGGCTCCGGTGACGGCGTCCTGACCGCCTTCCTGGCTCCCGACGGCTCGTACACGGCCGCCTGGCAGGGGGCCGGCGCGGAGGCGGCCGGCGAGCCGGGCGCGTTCTGCTGGCACGAACTGGTCTCCCGGGACACCGCCACCGCCGAGCGGTTCTACGCGCAGGTCTTCGGCTGGTCGCCGGTCCAGCAGGACATCCAGGGCATGAAGTACACGGAGTGGCTGGCGGGCGGCTCCGCCGTGGCCGGGATGCTGGAGATGGTCTCCGGCTATCCCGCCGAGACGCGGTCGTTCTGGATGACGTACTTCGCCGTGGCCGACCCCGACGCCACGTCGGCCGCGGCGGAGGAGGCGGGGGCGCAGGTGCTTGTGCCTCCCATGGACGCGCCGCTCGGCAGGTTCTCGGCGCTCGTCGATCCGCAGGGCGCGGCCTTCTCCGTCATCCGGCTCAACGAAATTTCGTGAAATATCAGATAACCGGGAATTAGGAGGACCGCCACTGGGGTTGGACGTCTCGGCCCTCGGGGGCCGACAGGCCCACGAGGGAGAGGGGAACACGCATGTCCGTGGCCGAAGTAGCCACGCCCGCCGTCGCCGTCCAGCCGAGGCAGAAGAGCCGCCGGGGATCGCTGCTGCTGATCCTCGGCGCGCTGTCGGCGATCGGCCCGCTGTCCATCGACATGTACCTTCCCGCCCTGCCCGCCATCACCTCCGAGATGCTCAGCGCCGAGGCGCAGGTCCAGCTCACGCTCACCGCCTGTCTCATCGGCGTGTCGGTCGGGCAGGTGATCGCCGGCCCGCTCAGCGACGTGCGCGGGCGGCGGATGCCGCTGATCGTGGGCGTGGCCGGGTTCATGCTGGCCTCGCTGCTGTGCGCGTTCGCCCCCTCGGTGCCGGTGCTCATCGCCTTCCGCCTGCTGCAGGGCATGCTGGGCGGCGCGGCGCTGGTCATCGTGCGGGCCGTGGTCCGCGACCTGTACGACGGCGCCGCCATCGCGCGCATCTTCGCCACGCTGATGCTGGTCAGCGGCCTGGCCCCGATCCTCGCCCCGATCGCCGGCGCGCAACTGCTGGCCTTCACGTCGTGGCGGGGCGTGTTCGTGGCGCTCAGCGTCGCGGGGCTGGTGCTGCTGGTGGCCGTGCTGGCCGGCGTGCGTGAGACGCTGCCCGCCGAGGAGCGCGAGAGCGGCGGGCTCAGGCACACCGTGGGCACGTTCTGGCTGCTTCTGCGCGACCGGACGTTCATGGGCTTCGCCCTGACCGGCTCCCTGGCCTTCGCGGCCATGTTCGGCTACATCTCCGGCTCGCCCTTCGTCCTGCAGGACGTCTACGGCGCCACGCCCCAGCAGTACTCCCTCATCTTCGGCATGAACGCCCTGGCCCTGATCGCCGCCTCCCAGTTCGGCGGCCGGCTGTCCGGACGGGTGCCGCCCGTCCTGCTGGTGCGCCTGGGCCTCGGGATCGGCGTCGTGGGCGCGATCCTGCTGACGACCGCGGCGCTGGCCGACCTGGGCCTGTCGGGCATCGTGAGCGGGCTGGTCGTCATGATGCTGGGGCAGGGGCTCGTCATGCCCGGCACCGCCGCGCTGGCGCTGGGCTCCCAGCCCGCGCAGATCGCCGGCAGCGCCTCGGCCCTGACGGGCGTGCTGCAGTTCGCGCTCGGCGCCGCCGCGGCCCCGCTGGTCGGGCTGGCCGGAACCGACACCGCGGTGCCCATGGCCTGTGTCATGCTCGGGCTCTTCCTCGGCTCGGCCCTGACGTTCACGATTCTGGGCCGAAAGAAAGTTAGGTAAGGCTACCCTGCGTGATAAATTCCATTCCCGGCCCTGCTCAGATCCGTTTGTGAACCGGGAAGGAATTACGGCACACTGATGTTGTGAAAAACATGCCCACGATGGAGCCCGGCAGTGAGCGCGGCACCCGCGCCCGCGTCGCCAGGCTGATTCTTGAGCATGGTCCCGTCGCGGCCGCGGCCCTCGGCGAGCGGCTCGGGCTCACGCCCGCCGCCGTCCGGCGCCATCTGGACGCCCTGCTGGCCGACGGGATGATCGAACCTCGCACGGTCCGCCCACGCGGACAGCGCGGGCGCGGACGGCCGGCCAAGCTGTTCGCGATCACCGACGCGGGGCGCAGTGCTTTCGAGCACGCCTACGACGACCTGGCCGGGAGCGCGCTGCGTTTCCTGGCTCAGCGAATGGGGCGACAAGCCGTGTCCGACTTCGCCCGCGAGCAGGTGTCGAGCCTGCTCAAGCGGCTGGAGCCGGTCATGCGGACGGTGCCCGCGGACCAGCGCGTACAGGTGCTGGCGCAGGCGCTGTCGGTGGAGGGGTACGCCGCCTCGGCCAGCAAGGCCAAGTCGGGCGGCGACCAGCTCTGCCAGCATCACTGCCCGGTGGCGCACGCGGCCGCGGAGTTCCCGCAGTTGTGTGAGGCCGAGACGGAGGCGTTCGCGCAACTGCTCGGCACTCCGGTGCAGCGCCTGGCCACGATCGCCCACGGCGACGGGGTGTGCACCACGCACGTCTCCCCGCAGTCATTGGCCGATTCCGCACATAAAGACAAGAGCAAGGAGACCGGAAGGTGACTGTCACCGACCGCCCGGAGCTGGAAGGCCTCGGGAATTACAAGTTCGGCTGGGCCGACCCGGATGCCGCGGGCGCGGCGGCCAAGCGTGGCCTGTCCGAGGAGGTCGTCCGCAACATCTCCGCGCTCAAGAACGAGCCGGAGTGGATGCTCGACCTTCGCCTGAAGGGCCTCCGCCTGTTCGCCAAGAAGCCGCTGCCCACCTGGGGTTCCGACCTCACCGGCATCGACTTCGACAACATCAAGTACTTCGTGCGCTCCACCGAGAAGCAGGCCGCTTCCTGGGACGAGCTGCCCGCCGACATCAAGAACACCTACGACAAGCTCGGCATCCCCGAGGCCGAGAAGCAGCGCCTCATCGCCGGCGTCGCGGCCCAGTACGAGTCCGAGGTCGTCTACCACAAGATCCGTGAGGACCTCGAGGAGAAGGGTGTCATCTTCGTCGACACCGACACGGGCCTGAAGGAGCACGAGGAGCTCTTCAAGGAGTACTTCGGCTCGGTGATCCCGGTGGGCGACAACAAGTTCGCCGCGCTCAACACCTCCGTGTGGTCCGGCGGCTCGTTCATCTACGTGCCGCCGAACGTCGAGGTCGAGATCCCGCTGCAGGCCTACTTCCGGATCAACACCGAGAACATGGGCCAGTTCGAGCGGACTCTGATCGTCGTCGACGAGAACAGCTACGTGCACTACGTCGAGGGCTGTACCGCGCCGATCTACTCCTCCGACTCGCTGCACAGCGCGGTCGTCGAGATCATCGTGAAGAAGAACGCCCGCTGCCGTTACACGACCATCCAGAACTGGTCCAACAACGTCTACAACCTGGTCACCAAGCGCGCCGTCGCCTACGAGGGCGCGACCATGGAGTGGATCGACGGCAACATCGGTTCCAAGGTCACGATGAAGTACCCGGCCGTCTACCTCATGGGCGAGCACGCCAAGGGCGAGACGCTGAGCGTCGCGTTCGCCGGTGAGGGCCAGCACCAGGACGCCGGCTCCAAGATGGTGCACCTCGCGCCCAACACCAGCTCCACCGTGATCTCCAAGTCGGTGGCGCGCGGCGGCGGCCGTACCTCCTACCGCGGTCTCGTGCAGATCGAGGAGGGCGCCCACGGCAGCGCCAGCACCGTCAAGTGCGACGCCCTGCTGGTCGACCAGATCAGCCGCTCCGACACCTACCCCTACGTCGACGTCCGCGAGGACGACGTCTCGATGGGCCACGAGGCCACGGTCTCCAAGGTGAGCGAGGACCAGCTCTTCTACCTCATGAGCCGCGGCCTGGACGAGGACGAGGCGATGGCGATGATCGTGCGCGGCTTCGTCGAGCCGATCGCGCGTGAGCTGCCCATGGAGTACGCGCTCGAGCTGAACCGGCTGATCGAGCTGCAGATGGAAGGAGCCGTCGGCTGATGGGCCTGAACGAGAAGCCCCTGTCGACCTTGCATGAGAAGGCGTCCTACGACCTGGGCGACTTCGAGGTCCCGACCGGGCGCGAGGAGGCGTGGCGGTTCACCCCGCTCTCGCGCCTGAAGGGCCTGCACAGCGGCAAGGCGGAAGCCGTGGGCCACGTCCGCGTCGACGTGGACGCGGCCCCCGAGGTCACCGTCGAGACGGTCGGCCGCGACGACGCCCGCGTGGGCAAGTCGTTCATGCCGACCGACCGGGTGAGCGCGCAGGCGTGGAACAGCTTCGAGAAGGCCACCGTGATCACGGTGCCGCGCGAGGCGGTCACGTCCAAGGCCACCGTCCTGACGCTGACCGGTGAGCCGGCCGGCAACGGCGGCGCCGCCTACGGCCACATCGTGGTCAAGGTCGAGCCGCTGGCCGAGGCCGTGGTCGTGCTCGACCACAGGGGCAGCGCGGTCTACGCCGACAACATCGAGTTCGTCGTCGGCGAGGGCGCCAGCCTCAAGGTCGTCAGTCTCCAGGACTGGGCCGACGACGCGGTCCACGTCTCCCACCACCACGCGCAGCTCGCCAAGGACTCGACGTTCCGCAGCTTCGTGGTGACGCTCGGCGGCGACCTCGTACGCCTGTCGCCCAGCGTCACCTACACCGCGCCGGGCGGCGACGCCGACATGTCGGGCGTCTACTTCGTCGACGCCGGGCAGCACCTGGAGCACCGCCTGCTGGTCGACCACTCGCAGCCCAACTGCAAGAGCAACGTCGACTACCGCGGGGCTTTGCAGGGCGAGGCGGCGCACGCCGTGTGGATCGGCGATGTGATCATCAGGGTCGAGGCCGAGGGCACCGACACCTACGAGCTCAACCGCAACCTCATCCTCACCGACGGCGCCCGCGCCGACTCGGTGCCCAACCTGGAGATCCTCACCGGCGAGGTCGCCGGCGCGGGGCACGCCTCCGCCTCCGGCCGCCTCGACGACGAGCACATCTTCTACCTCCAGGCCCGCGGCATCCCCCACGACGAGGCCCGCCGCCTGGTCGTGCGGGGCTTCCTCGGCCAGCTCATCGAGAAGATCGAGATCGACGAGATCCGCGAGCGCGTCCTGGGCGCGCTGGAGGCGGAACTGAGCCGATGAGCCCGTACGAGAAGGTGTGCAAGGTCGAGGACATCCCCGACGGGGGTGTCATCGGCGTCGAGGTCGGTGCGGAGGAGACTCCCATCGCCCTCGTGCGCAAGGGGCATGAGGTCTACGCCCTGCACGACGTCTGCTCCCACGCCGAGGTCAAGCTCAGCGAGGGAGAGGTGTATGACGGCACCCTGGAGTGCTGGCTGCACGGCTCGTGCTTCGACATCCACACCGGCAAGCCCACCGGGCCGCCCGCGACCCAACCCGTGAACGTCTACACAGTCAAGATCGACGGCGACGACGTCCTCGTCTCGCTCTCGAAGGAGTCCTGAGCATCATGTCCACCCTTGAGATCCGTGACCTGCAGGTCGCCGTCGAGGACAAAGAAATCCTGCGCGGCGTCAACCTGACCGTCAAGTCCGGGCAGACCCACGCCATCATGGGCCCGAACGGCTCTGGCAAGTCCACGCTCGCCTACGCGATCGCCGGTCATCCGAAGTACACGATCACCGGCGGCCAGGTGCTGCTCGACGGCGTGGACCTGCTGGAGCTGTCGGTCGACGAGCGTGCCCGCGCCGGCCTGTTCCTGGCCATGCAGTACCCCGTCGAGGTCCCCGGCGTCTCGGTCTCCAACTTCCTGCGCTCGGCCGTGACCGCCGTCCGCGGCGAGGCGCCGAAGCTGCGCGAGTTCGCCAAGGACCTCAAGGGCGGGATGGACGCGCTGTCCATCGACCCGGCCTTCGCGCAGCGCAACCTGAACGAGGGTTTCTCCGGCGGCGAGAAGAAGCGCCACGAGATCCTCCAGATGGAGCTGCTCAAGCCGAAGATCGCGGTGCTCGACGAGACCGACTCCGGCCTCGACGTCGACGCCCTGCGCGTGGTGTCCGAGGGCATCAACCGCTTCCGCTCCTCGGGTGAGACCGGCGTGCTGCTGATCACCCACTACACCCGCATCCTGCGCTACGTGACGCCGGACCACGTGCACGTGTTCGCCGGCGGCCGGATCGTCGAGGAGGGCGGGCCCGAACTGGCCGAGAAGCTCGAGGCCGAGGGCTACGAGCAGTACACGAAGGCATCTGCATGACTTCGACCAGCTTCGATGTGGAGAAGATCAGGAAGGACTTCCCGATCTTCTCCCGCGAGCTGCCCGACGGGCGACCGCTCGTCTATCTCGACTCGGGCAACTCCTCGCAGAAGCCCAACCAGGTCATCGACGTGATGCGGGAGCACCTGGCGTTGCACTACAGCAACGTCGGGCGGGCCATGCACGTGCTCGGGGCCGAGTCGACCGACGCCTACGAGGGCGCCCGCGACAAGATCGCGGGCTTCATCGGGGCGCCGTCCCGCGATGAGGTGATCTTCACCAAGAACGCCTCCGAGGCGCTCAACCTCCTCGCCTACTCCTTCGGCAACCCCGCCAACACCGATCCGCGCTTCACGATCGGCCCCGGTGACGAGATCGTCGTCTCCGAGATGGAGCACCACTCCAACATCGTGCCGTGGCAGATGCTCGCGCAGCGCACCGGCGCGACGCTGAAGTGGTTCGGCGTCACCGACGAGGGGCGGCTCGACTACGACCCCGCCCTGATCACCGAGCGCACCAAGATCGTCTCGATCACCCACCAGTCCAACGTCCTGGGCACCGTCAACCCGGTGGCCGCGGTGGCCGCGCGGGCGCACGAGGCCGGGGCGCTGATCGCGGTCGATGCCTCCCAGTCCGTGCCGCACCACCCGGTGAACGTGGCCGGGCTGGACGCCGACTTCGTGGTCTTCACCGGCCACAAGATGGTCGGCCCGTCGGGCATCGGCGTGTTGTGGGGGCGCGGCGAACTGCTGGAGGCCATGCCGCCGTTCCTGGGCGGGGGCGAGATGATCGAGGCGGTCTGGATGGACCGCTCGACGTACGCGCCGATCCCGCACAAGTTCGAGGCGGGCACGCCGCCGATCGTCGAGGCCATCGGGCTCGGCGCGGCGGCCGACTACCTGACCGAGGTCGGCCTCGACGCCGTCGAGGCGCACGAGCGCACGCTGACGGCCTACGCGCTGGAAGCCCTGCGCGAGGTGCCCAGGCTGCGCCTCATCGGGCCCGATACGCTGGAGGAGCGCGGGGCCACGGTGTCCTTCACGCTGGAGGGCATCCACCCGCACGACGTCGGGCAGATCCTCGACGACCACTTCGGCGTGGCCGTACGGGTCGGGCACCACTGCGCGCGCCCGCTGCACCTGCGTTTCGGAATACCCGCCACCACGCGGGCGTCGTTCTACCTGTACAACACCACGGGCGAGATCGACGCCCTGGTGCGGGGTCTCCACCACGTTCAGAAGGTGTTCGCATAGCCATGATCGGCGAGTCGATGTACCAGGAGCTGATCCTGGAGCACTACAAGCACCCGCAGGGGCGGGGGCTGCGCGAGCCGTACGACGCCGAGGTTCACCACGTGAACCCCACGTGCGGCGACGAGATCACGCTCAGGGTCAAGGTGGGCGACGCCGGCAAGATCCTGGACGTGTCCTACGAGGGGCAGGGCTGTTCGATCAGCCAGGCCGCCGCGTCGGTGCTGCACGAGCTGACCACCGGCTCCACGGTGGAGGAGACGCTCTCGGTCGTCGACGAGTTCACCAGGCTGATGCAGGGCAGGGGCAAGATCGAGGCCGACGAGGAGGTCCTCGGCGACGCGGTCGCGTTCGCGGGCGTGGCCAAGTTCCCGGCGCGCGTTAAATGTGCGTTGCTTTCGTGGATGGCCTACAAGGACGCTGTTGTGAGGAGCGCGGAGCGATGAGCAAGCCCACCGAGACGCCGACCGGTTACGACGGCGACGCGACCGCCGAAGAGATCATGGAGGCGCTCAAGGACGTCGTCGACCCCGAACTCGGCATCAACGTCGTCGATCTGGGCCTGATCTACGGGCTCAACCTCGACCCGTCCGACGGCGGGCAGCCCGTGGCCACCATCGACATGACGCTGACCAGCGCGGCCTGCCCGCTGACCGACGTGATCGAGGACCAGGCGCACTCGGCGCTGGACGGCATGGTCTCCGACGTGAAGATCAACTGGGTCTGGCTGCCGCCGTGGGGGCCCGACAAGATCACCGACGAAGGGCGCGAGCAGCTCCGTATGCTAGGCTTCAACGTCTGATCTTTCCTCTTGTCACCCCTGGTGGTAAACGTCAGGGGTTGGGAATGCCTGACTCATGGTGTTCGGAAGGTCCAGATCCCATCCCGGGGAATATCCGATAACATCCCCGGCGTTGGTAACGCAGGTACACTTGACGTCTCATCACACGTCGCGCACCGCCTGCGGCCGGTGCCCCGGTGTATCCCCCTTCATCTTCACCCCGCCCCCATGACGGCGGGTGTCCTAGAACCTGGTGCGGCCTCCCGCCGCACGACCATGGCTCGTCCTTTCGCAGAAGTGACGCGCCACTTCGACGGAAAGGCACGACTTTCGTGACCATGCTTGACGCTGTCATGCCCTCGCTCGGCGACACCCCCGCCACCGCTGACAGCGGGGTGGAGGACGGGGCGCGCACCCCCGCCGCCGAGTCGGGCCCGTCCGAGTTCGAGCTGCTCGGCCTGCCGAAGCCGCTCGTCAACGGGCTGACCAAACTGGGCTTCGAGAGCCCCTTCCCCATCCAGAGTGCGACCATCCCCGACGTGCTCGCCGGCAACGACGTCCTCGGCCGCGGCCAGACCGGCTCCGGCAAGACGCTCGCCTTCGGGCTGCCCACCATGGCCCGCATCGCCGGAGTGCGGCCCGCTCCCGGCCACCCGCGCGCGATGATCCTCGTGCCGACCCGTGAGCTCGCCCTCCAGGTGCACGACGCCCTCGAACCTCTCGGCCGCGGCCTCGGGCTGCGCCAGAAGGTCATCGTCGGCGGCATGTCCATGGGCAAGCAGATCGAGGCGCTGCGGCGCGGCGTGGACATCGTCATCGCCACCCCCGGCCGGCTCGGCGACCTGATCAGGCAGGGCGAGTGCTCGCTGGCCGACGTCGAGGTCTCCGTCCTCGACGAGGCCGACCACATGTGCGACCTGGGCTTCTTCCCCGTCGTCACCGACCTGCTCGCGCAGACCCCGTCCGACGGGCAGCGGCTGCTGTTCTCGGCCACGCTCGACGGCGACGTCGACAAGCTGGTGCAGCGCTTCCTCAAGAACCCGATCACGCACTCCGTGGCGCCCGCGACCTCGCCGGTCGACACCATGGAGCACCACGTGATGCAGGTCACGCGCGACGACAAGTTCGACGTGACCGCCGAGATCGCCAACCGTGAGGGGCGGACCATCATCTTCGTCCGCACCCAGCACGGCGTGGACCGGCTGTGCAAGCAGCTCGCCCGCGTCGGCGTCAAGTCGGGCGGCCTGCACGGCGGCAAGCGCCAGAACCAGCGCACCCGCATCCTGTCGGAGTTCCGTGAGGGCTCCGTCAACGTGCTGGTCTGCACCGACGTCGCGGCGCGCGGCATCCACGTCGACAACATCAGCCTGGTGCTGCACGTCGACCCGCCGCAGGACCACAAGAGCTACCTGCACCGGGGCGGCCGTACCGCCCGCGCGGGGGAGAAGGGCACGGTCGTCACGCTGGTGCTGCCCAACGAGCGCCGCTCGACCGACGCGCTCACCCGCCGCGCCGGCATCCACCCGTTCCGGCTGAAGGCCACGCCGGGTCACCCCAGGCTCGCCGAGGTGACCGGGGCCCGCATCCCGAGCGGCGAGGCCGTCCCCGTCTGGGAGCCGGACGTCCGCAAGCCGCTGCGCCCGCGCCGCGAGGGCGGCTCGTCCGAGCGCCGCGGGGGGCGTCGCGGACGCCGGGACTTCGACGGCGAGCGCCGTCCGCGCCGGCACGAGGAGGGTCAGCGTTCGTTCGACGACCGCCGTCCGCGCCGTCACGACGACGGTGACCGGCCGTTCGAGGACCGCCGCCGGCACGACGACGGCGCGCGCCCGGTCGCGGCCGGCGACGACCGCCGTCCGCGCCGGCACGCCGAGGGCGAGCGGCCGTTCGGGCGCACGCAGGAGCCGCGCACGTTCAGCGACGACCGGCGGCGCGACGGCCGTGGCCGGAGCGGGGGCGGGGGCGGGTACCGCTCCGACGACCGCCCGTTCCGCCAGGACGACCGCGGCGGCTACCGCTCCGACGACCGCGGCGGCCGGTACGCCGCCGACCGTGGCCGCCCGTTCTCGGGTGACCGCGACCGCTCCGCCCGCCCGGACGACCGTCCGGCGCGCGACGGCTACCGCTCCGGCGAGCGCGGCAGTGGCACCGGCAGCGGCAGCGGCAACGGTGGCGGCGGCTTCCGCCGCGGCTCGGGCCGCCGCTACGAGCGCTGAGCTCCGGCCGGGCACGACCTGATCGACGGCCTCGCCCGCCGCGCCTTCCCCAGGGAGGGTGCGGCGGGCGGGGCCGTCGTGCGTTTCGTGGTGGCGGGTCGTCGACCACGGTGAACGAGCACCTCGTCCCGTACGTCCCCCGTGCGGAGGTGTTCGTCGACATGCCGCTGCCGCAACTGCGCGCCTACCTGCCCGAGCGGGCCGAGCCCGCCGACTTCGACGGCTTCTGGCGGCTTCTGGCGGCTTCTGGCGGCGCACGCTCGTACAAGCGCTACGCGGGGGAGAAGGACATCAGGATCTACCCGTACGACGGGCACGAGGGCGGGGGGCCGGCGCCCGTCGTGGAACGGGTGACCAGGGCGAAGAAGGCGCTGGGATGAACACTCGCGGACGTCGTCTCGCGTGGCGGACGCGGGGCCACGTCACCCCGTGACGCAGACTAGGCTTGACAGGCACGTCATCCGACCGACGAGAGAGACCATGAAGACCTTCGAAGAGCTGTTCGCCGAGCTGTCAGAGAAAGCCGCCACCCGGCCCGCGGGCTCGGGCACCGTGGCCGCGCTCGACGCCGGCGTCCATGCCATCGGCAAGAAGGTCGTCGAGGAGGCCGCCGAGAGCTGGATGGCCGCCGAGTACGAGTCAGACGACAGGGCCGCCGAGGAGATCTCCCAGCTCCTCTACCACGTGCAGGTGCTGATGATCGCCAAGGGCATCGGCCTCGACCAGGTCTACAAGCATCTCTAGGGCGCCGCGGGGCGCCCGCACCCAGGAGACAGCGGAAGCGAGACACACGTAAGGACCTGAGACATGCTGCGTCTGGCAGTACCCAACAAGGGCTCGCTCAGCGAGGCCGCCCAGGACATGCTGAAGGAGGCCGGTTACCGGCCGCGCCGCGACAGCAAGGAACTCGTCGTCGTCGACGACGCCAACGGCTGCGAGCTGTTCTTCCTGCGCCCCCGCGACATCGCCGTCTACGTCGGGGAGGGCACCCTCGACGTCGGCATCACCGGCCGGGACATGCTCATCGACTCCGGCGCGCCGGTCGAGGAGATCATGCCGCTCGGTTTCGGCGCCTCGACGTTCCGGCTGGCCACCACGGTGGGCGCCATGTCGTCCGTCGGCGACCTCAACGGGCGGCGCATCGCCACCTCCTACGCGGGCCTGCTCGACAAGTACCTCTCCGACGAGGGTGTGGACGCCCGCGTGATCAAGCTCGACGGCGCGGTCGAGACCGCGATCAGGCTCGGCGTGGCCGACGCCGTGGCCGACGTCGTCGAGACCGGCACCACGCTGCGCAACGTGGGGCTGGAGGTGTTCGGCGAGCCGATCATGAAGTCGGAGGGCGTGCTGATCAAGCGGCAGAGCGCGCCGGAGACGCCGGGCGTCGGCCAGCTCGTCCGCCGGCTGCAGGGCGTCGTGCACGCCCGCGACTTCGTCATGATGGACTACGACATCCGCGCCGAGCGCATCGAGGAAGCCATCGACATCACCCCCGGCATGGAGGGCCCCACGGTCTCCCCGCTGCACCGGGAGGGCTGGGTCGCGGTGCGCGCGATGGTCCGGCGCAAGGGGCACCAGCAGGTGATGGATCAGCTCTGGGACATCGGCGCAAGGGCCATCCTGGTCACCGACATCTACGCCTGCCGCCTGTGAGGTGTGCCCGCTAGGTCATCGGACCGGCGGGCATATCGCAACCGTGCGTAACGAAGCGGTCGCCTGGCGTGGCTCCGCCAGGCACATGTGGTCCTTACTCGAGCAGGGCAACCAGCGCTGGGCGGCGGGCCGGTCCCACCGCCCGCGCCAGGACCCGCGACACCGTCGGCAGGTCGCCGTCGCCCAGGAACCCCGGGCGGTCGTCCTGTCGTGCATCGACTCCCGGGTCCCGCCCGAAGTGATCTTCGACGTCGGGCTCGGCGACCTGCTGGTCGTCCGCACCGCCGCCCACACCATCGATCCCCTCGTCACCGCCGCCGTCCAGTACGGCCCGCAGGACCTGAGCGCCAGCCTCGTCGTCGTCCTGGGGCACCAGCGCTGCGGCTCGGTCACGTCCGCCGCCAGGGCCTTACGCGGGCGCGTCACCCTGCCCGGCGAGCTGCCTGCCGTCGTCGCCGCCCTCGAACCCGCCTACGCCGTCTCGGACGGCCGGGTCGAGCCCATGGCCCACGCCCACGTGCGGCGTACCGTCCTGCGGTTGCGGGCCGACCCCCTGCTCCACGGCAGCGCCACCGTCATCGGCGCGTACTACAGCCTGGACACCGGGTTGGTGAGCCGGGTGACCTGACACCGGCCCCCGGCGTGCGTCAGGTCCTCATCGCGGCCACCTGCCTGATCAGGTCTGAGACGCGGACGATGCCGAGGCAGCGGTTCAGCTCGTCGGTGACCACCAGGTCGTCGTAGACGCGGGTCGCGTCCCGGCCGGCCGCCTGCATGGCGGCGATGGCCGGCGTCGTGCGCGGCACCGTGCGCGGCGGGTCGGCCAGCCGCAGCGCCGGTTTCGAGCCGTGCAGGGCGTGCCCGTAGCGGGCCGCGAACGACAGCAGGAACCGGCTGCGGTCCAGGCTGCCCTTGGGGCGCTGGAACTCGTCCACCAGGATCACGCTGGTGATCGTCGGCTCGTGCCCGAAGGCGGCCACGGCCTGCTCCGCGTTCGCCTCCTCCGGCAGCGTCACGGCGGGGAGCAGCAGCTCCTGGACGCGGGGGCCGAGCATGACGGTGTCGGCGGGCTCGTCGGCGACCGGCAGCGGCACCCGGATCCGGCCGTCGGGGCCGGGCGCGAGCAGCGGGCCGTTCGCCAGGCGCACGCCGAGGCCGCGGGCCGTGGCCACCTGCGCCTCGCGTTCCATGCCGGGGGCCATGACGTGCGCGCCGATGCCGCGGGCCAGCGTCACCACCGCCCGCGCCACGGCGACCGCGCGGTGGTCGCCGGGGATGCGCGCCACCACGTCCGGGTCGAGGGCCAGCAGGTACGGGGAGGAGTCCGTGACCAGGTCCAGCCCCGCGCCCATGGTGCCGACGTCGGCGAACCCGAGCAGGTAGCCGATCGTGCGCAGCCCGTTGACACCGACTCTGAGCAGCGGACGGTCCTGTTCTTGGCACGCTCCAGTGAGCAGCAGGATCGCCTCGCGGGGATGCCGGCCCGCCCGTCTCAGCGCCTCGTGCAGCGGGGCGAGCGCGCCCGCGCCCGACAGCACCACGCGCATCGGCAGCTCGATCACCATGGGCAGCGGCGCGGCTCTGAGGGCGCCGCCCGCGTCCAGGACGGCGGGGTGCGCGATGACGGCCCCGGTGTCGAGGTCCACCATGGGGCTGGTGAGCAGGGAGGACACGTTCAGATGGTGCTCCTGCCACAGGCGTAGCAGAAGTCCCACGAAACAAAATTAACCGACATTTCCGTTTCGGTTCCCGGGGCCGGCACCGCGCCCGGGGCCGGTGGGAGCCGGCTCCGCTAGCCTTCGGGCATGAGCGCGCGTCCGGCGAAGGGCGGAGGCAGGTGGGTCACCGTGCCGCCGGAGCGGCTGCATCCGTGGATCGACGGGTTCGCCGCGCGTCACGGCCCCTTCTCCGCGAGCGGCGACGAGCGGGTGGTGCGGCTGCTGGCCGCCGACGGCGCGCTGGCCGAATTGCACGTGCCCTTCCCGCCCATGACGCCGCCGGGGCCGCCGCACGTGACCCGGCTCGTCGCGCACGCCGGCCGCGAGCGGCGGGTCGGGGTGTTCCTGGTCCGCCTCGGCGGGTACGCGGCCGGGGTCTTCGACGGTGACGGGCTGGTGGCGTCCAAGGTGGGCTCGCGGCTGGTGCAGGGCCGTACGGCCGCGGGCGGATGGTCGCAGCAGCGCTTCGCCAGGAGGCGCAGGAACCAGGCGGCCCAGGCGCTCGACGACGCGGTGGAGACCGCGGTACGGGTGCTGACGCCCCACCTGGCGCAGCTCGACGGGCTCGTGCTCGGCGGGGACCGCAGGGCGGTGGACGCCCTGCGGCCGGACCGGCGGCTGGCGCCGCTGCTGGCGCTGGAGACGGAGCCCTTCCTGGCGGTGCCGGAGCCGCGGCTGGCGGTGCTACGGGACACGCCCGCGCTGTTCAGGGCGGTACGGGTGCGCGTGGTGGACCCGGAGTGAACCCTTGCGGCGGGCGGGGTGCGCCCGGCGTCAGGCGAAGGCGCTCTCATGGTCGGCGAGGTAGTCGGCCAGGCCGCGCGGCGGACGGCCGGTCAGGTCCTCGACCGCCGTCGTGACCGGCGCCCAGCTCCCGTCGCCGGTCTCGGCCATGAGCGCGGCCAGGTCGCCGGAGTGGGGCCGGGGGATGCCCTGGCGTTCCAGGTGGGCGGCCATCTCCGGGGCCGGGAGGTTCACGTAGCGGACCGGGCGGCCGACGGCCCGGCCGATCCGCTCGGCGATCTCCTCGTGCGAGAGGGACTCCGGGCCGGTGAGCACGTGCTCGCTCGACGCGCCCACCGGCCCGGTCAGCAGGGCCGCGGCCACGTCCGCGATGTCGCGGGCGTCGATGTAGTTGACCGGGGCGGGGCCGTAGGAGCCGTACATGGTGCCGTCGCCGAAGTCGCGCGGCAGGTTCTGCATGAAGCCGCTGGGCTGGAGGATCGTGTACGGGACGCCCGACTTCCGCAGGTGGGCGTCGATCTGGGCGTGCATGCCCATGCCGAGCCTGGCGCCCGGGGCGGCGCCGCGTACCGAGACGGCGACGATCTGGGCCACGCCCGCCCGCGCCGCCAGGTCGATGACGGCCCGCTGGGCGTCGATGACCCCCGGCCACAACGAGCTGTTGAGGAAGAGCCGGTCGCCGGGGGAGAGCAGCGCGCCGATCGTGGCCGGGGTGTCGAAGTCCGCCTGCGCGTACGGGATGCCCAGGTCGTCGGCGGGGCGGCGGACGACGGCGAGCGCGTCGTGGCCGCGCAGGCGTCCGGCGAGGGCGCGGCCGATCGAGCCGGTGGCACCGGTGATCACGATCATGGGTAACCTCCGCGTTAAGTGGAATCTCGGATTCCGGTTGTGTGGACGGTACACTAAGCGGAATCGGATCGTCCACTTGGGGGTCGTACGTGCGCGCGGATGCCAGACGGAACCTGGGCAAGATCGTCGAGGCGGCGGCCGAGATCGTCGCCGAACGCGGCGTCAACGCCCCCATGGAGCTCATCGCCAAGCGCGCCGGCGTCGGGGTCGGCACCCTCTACCGCCGCTTCCCCGACCGCGACACCCTCATCGCGGCCGTCGGCGACCACTACGTCCACACGATGGCCGACGCGTTGAACGACGCGGCCGCCGGCTCCGGCTCCGCCTGGGACGCCATCCGCGACTTCGTCTCCTGGGTCGCCGCGCCGGGCCGCGCCGCGCTGTCCACCGCGCTGGCCGTGCTGCCGGAGGAGGTGCTCGTGAACCGGACCGAGTTCGCGAGGGTGCGGACGAGTTGGGTGGAGCAGTTCGACGCCCTCGTACGGCGTGCGCAGGCCGAGGGCTCGATGCGGCCCGACGTCGGCGTGGAGGACCTCATCCACCTGCTGACCGTCTTCACCTGCCACCCCGACCAGCTCCCCGCGCCGGTGGCCGCCGACCCGGGGCGCTACCTGAGCCTGATGCTCGACGGCATGACGTCCGGCGCCGCCACGCCGTTGGACGGTTCCGGAGCGTGACCACGCCAAGTCTTTGAGACGATTCAAAAGAATCTTGAATGCCGCTATGATGAGCCGGGTTCTCGGTGAACCGCGGTCGGCGGTTCGCCGTACGCAGCGAGTCCTGCGTTCTACCAGAGTCTGGATTCCGTCCTTTCAGCAGCACGGCCTCGTGAGGATCGATGGCGACCAGGAACATCAAGGAGGTCGCGCAGCTTGCGCGCGTCTCAGTGGGCACGGTGAGCAACGTCCTCAACCGCCCCGAGATCGTGTCCCCCGCCACACGCGAACGCGTCTTCGAAGCGATCAAGAAACTAGGCTTCGTCCGCAACGAGGTGGCCCGCCACCTGCGGGTGGGCCGCAGCAGAACGGTCGGGCTCGTCGTGCTCGACGTCGCCAACCCGTTCTTCGTGGACGTGGCCCAGGGCGCCGAGGCGGTGGCCGACGAGCACGACTCGATGGTGGTCCTGTGCAACAGCGCCGGCGACCCCGGCCGCGAACGCCGCCACCTCGACCAGCTCGAACAGCAGCGCGTGATGGGCATACTGATCACCCCCGTCGAGACCGAGAGCCCCTGGGTGGAGGAGCTGATCGCGCGCGGCACCCCCGTCGTGCTGGTCGACAGCCCGGCGACCGGGCTGCAGTGCTCCGTCGCCGTGGACGACCGGCTGGGCGGGCAGATCGCCGGCGCCCACCTCGTCGAACGCGGGCACCGGCGGATCGGGTTCGTCGGCGGGCCGCCGTCCGTCAAACAGGTCGCCGACCGGTACGCGGGCGTGACCGCCGCCGTCGCCGCCGCTGACGGGACCGTCGAACTGCTCACCTTCACCGGGCCCACGCTCACCGTCGCCGAGGGGCGGGCGATCGGGGAGCGGGTGGCCGTCCTGCCCCCTGAGGAGCGGCCCACGGCCGCGTTCTGCGCCAACGACATGATGGCGCTGGGATTCTTACAGGCCATGGCGTCCCACGGGCTACGGGTGCCCGAGGACCTCGCCATCATCGGGTACGACGACATCGATTTCGCGGCGGCGGCGGCCGTGCCGTTGTCGTCGATCCGGCAGCCTCGGGTGTTGCTGGGGCGCACCGCCATCGAACTGTTGCTGGAGGAGGTGGTCGAGCCCGAGCAGCATCGGCACCGGCAGGTCATCTTCCAGCCCGACCTGGTGATCCGGGAGTCCAGCGCGATGCTTCGGTAGGGCGTGTCCCCGGGGCGTGGGGTCGGGCGTTGCCCGGGTGTCTGGGTTGGTGCGCTGGGCGTTGTGGGTGTGCGCCGGGCTCCTTTTGTGTAGCGCCTCGCCGATGCGGCGCCAGGAGGTCGGGGTGCGGGTCGAAGCTCGCGTTCGCGTCGCATCGCCCGCCACCCCGCGTCCGCCCCTGCCC
>NZ_SSXE01000114.1 GCF_021699195.1 Nonomuraea sp. MG754425 | reverse complement strand
GGCGCACCGTGTCGTTGCCCTCCGGCTGCTGGACCCCCTGAGGCGGGACAGCCGGGCCCGCCCGTCCCGCCTCAGGGGGTCCAGCAGCCGGAGGGCAACGACACGGTGCGCCTGCGTCCGTCGCTGGCCACCGAGGCCCCGCCGCTCGTCGAACTCCCAGGCAGCAACAACAAGAAGAAGTCGAACAACTCCGGGGGGCGGCTGCCGCGCAAGGCCCACCTGGTGTTGCGCCGCGTCGAGCCGTGGTCGGCCATGAAGTTCAGCTTCGTGGTCTCCCTGGTCTGCTTCGTGGTGCTGTTCGTGGCCGTGGCCGTCCTGTACGGCGTGCTGTCGGCCCTGGGCGTCTTCGACTCGATCGTCGACCTCGTCAACCAGCTCGGCAAGGGCGAGCAGGGGCAGAGCTCGATCCCGATCGACATCGCCTCCTGGTTCGAGCCCGTGCGGATCCTCGGCTACACGGCCCTGATCGGCGCGGTGAACGTCGTACTGATCACGGCCCTGTCCACGTTGGGGGCGGTCATCTACAACATCGCCTCCGACCTGGTGGGCGGCGTCGAGGTGACCTTCAGCGAGGCCGAGTAACGACTTGGAGCCCGCGCCGTCCGGCCCGTCCGGACGGCGCGAGCAGGCTGCCGAAGGCTGTAAGCTTTTCCTCGTCCCGAACAAACCGGTTCGCCTCCGAGAGGTGGATGCGATAGCGTTCGGGGTGCGAGCGGGGCTATAGCTCAGACGGTTAGAGCGCTTCCCTGATAAGGAAGAGGTCCCAGGTTCAAGTCCTGGTAGCCCCACCCAGAATAAGCAGCGACAGCGAGTCACTTTCGAATGAGAAGGTGGCTCGTTTTGTCATTGTGGGGGGACGACCTTGAATGCGGTCTCCTTTCACCACTTCGCTGGGGCGAATCGAGGCTCGTCGGTCGCTTCGGGGGCCTGGACGGGCGCGACCTGTGGCAGGGGTACCCGGCGTGGTCTTCGAGGGGGGTGCGCGGGAGGATGGGGCGCAGCGGTGGCGTGGCCGCCGTCATCTCCGCAGAAGGGGTGGAGCGGCATGGCGATCACGACTGACGTCGTCGAGGAGCGGGCGCGGAGCCGGCTGCGGCACGGTCTGCGCATCGCGACGCTGCTCGTCGCCGTGGTGACCGTGGTCGGGCTCGGCGGGATGGCCAACATGCTGAGCCACCTGGACGTCTACGAGTCCGCCCTCGCGCAGGTGGTCGCGCTGGTGGCGCTGTCGGCCGTGCTCGCCGGTGAGGGTGTGCTGCTCGTCCGGCGGCGGTCATGGGGCCGGTTGGCGGGGCCGGCGATCGCCGTCGTGCTCGTCGTGTCCGCGCTGTCGTACGCGACCCTGCCGGAAGGGCGCACCTCGACCGGGCCGGACTGGATCTTCGGCGCCGCCAACTGGGTGGGCGTGGTCGTGCTGCTCGACCGTCCCTTGCGTTATGCGGCGGGGTTCCTGGTCGCCCACGAGCTCACCGCCCTGCTGCATCTGGTGCTGTTCGATGACCCGAGCTGGCCGGACATGGCCAGGTACGCCACGGGTTCGGTGGGCGTGGTCGGCTTTCCCTTGTGCGTGGCCGTGGTGACGTCGGTGCTGGACCGGCTCAGTGCCGCGGCGGTGGCCTCCCAGCGGGAGCTGGAGGAGGTACGCGTCGCGGAGGCCGTGGTGGCGGAGTCGCACCGGCGCAGGCGGCAGCGCTTCGCGGAGTTGTCGGTCACCACGGTTCCGCTGCTGGAAGGGCTCGCCGACGGGTCGCTTCGTCCGGAGGATCCGGTGGTCCAGCGGCGTTGTGCCATCGAGGCGGCCCGGATGCGCCGCCTGTTCGCCGAGACCGACACCGTCGCCGATCCCCTCATGCACGAGTTGCGCCACTGTGCCGACGTCGCGGACCGTAAGGGTGTCGTCGTGGAGCTGGACGCGCGCGGTCAGTGGCCCGTGCTGCCCGTGGCCATCCGGCGCGATCTCACCGAGGCCGTGCTCACCGTGCTCGCCACCGCCGCCTCCCGGGC
Organism: Nonomuraea sp. MG754425; assembly: GCF_021699195.1. Lineage (GTDB taxonomy): Bacteria > Actinomycetota > Actinomycetes > Streptosporangiales > Streptosporangiaceae > Nonomuraea. Next base: position 28,915 of record NZ_SSXE01000114.1, on the reverse strand, counting down.
GCGGGTCACCGTCATGGGCGACGCGGACCTGGTGTCGGTCAGCGTCGTCGCGGACTGCGGTGAGGTGGAGGTGCCGAGCCCGGCGACGCCTGATGTGCGGGTCGAGACGCTGAACAGCGACGACACCGTGTGGATGGAGGTCCGGTGGCAGCCGGCTCCCCAGTCGGTTCCCCCGTCGGCTTCGCGGGCGGTTCCGCAGCCGGTGGGGTGATCCGTTCCGGCAACCTCAGGATGTGCGGGATGCCGCCTTGCCGAACGCCGGGTCTGAGCGGCCAGGCCGCCTGGCAGGCTCGCCGACCTCGGCTCAGTCGCCGTTCGATCGTGTCGCCGCTGACAGCGCGCGGCCGAGTCGGCGGCCCGCCTCGGCGAGTTCGTCCGGGGACAACAGCGAAAAGCTGAGCCGCAGGTGATCGAGGCCGCCGGACCCGTTCGGGTAGAAGCGCTGCCCTTCGACGAAGGAGACCCCGTGCCGCTCCGCCACGGGGAGCAGGTCGCGTGCCAGGAGCCCGTCCGGGAGCTTGAGCCAGAGGAACCAGCCGCCGGCCGGTGGCTCGACGGGCAGGGTGGGGGCGGCGGTCCGCAACTCCCCCACGAGAATGTCGCGCCGGCGCCGGTAGAAGTGCCGGACGCGTTCGACGTGGCGGTCGTAGGCGCCGGAGTCGCCGAAGCGGGCCATCGCCATGGCCACGGAGTGGTTGACGCCGCCGCCGCTGTCGACGTAGCCCAGCTCGGAGAGCGTGCGGACGAGGCTGGGTTCGGCGTTGATCCAGCCCAGCCGCAGTCCGGGCGCCACGGTCTTGGAGAAGGAGCCGATGCGGACCACCGACCGGCCCTCCGCCAGCCGCCACAACGAGGCGGGCGGCGGGCCGTCGTAGTGGATCTCGCGGTAGGTGTCGTCCTCGATGATCACGAGGCCGGTGCGCCGGGCCACCCGGACCAGTTCGAGCCGCCGGTCGCCGGGCAGGGAGCGGCCGGTCGGGTTGCCGAAGGTGGGCACGAGATACAGCAGGGGCACCCGCCGTCCAGCGCGGCGCAGGGAGGTCAGCAGGGACTCCAGCGCGGCCGGGTCGATGCCGTCGTCGTCGGTCGGCGCCTGGACGAGCTCGACCGCGCGATCGCGCAGGATGCGCAGGCCGTAGTGGTACGTGGGCGCGTCGACGAGCACCACGTCGCCGGGTTCGGCGAGCACGGTGGCGACCAGGGACAGGCCGTGCGAGGCGCCTGCCGTGACGAAGAGCCCGGCCGGGTCGGCTCCGCCGTCCTCCAGCGTCCGGAGGTGTGCGGTGAGCCAGTCGACGAGCGGGCCGGGGCCGGTCGCGTGGCCGTAGGTCAGGCAATGCCAGCCGAAGGCGTCGGCGGCGGCACGGTTGGCCTCCTGCCATGCCTCGACCGGCAGCGCGTCCGGGTGCGGGTGCCCCCAGCCGAGGTCGAGCACGCCCGTCCGGCCCTGGAACTGGATGACGGGGAGATCTTCGTTCACAGGCTCCCACTTTTGCACAAAGCGGACAGGCGAGGAAGCCGGGCGGTGTCAGGCGGCTCGGCGGGCGAGGGTGAGGTTGGTGACGAAGGTCATGTGCACGCCGTCGCCCAGCAGCGGGGTCAGCTCGCGCAGCAGCGGCTCCCGCAGGCCCGGGTCGAGGACGCGGTAGGCGGAGATGGTGCGGACCAGGTTCAGGTAGCGGCCGGCGGCGTACCACTCCGTCCACGAGTAGGAACGGTCGTCGAGGTCGGTGAAGCGGGGGTCGCCGGCCAGCAGGCGTTGTGACTCCTCGCTGCGGACCGCCTCCTCCTGGTGCAGGCTGGAGCTGGTCATGCCGTGACGGTGGTCGACCTCGGCGAGGGCGGAGCGCAGGCCGGGGTCGGTGACGAGGTAGTGGTTCCAGAAGAGCGCCAGGGCTCCGGACGGGGCCAGCGCCGCGTGGGCCAGGTCCCAGCGCCGTCGTGGGTCCACCCAGTGCCAGGCCTGGCCCGAGTACAGCAGGGCGAAGCGGCGGTCGGGGACGTAGTCCTCGAACATCCCGATCTGCACCCTGACGTCCGGGCAGTTCGCCGCCAGCGCCGCCGCCATCCTGGCATCGGGCTCGACGCACGTCAGGTCGGCCACACGGGGGGCGAAGACGGTGGTTGCCTTGCCGGTGCCCGCGCCCACCTCCAGCACCGAACCGGACGGCGCGTACTCCAGCACCTCGGTGACGAGCCGGTCGGGATAGCCGGGCCTGGCCGACTCGTACAGGTCGACGGCCTGGCCGAACACCACACTTCGCGCACGGTCCACGGGCATGCTGATCCTCTCCTCGCTCAGGAAGTGATGACGTCAGGAGTCTTTCGGGCGCAGGGCGTCCACGACGAGGTCGAGCAGGCGGCCGGTGCGTTCGGGAGCGTCGCCGGAGGCCGTGGACAGGAACACCCCGAAGACCATCGCGGTCACGTCCGCGGCATCGACGTCGGTGCGGAACGCGCCGGTTCGGACGCCCTCGTCGAGGATCGTGCCGATCGCGGCGGTGATGCGGTCACGGGTGGCCGGTGTGGTGATGCGTCCTGAGGCCCAGCTCGTACGGAGGGTGTCGAGCAGGCCGCGCTTGCGCGCGACGAAGGTCGCGTATCCGTCCATCCACGCGCGGAGTGCGGCCTCGGGCGGCAGCCGGTCGAGCAGGTCGGGGGCGCTCGTGGTGACGTCGTCGAGTTCGGCGGCGTAGACCGCCTCGACCAGGGCCTCCCGCGTGGGGAAGTGGCGGTAGAGCGTGCCGATGCCGACCCCGGCGTCGCGGGCGACGGCTTCGAGCGGGACGGTGCCGTCGCTCGCGGCGAAGGCGGCCCTGGCGGTGGCGATCAGCTTCTCGCGGTTGCGCCGCGCATGGGCACGAACCGGGCGTCCGGCGTCGGCCGGCGTGGCGTCGGTGGGTGGCGGATCCGGCCGAGACAAAGCGGAGGCACCTCCGGTAGTGTTACGCTCGCCTTAGCGGAGGCTCCTCCGCTAACTCCCATCATCTCACGAGGGGGCACAACCATGGCATCCACCGGCACCCCGTCTCCCCAGACGGCCAGTGGCGCTCCCCGACCGGGCGGCACCGGCACGCTGGCCGGTCGTCCCGTCTCCCGCGTCGGCTTCGGGGCGATGCAGCTCGAACGCCTGCGCGGCGACCGCGCCGCCGCCGTCGCGCTGCTGCGCCGCGCGGTCGAACTGGGCGTCGACCACGTCGACACCGCGGAGTTCTACGGCCACGGCCTGGTCAACGGGCTCATCCGCGAGGCGATCCGCCCGGAGGACGGCGTGCTCGTCGTGACCAAGGTCGGTGCGACCCCCGACCCCGACGGGCCCCTCCCGCTCCGGCTCGCGCAGCGGCCCGAGGAACTGCGGGCCGACGTCGAGGCCAACCTCAAGAGCCTGGGCGTCGAACGGCTGGAGGTCGTGAACCTCCGGCGCGCGGACACCCGTCCCGGGGTCCGGGCCGAGGGCGACCAGGTGGTCGATCTCGACGACCAGCTCGCGGTGCTGACGGCCCTGCGCGACGAAGGCAAGATCGGCGCGATCGGGCTGAGCGCGGTGACCCTCGACGTGCTGCGCCGGGCGATCCCCGCCGGCATCGCCTGCGTGCAGAACGCCTACAGCCTCGTCGCGCGCGGCGATGAGGAACTGCTGGAACTCTGCCTCGCCGAGGGCATCGCCTGGGTGCCGTTCTTCCCGCTCGGCGGCGCGTTCGACGGCATGCCGAAGGTGGCCGACGAGCCCGCCGTCGAGGCCGTCGCGCGCAGCCTCGGGTGCACGCCGTCGCAGGCCGGCCTCGCCTGGCTGCTGCACCGCGCCCCGAACGTGCTGCTCATCCCGGGCACCGCCGACGCCGGTCACCTCGAGGCGAATCTCGCCGCCGGGGCGCTCGCCTTCGACGCGGCGACGCGGGCCGCGCTCGACGCCGTCACGCCGCCCGAGGTCTCGGAAGAGGCCCTGTCCCTCGGGTCCGCGCGTCACGGACAGAACCCGTCATAGCGGACGAAACCCGGCCTGTGTCAAAGGCGGGTCGCATGGGGAAAGGGCGGCGTTCAAGGTCCACCAGCTTTTCCCCAAGGGTCTCGGCGCTGGTGAGTTCATCCACAGGTTGTGGGCCCAGGTTCGCGAGCTGTTGACAACCTCTGGGAGACGGAATCCCCAATACGCGACGGGTGCCTCCGAGGGTGTGGTATTGGCGCTCGACGGAGGCCCGTCAACGGCTCTTGGGATGGCTTTGACCAGGGAAAATACGGCGACGGCGCAGGTGTGTGCCAGTGCCGGCGCGCGGGCGTCGTCAGAGGGCCGGGTGGCGCCTCCGCGACGCCGGACGGCCACAGAGTTATCCACAGGATTTGCGAGTTGTCCACAAGCTGTGAACTGAGCCGGATCGGGAGCCCCAGCCGTTCTGTGCCGGTGGGATCAGTGCCGCTCGGCGGCGCTCCGGTCGAGCGCCTCGGCGAGTGCCGCGATGGAGGTGCGGGCCGAGCGGATGCGCGCCGTCTTCGTCTCGTCCGCCCAGCCCAGTCGCAGCCCCTCGGCCGCCAGCCCGTCGAACGCGGTGAACGCGGCGAGCTTGCGCCGGATGACCTTGGCCCAGGCGTCGTCCGCGATCCGGTAGTAGACGTTGCGCTCGCCGGGCCTGCGGACCCGGCGGACGAGCTCGATCGACGTCAGGAGCTGCAAGTTCGTCGTCAGGGACGCGCGGCTCGCCCCGATGGCCGCGGCGAGGTCGCCGGCGGTCTGCTCGGGCGGGTCGCAGGCCATCAGCCAGCCCAGGACGCGGCCGGTGATCGGGGCGAGCCCCCACTCCCCGGCGACGAACGAGGCCACCCGCTCGACCCAGGCGAGCACCTGCTCGTGGTCCGGGCCGTCCTGGGCGGTCATGCCAGCATCCTAACGTTCGCCCACGTCACCGGCGGTTTCGCGACGACGGCGAGCCTCAGGTCCGGCCGCCGCGCCGGCGCTGCTGGGCCAGGACACCGGCGTCGCCCGGCAGGTTCCGTCCGGCCAGCCCGCGCGCGACACGCTCGCGCAACTCGGCCGGGCGATGACCGTCGTACTTGAACTTGGCCCGCACCTCCTCCACCCGCAGCCGCAGCCCCCGGATCCCCGGCAACATCCGGTGGTACGGCCCCGCCTCGGCCGCCACCTCGCCGTGGTCGCCGGCGGGCTGGTGGTGGGCGAGCTGGCGGCGCAGGATCTCGGCCTTGCCCTCCCTGTCGTCCACGACCTCGGCCCGGCACACGAGCTGAACGGCGGCGTAGTAGCTGGTCGGCACGCCGGTCTCGGGAGAGTCGGAGCGCCAGGAGGTGGGGATGTAGGCGTAGTCGTCGTGCACGCTCACCACCGCCACAGGGTTGGCCGCCAGCGCCTCCCAGATCGGGTTGGGCCTGGCCAGGTGGAGCACGACCTCGCTGTCCCCGTCGTACCTGAAGTGCGTCGGCACCACCACCGGCGCCGCGCCGTCCACGCCGTTGACCGCGATCTGGCCGAAGTCGCGGGTACGCAGCCAGCTCCGCCACTCGTCGTCGTCCTGGGCGGCGTCCCATGGATGGATGAGCACACGAACCACCTTTGTATTAGTACATAATGTATTTTGTGCTAGAAAAGTACCTGATCGCAGGTGGGACGGCCAGCGAGATAGCGGCGGGCGTCGAGGCAGCCGTGTCCGAAGGACGACTCCCACCAGGCACGACGTTGCCCCCGGTACGGGAGGCGGCGGCGCGGGCCGGGGTCAGTCCGGGCACGGCGGCCGCCGCGTACCGGCTGCTGCGTGAACGCGGCGTCATCGAGACGGCCGGCCGGCGCGGGACCCGGATCCGGCCGCGGCCGGCCAGCACGTTCCGCGAGGAGATCCGCGTCGAGGTGCCGCCGGGCGTACGTGACCTGACCGAGGGCAACCCCGACCCCAGGCTGCTGCCGCCGCTGCACGACGCGCTGGCCGCCGCCGCCCGGGCGCACGAGGCCCGGCCCGCCCTGTACGGCACCGGCGACGACGCGGAACTGCTCGCGCTGGCCGGCCGGCGCCTGCGGGCCGACGGCGTGCCTGCCGCGCCGCTGGCGATCACCTCGGGCACCCTCGACGCGGTCGAGCGGGTGCTGACCGCCCACCTGCGTCCCGGCGACGCGATCGCCGTCGAGGACCCCGGCTGGACGGCCCTGCTCGACCTGGTCGCCGCGCTCGGCCTGCGCCCGGTGCCGATGCGGCTCGACACGGACGGCCCGCTGCCGGAGGAACTCGGGCGGGCACTGCGGGCCGGCGCGCGCGCCGTCGTGATCACCGCCCGCGCCCAGAACCCGACCGGCGCCGCCGTCTCCGCCGCCCGTGCCGTCGAACTGCGGGAACTGCTGGCCTCCTGCCCGGAGGTGCTGCTGGTCGAGGACGACCACGGCTCCGGGTTCGTGGACCTGCCCCTGCACCCGCTGGCCGGCGTCACCGCGCGCTGGATCCTCATCCGCTCCACGGCCAAGTCGCTCGGGCCCGACCTGCGCCTGGCCCCGGTCACCGGCGACCCGGTCACGCTCGACCGGCTGCGCGGGCGGCAGCGGCTGGCCGCCGGGTGGGTGAGCCACCTGCTGCAACACGCCGTCGCCCACCTGTGGCGCACCGGCGCGGTGGACACCGGCGTGGTCGCGGCGTCGTACGCGCGGCGCAGGGACGGCCTGGTCGCGGCGCTGGCCGCACGCGGGCTGCCCGCCTTCGGCCGTACCGGACTGAACGTGTGGATCCCCGTCGCCGACGAGTCCACGGCCATCACCCGGTTGCTGTCCAGGGGCTGGGCCTGCGCCCCCGGCGCGCGCAACCGCATCGGCACGCCGCCCGCGCTACGCCTGACCGTCTCCTCCCTGGACGTGGCGGAGATCGAGCCGCTCGCCGACGACCTGGCCACCGCCCTGAGCCCGGTGCCGGGCGGCCGGTACGGCTGAGACCGCCCCGGTCGTACGGGACCCCCGGCAGCCGGGGAGCAGGTCCCCCTCGATCGGCAGGCGCTGAACTGCCCGGCCGGCACAGCACCGGGTATCCCGCGCGGATAAAGGGCTCACCCTGGGGCAGGACCGTCACGATGCCCTGGGAATCCGCTACAGACCACCCCATAATCAATGCGATGCCGAAATTTCACGACCTTTCGGAATATGCGGCGGCGATCGCCCCCGTCATCGGCGCAGCCCACGTCAACGTGCACGCCTCAGCCGCCAGAGCCGTCGCCGACCTGGCCGAGGCGTCCGGCGTGACCCCCGGCCTGCTGGCCGACCTGCGCTTCACCCTCCCCCTCCGCCCGCTCACCCGCCGCGACCTGGCTGTCATCGACCGGTACGGCGACGCCGCCGCCCGCGAGCGCGACCTGAGCGAGCACCTGCGCGAGGCCACCCTGTCCGAGGACGGCGACGGCCTGCTGCGGCTGACGGCCAAGGGGCTGGAGTTCGTCCACCGCCTGTACGACGCGCACGCCGCCGCGGCCGACCGCGTCTGGGTCGGCCCCGACCTGCCGGACCTGGCCGGACTGACGGCCCGGGTGCTCGACGCGGCCGAGCGCCGGCCCGGCGGGGCGCTGGCGCTGGTGGCGCCCCTGTTCGAGCCGGCGGGTGCGCGGGCCGGGCTGCTGCTGTTCAACCGGCTCGCCGCCGTCCGCTACCACCGGGCCGACGCCCACGCCGCGGCCTGGCAGGCGGCCGGCCTGTCCGCGGCCGAGATCGTCCGCCTCGCGGACGGCCCCCTGCGCGCCGGGATCGAGGCGGAGACGAACCTGCGGGCGTCCGCGCCGTACCGGAATCTGACCGGCCAGGAACGTGAGGTCTTGTACGAAGGACTGCTCAAGCTGGTCTGACGGCAGAGCCATACGGATGCCCCCGTTCCACCGTTGAATTTCGGACAGGACTCCAGAGTTCGCAAAGTGCCACCTCCCGGTAACCAGCGAGGTGGCGCACTATGGTCGTACTTCGACAGGAGGCACCGTGGAACAGGATCTGCCCGGCGGTGCGCGGCTGATCGTCGGGGTGGACGAGTCCCCGGCCGCGCGCTGGGCGCTCGCCTGGGCCATCGGCGCGGCCAGGCTGCACCGGATGGCTCTGGTGGCCGTGCACGTCAGCCGCGCGCCCGTTCATCCGTTCCCTGAGGCGCTGCCCGTGCAGCACGTGGTCAGGACGGGTGAGGAGGCCCGCTGCACCGAGGTGATCGCGAGCGTGTTCGAGGACGTGGCGGGCGGCGTGCCCGACGACCTGACGACGTTCGCGGTGGGCCGGGTCGGTGATCCCGGCTATCACCTCGTCGATCTGGCGCAGGAAGGTGATCTGCTCGTGCTCGGACGGGGCCGGCGCGGGCTGCTCAGCCGGATCTTCCTGCCCTCGACCAGCATGTACTGCGCCCGGCACGCCCGCACGACCGTCGTGATCGTGCAGCAGCCGACGCCGCCCGACGAGCCGGAGCTGTCGAGCGAGCGCAGCCGGCGCTTCTGGAGCCGCCGACATCCGTGACCCGGCCGGGGCACGACGTCGGCGACGGCCGGTGCCGCGATGGCACCGGCCGCCGCCGGGCTGCTCCCCCGAGGCCGTCCGGCCCCGGGACGTTTCACGTGAAGCGGCGCAGACGCAGGCTGTTGCTGACCACGAACACGCTGGAGAAGGCCATCGCCGCCCCCGCGATCATCGGGTTGAGCAGGCCGAGCGCCGCGAGCGGCAGGGCGGCCACGTTGTAGGCGAAGGCCCAGAACAGGTTGCCCTTGATCGTGCTCAGCGTCCGGCGTGACAACCGGATGGCGTCCGGAGCCACCCGCAGGTCGCCGCGTACCAGGGTCAGGTCGCTCGCCTCGATGGCGGCGTCGGTGCCGGTGCCCATGGCCAGCCCCAGATCGGCCTGGGCCAGCGCGGCGGCGTCGTTGACGCCGTCGCCCACCATGGCCACGACCTTGCCCTCGGCCTGCAGCCGCTTGACCACGTCCACCTTGCCGGCGGGCAGCACCTCGGCGATCACCTCGTCGATGCCCACCTCGGCCGCCACCGTGCGGGCCACGGCCTCGTTGTCGCCGGTCAGCAGCACCGGGGTCAGCCCCTGCGCCCTGAGCTGCGCGATGGCCTCCTTGCTGGTCGGCTTGACCACGTCCGCCACCACCAGCACGGCGCGGGCCTTGCCGTCCCAGCCGACCGCCACGGCGGTACGACCCCTGGCCTGCTCCTCGGCCAGCTCGCGCTCCAGCTCGACCGGGAGGTGCTGCGACCACTCGGCCAGCAGCCGCGGACGGCCGACCAGGACCGCGTGTCCGTCCACGATCCCCTGCACGCCGAGCCCTTCGACGTTCGCGAAATCCTCGACGGAGGCGTCGGAGCCCGCGGCGCGGGCGACGGCCTGCGCGATCGGATGCTCCGAGGCGTGCTCCAGCGCGCCCGCCAGCCGCAGCACCTCCTCGCGGGTCTCCCCCTCGGCGAGGTGCACGGCCGTGAGGGTCATCCGGCCCTCGGTCACCGTACCGGTCTTGTCCAGGACGATCGTGTCGATCCGGCGGGTGGACTCCAGCACCTCAGGGCCCTTGATCAGGATGCCGAGCTGGGCGCCGCGACCGGTCCCGACGAGCAGCGCGGTCGGGGTGGCCAGGCCGAGCGCGCACGGGCAGGCGATGATCAGCACCGCCACCGCGGCCGTGAACGCCGCCCCCACGCCGTCGCCGGTGCCCAGCCAGTAGCCGAGCGTGCCGACCGCCAGCGCGATCACGATCGGCACGAAGACGCCGGAGATGCGATCGGCCAGCCGCTGCACCTGTGCCTTGCCGGTCTGGGCCTCCTCCACGAGCCTGGCCATCTGGGCGAGCTGCGTGTCCGCGCCGACCCGGGTGGCCCGGACGATCAGCCGTCCGCCCGCGTTCACCGTCGCCCCGGTCACCGTGTCACCCGGACGCACCTCGACCGGCACCGACTCGCCGGTCAGCATCGAGGCGTCCACGGCCGAGGAACCCTCCTCGACCACCCCGTCGGTGGCGATCTTCTCGCCGGGCCTGACCACGAACCGGTCGCCGTTCTCGAGCCGCTCGATCGGCACCCGCCGGCCGTCGGCCAGCTCGGCCTCCTTGGCGCCCAGCTCCATGAGCGCCCGCAGCGCCGCCCCTGCCCGCCGCTTGGAGCGCGCCTCGAAGTAGCGCCCGGCCAGGATGAACGCGGTCACTGCCGCGGCCGTCTCCAGGTAGATGTTGCCGGAGCCGTCGGTGCGCTCGATCGTGAACGTGAACGGATGGGTCATGCCGGGCGTGCCCGCGCTGCCGAAGAACAGCGCCCACAACGACCAGCCGAGGGCGGCCAGCGTACCGACCGAGATCAGCGTATCCATGGTGGCGGCGCCGTGACGCAGGTTCGTCCAGGCGGCCTTGTGGAACGGCCAGCCCGCGTACGCCACCACCGGCGCGGCCAGCGTGAGCGACGCCCACTGCCAGTTCGTGAACTGCAACGGCGGGATCATCGCCATCGCCACCACCGGCACGGACAGCACGATCGCGGTGATCAGCCGGTTGCGCAGCGGCTCCAGCTCGTCGGCCGGCTCCTTCCCCGGCGCGGCGGGGTCGCCGGAGGGCGGCGCGGGCAGCTCGGCCGTGTAACCGGCCTTCGCCACCTCCTCGACCAACTGCTGCGGATCGACGTTGCCGGGAAAGGTGACCTTCGCCTTCTCCGTCGCGTAGTTGACCGTCGCCGTCACGCCGTCCAGCTTGTTCAGCTTGCGCTCGATCCGGTTGGCGCAGGATGCGCACGTCATGCCGCCGATTGTGAGTTCGACAGCTTTGTCCTCTGTGGTTTCGCTCAAGGAAGACATCACCTCTCCTTTCTTCGTTTCCTCAGTGGCCGTGGTCGTCGGTGTCGGAAGGGGCGTGCCCGTCCGACTTGGTGGCCGTGGCGGTGAAGCTCGCCGTACGGACCTCGCCCCCGTGCTTGAAGTCGAGGAACAGCCGGTAGTCGCCGCGGCTGGGGGCCTCCGCGTAGAACGTGATCCCGGGCCCCGCGGTCTTGCTCTCCTCGGGGTGAACGTGCAGGTAGGCCAGGTCGCCGGCGCGAAGCGCCACCAGGTGACCGTACGCCCCGAGGTAGGGCTCCAGGTCGTCGACCGGCTTGCCGTCCTTGCTGACCGTCAGCGTGAGCTTGCTGGAGCGGCCCGGGACCAGGTCGCCTTCCAGGCCGACCGTGTAGTCACCGACCTCCGCCGTCCGGCTGACGTGCGGCAGCGGCTCGGGCTGGTAGTCGCCCGCAGCCTGGAGATCCGCGCCGAGCGTGAGCTTCTCCCCTCCCGTGGGGACGAAGTCGGCGAACGCCCGGTACGCCCCGGCCTTCGGCAGCGTCAGCTTGACCGACCAGGTGCCGTCGGGGGCCATCTCGGGGTGAAGGTGCTGGAAGCTCGTCAGGTCGCGGGAGGCGACGATGAAGTGCAGCTTCTTGTCGTGCTCGACCTGGTAGGCGGTGACCGGCTGCTCGTCGGGGCCGATCACGGTGAACTCGAAGTCCGTCGGTTTTCCGGTCGTGAGCGGGGTGATCGGGTTGAGGGTGTAGCCGTTCTGGGACACTTGGAGCCCCCCGGGGGTATCGCTTACCGCTTGTTTCTGTCCTTGCTCCTGCTCGGTGGCGTGCCCGTCACCGGCGTGACCACCGGAGTCGGCGGTCGCGGCCGGCTGCGGCGGGGTGGGGCCCGCCACCTTGCCCACGCCCAGGGCACCGCCGAAGAGGACGGCGAGGCCCAGGGCGTACGAGCCGAGCTTGGCGGCGGTGTTCATGACCGATCCGCCATTTCATATCCGGCTTCCTCGACCGCGGCGGCGATCTTCGCGCGGTCGAGGGGGCCTTCGCTGTTGACGGTCAGCAGGCCGGTGGCCAGGTCGACCTCGACGTTCGTGACGCCGGCGACCTCGGCGACCTCCTCCTTGACCGAGCTCACGCAGTGGCCGCAGGTCATGCCGTTGACGGTGAAGGTGCTGGTGCTCATGGTCTTCTCCTTGTGTGTCATGCGTCACGTGCGACGTGGGCCGCTTCTACAGTCTCTGCTTCCGAGTCTAACACCGTACCCCCCTAGGGTATTACTGCGCCGGTACCCCCAGGGGGTAACTCCGAACGCTGTGGAAGGTAATATACCCATGGGGGGTATGTCAAACGTCCTCTCCTCCCCCTGACCGCCCAGGTGGGCTCCGCCCCCTGCCGTAACCCTCCCCTCGGCTGCGCATCCAGGCTGGATATTTGGCATGATCGAGCTGTTGTCCCAGATGGGCCACACATTCGGCCCATCTGTTCAGTGCACAACACAGGGACATCAGCCATACCTTGCTAGGCTGCTTGTCAACCGTTGGGTCTCACCCCGGCAGGTGAGACCGTCGAAGAAGTGGGGTCACACCGTGAAGAAGCTGCTCGTTCTGGCGCTGATCGCCCTTGGGGGGTTGCTGATCTGGCGTAAGGTGCAGGCCGACCGCGCAGAGCTCGATCTCTGGACCGAGGCGACCGGCAGCGAGAACTAACCGACCGGCGAGGCGATGAGTGACGTCGTCCCCATCAAGCTGGCGTGCCTGGACCTGGCAGGCACCACAGTCGGTGACATCGCCATGGTCGAGCGCGCCTTTGCCGAGGCGATCGCGACCCAGGGCATAGTGCCCGGGACCGGAGCGTACGCGCGTGCCATGGTTCACGTGCACCGGTCCCGGGGCTGCCCCAAGATCGATGTCTTCCGTGGGATATTCCCCGGCAACGAAGCCCAGGCCCAGGCGGCGAACCTGACGTTCGAGCGTTCCTACGAGGGAGCGCTGGAGCGGGCGGGTCTCGTCCCCGTGCCCGGAGTCCTCGAGGTCCTCGACAAGCTCCGCGGCACCGGCATCAAGCTCGCCCTGATCACCGGCTTCAGCCGCACCACGCTGAGCCGGGTGCTGAGCGTGCTTGGCTGGCACGACCGGATCGACCTGGCCATCTCTCCCGAAGACGCCGGCGGCCGCGGCCGTCCGTGGCCCGACATGGTCCTGCACGCCGTCCTCCGCCTGGGCGTCCCGGACGTCCGCCAGGTGGCGGTCATCGGCGACTCCGAAAGCGACATGCTCTGCGGCAAGCGAGCGGGAGCATCGATCGTGGCCGGCGTCATGACCGGCGTCCACAGCCGAGAACGCCTCCTCAAGGGCGGCGCCACCCATATCCTCGACTCGATCGCCGACTTCCCGAACCTGATCCTGAGCGACGACCGCGGCACGACGCAGGTGGCATCCTCCGCCCGGTAAGCTATCTTCGTCGAGGGGGCCTTAGCTCAGTTGGCAGAGCGCCTGCTTTGCAAGCAGGAAGTCAGGAGTTCGAATCTCCTAGGCTCCACTCATAGGAAAGCCCAGGTCGGCGGCCTGGGCTTTCGATCTTTGTGGGGTCCGGTTCTGGGGTCGTGCCCGTTACGTGCCCGATGACTTCTTGGCCAGTGCGCCGCGTGCGAGGGCGTCAAGCTTGCGCGCCACTTCGCGCTGGCGCTCGTCGGTGGAGTGCTGGTAGATGAGCGCTGCCCGGGTGCTGGAGTGCCCCATGCGGGTCATCAGCTCTCGGGTGGACGCGCCCGTGCTGGCGGCCAGGGTGTTGCCGGTGTGTCGCAGATCGTGGAAGTGAATCTTCGACACGCCCGCGTCTTCGAGCGCCTTGGCCCAGACCCGACGGTTGAAGTTGGTGTTGCGGAGCGCCCCGTTGTCGGGTCCGGCGAAGATCAAGCCTTCCGGTCCGTCCTGGGTGAAGTCCTTCACGTGGGCGCGCAGCTCATCGATGATCAGGTCAGGGAAGACGACAGTTCTCCTGCCCGCGTGTGACTTCGGCTCGGTGAAGACGAGGCCCTTGCCAGTGATCTGGATCATCTGGCGTTCGATACGGACCGTTCTGGCGTCGAGGTCGAGGTCCCGCCGCTGGAGTCCGGTAAGTTCGCCCCAGCGCAGGCTGGCGAAGGTAGCCAGCAGGACGAGTGCCCGGTAGCGGTGTTCGATGACATTGACGATGCGGTAGACCTCTTCCACGGTCAGGACCGGCCGTTCGGGAGACTGCTCCTGGCCGGCCCCCTTGATCCGGCAGGGATTGCGTTTGATGAGCAGGTCATCCACAGCTGTGGACAGAACGGCTTTCAGCAGCCGGTACGCCTTGGCCACAGTTACCTCGCTGACCTTCCGCTCAACCAGTGACTTCCGCCAGCGTCGGACGTGCGGTTCCTTGATCGCGTTGAGCGGCTTCTCCCCGAAGGTCGGTGCGATGTGCTGGCGCAGCAAGTAGCCGTACAGCTCCACTGTGCGTGGGCGCAGCTTGGGCCGCTCGTCGATCCAGTCTTGCGCGAACTTGCCGAAAGCGATCTTCCCGGCATCCGGGTCGATCCATTCGTCATCGAGGATCTGCGCCTCGATCTTCGTAAGCCAGACCTCCGCGTCGGTCTTGGTGGCGAAGGTCTCTGGAGCCGGACGGTCCGTACCATCCGGGCCGGGATAGCGGGCCTGGAATCGACCGGACGGCAGCTTGCGCACGCGGCCGAACCGCCTCTTCGGAGGCTTCCGCTTTCGTGAGCGTCGAGGCTCGCCCTCTGGCGTTGCGTCGGTCTTGGCCATCAGGCGACCCTCCTACCTCGTGTCGCGGTGATCGGCTGGACGAGACCGGCGACGATGAATGCCTCAAGCGCGGCCTCGGGGATGCGGACGTTGCGTCCGACGTGGATGAAGGTGATGCGACGTTCCTCGATCAGCCGACGTGGGAAGCGGACGGTCGTGTTCAGCCGTTCGGCGGCCTCCTCGACCGTGAGCAGTCGGCCCTGCGCGTAGTCGGGCAGCAAGGACCTGTTCGTCTGTGTCATGCTGCCCTCCCCTCGATTGCCGAAGGATCTTTGCCGTCTGCGTGCGCTTGGAGCATGGCCATATGGGCACGCCAGCGTTGCCGCTCTGCCACCGATCTGAGCAGACGCAGGGCGAGCGGAGCCACGTTGGCGTCACCAGCCGGGGCGGCTCTCCAGACGTACCGGTGCGGATCGGTCGGCTCGTCGGCCTGCCCAAGCGCTTCCATGACCCAGGTGCGGCGGTCCTGCTTATGTTCGGAGAGAGTCTTGTTGGACCACTTCCGGGACACGAGGACCCGGCGGCCCGCGTAGCCGAGGTGCTCGGGTTTGTGGGCCTTGGAACGGCACCGTCCTGGAGCCATGCCGGCCTTGGCACCCTTGGGCTGCACGCCGTAGCGGAGCCAGTTGGAACAGGTCGGCGAGCAGGGCTCGTAACGCAGGGCCTCGACGAAGCGAGCGGCATGCTCCTGTTGCGCTTGCCCATCGAGGTCGTCACCGAGGCTCTTGGTCAGGTACTTGGACAGGTAGCGGATGCACTGGTCTGCGTCCGGAGTGCTCCCGAGCACGCCCTTCACGTCCACCTGATCGCCGAAGCGGACCACGTGCAGTGGTTCGGCCGCGTCGTCCTGGTCCAGCTCGTCGAGGGCCTGGTCCCACGTCGGCAGAACTTCACCCGTGATCGGATCGAGGTAGCCGACGCCGTCTTGCCAGATGGGCAGGTGTCCGCCCTCGAAGCGGACTTGATCGCAGGGCGGCCACCACACCTGGTGATAGGTAGCCGCGGCGATCTGCTTCACCTCTGCACGCGGCAGAGTGCCCCTGATCGCCATGTGCAGATGCGGGGCGAGCCGCTTCTGAGGTTCTACGCTGGCGAAGTACTGCACGTCGTAGCCGGCTACGCGGCGAAGGTTCTGCACGAACCTATCGACCAACTTGGAGAAGTGCAGCGCATCGCGGGCAGCCCGCTCGTAGTCATAGGTCTCTGGATCGACCGGCACGCCGTCACGAACCCTGCCGTATGAGGGAAGCGTGAGCGTCACGAAGATCGAGGGTCGATAGACCTTCCCGTCAGCAGACTCGAAGGTCCGCCCGAGGGTCGTGTTGGTCATCTTGCGCTTGGGTAGATCTGGTGCGTCCTGCCGTCGCCTGGTGGAGCGCACCCGCTTGGGCGCGGTCCGGCCGCACACGTGACCCCGCATCCCAGCGGCGTTGATCTCCTCATCGAGACCGACGAGAACCGCGTCCCAGTCGGAGGCGTCCGCACCGGCCTGCGCAACCGCATCGCGTCTAGCCTGCATGTCCGCACGGAACTCGATGAGCCAGCGCTGTTCCTCGGTGGCCGCATCTGGGCTTATGACAGGTTCATCCGCGAGGTGCCAACCTTCCCGGCACTGCGCCATCCGGAGTTGCCGGTTGCGCTTGGCGCAGGAAGGGCATTTGCTCTCCAACGTCGCCCCGCACGGGGCATCGATGATTTCTTCCTTGCCTGTGACGAGGTCGAACCGCCGGAGAGCGACAGGCCGGATGCAGACGCCGTACTGCTTGGCGACCTCTTCGGCGACTGCTCGGGCGAGCGGTTGAGCCATCCGCAGCGCCCGTGGGGTGGAGCGGCGGGACATCAAGACCGCCGCTTCTCCCCGGACCTCCGTTGGCTGATGTGGGCTGTTCAACGGATCTCCTTTCCGATCTCGGGGACGATGAGCGCGGAGGTTCCGCACTTGGTGCACTCGATCAGGGCGTGAAGCGGGTCGAGCCGCAGGACATTGATGGCACCGCAGTCGGCGCAGCACAGACCGTCGAGGAAATGAGCGAGCGTCATGCGACCTCACCGGAGAACTCGGCGACCATCTCGCGGATGTCTTCGTCGGAGACATAGGCCGCACGCACCCGGATCGGATCCGGGGAGGTCTCCAACCGGACGTAGCCGACGCCAGCGCCCAATTCAGGACGAGGAGAGATCCGGTCGGCCAGCGCCCCACGATCCCGCGTGCCGTCGCCGAGAACCATGTCCACCTGTTCCGATTCGTCGAGTCGAAGCGCGATCTTGTCCGGGAACAGGTTCCGGGTGTTCATGACCTCCTTGCGCGGGTCCTGCAGCGTCGCCATGACGCCGACCCCGACGGCACGTCCCTGAGTGGTGAGCGTTGCCAGAGCAGCGGAGATGCGCCGCCGCAGCTCTTTGTCAGCTTGGTACGCAGTGAGGAAGGCCACCTCGTCGACGAGCACCAGGACGAAGGGATCGTCGACGGTCGGCACATGGGATCGCCGGTGGCCGGCGAAGCGAGCGGCGCGAGCCTGCATGACCTTGACGGCGTCGTCCAGCAGGTCGGCGCAGTCGGCCGGATCAGCGGCATAGCGTGGCCCGAAAAGATCCCTCCCGAAGGATAGCTCCATCAACTTGGGATCAAGCGCCCAGATCTCGACAAGCCCCGTGCTGACGGCAGGCAGGAGCCCGCGGATCGTGGACCAGATGATTGAGCCCTTACCGGCCCCGGTGGCACCCGCGACCAGGACGTGAGTGCCGTGCACCTTGAGGAACCACGGCCGCCCGTCCTCCTGCTTGCCGATTTCGACAGGGCCGATCGTGGGCGTCTCCGGGATCGGTACGGCGGGCAGAGGAACGGCGAGCGGGTCGCTCCGAGGGAAGGTGAGGCGCACCCGCCCACCCGTGAGGACCGACACGCGGCAGGAACTCCCGCCGAAGCCCTGAGCGAGGTTGTCGGTACGGTCGGCCCAGTCCTTGACCGCCTGCCCGTTGAGCATGCGCACGGTGACCAGGTCGGCCCACGACGTGCAGGTGACCTTGTCCAGCTTGGGCAGGTAGTCGCGTCCTCGAACGTGCCTGCCGAGACCAGAGATGACCATCACCGGTTGCCAGTGCCGACGGTAGACCCAGATGAGGCGCCACCAGGCCAGCAGCCGCCAGCCGATCCAGCGGGCGAAACTGGCCCGGTCGAGCGAGCCCCAGACGACCGTTCCGACGAGCACGGGAGTGACGAGGAGCAGCGCGACACGCCACCCGTACAGAACGGACAGCACGCACGGTACGGCGGCGACCAGCACGGCGACCGGATGCCGCCACAGCGTGCGGACCAGACTCGCAGCGGCCCGCCACCCGAAGATGACGAGCGTGACGATCGCGGGCGTCTTGAGGACGGTCGGTCTGAAGACCACCGCCGTATCAGGTGTGGTCGAGACGATGCGATGTGGCTCTTCGCCAGGCATCTTCTTGAACATTAGGCTGGAGTCCTTCCAAGCATTTGGAGTGTGCGGAAGACCGAGGGGCCGCCGGAAGTTGCCGCTTCCTGCGGCCCCGCTTGCATGTCAGACCGCCGCATCCGGGGCGGTCTTTGCCGACTGTTCGGAGTGCAGTCGCTCGCAGTCGGCGAGGTAGCGAGCAACAGCGCCGAAGAGTTGACGGGCGTTGCTGAGGTCGGCGTCGGTGACGTGGCCGGCCCCGGTGGTCGAGATCGCCACGTCCGCCTCGGGGGAGCAGATCTCCAGGTAAGGACGCGACTCGTCGAGCACACTCGCGCGGATACGCAGGTCGGCCGTGTGGAAGGAGACAGCGAGGCGAGGCACGGAGTCCGGCTCCATCGCGAGCGTCACGTAGGTGTACGGCCCGAGGTTCCTCATGCCGCCGTCACCCCGCGCCGGTGGATCCGCTCCACACACTGCGCGAAGTCCTGCGCCTGCTTGGCGAACTGCCGAGCGAACTCGACCTCGGCCGCCGTGACCCGGTCCGACGCACCCGTGGTGACCTGCACCTGGACCAGCCCGAACACCAGCGCGAGGACCGGAGTGCGGAGTTGGTAAGCGTGGTTCTCGGCGACCGCGCCGGAACCGGTGTTGAGAGTGATCACGCCCGTCGGCCGAGCCGGTCCCCGCCGCCCCATCACGCCGCGTCCTTAGCCGAGCTGGGCTTGCCGACCGGTCGCGGAGCCCGCATCTCGCGAACCCGGATCGAGTAGGCGAGCCGACCGTTGGCGTTCACGTACGGCGTGACGGTCATCTGGTCGAACTCGACCGGCGTGAACGGCAGCCCCGGCATGGGCGCTGGCGGAACCGGCTGCACGGGAGAGAGGATCTTCACCGCGGCCGTCTTCTGCACGGCCTTGACCGTTGGGTCCGCGTCCATGACCGAGACCTGCCAGACCAGCTCACGGGTCTGCTTGTCCCGCGCCTGCACGAACCGCCCGTTGGTCGAGGCGTCGAAGTCCTTGACCGGCTCGACCTCCCCGACGATGTAGCAGCCGTGCGGGAAAACCATCTCGAACGTGACGGGGATCGGTCCCTGAAGTGCCATCGTCCACCACCTCCTTTGTCTATCCCCCTAGACAGTTGCGACCGCGTCGCTTTGAGGAGCTGTCTAGGGGGCTATGCAGAGGACGATAGCCAGAGTCTGCCCCAACTGTCTAGGGGGGTAAACATCCATGCCCAACTAGTCTCGCTGACGCAGCGAGTTTCGACTACCCGCGGTATGCCTGTGGAGGGCTTGGTCTTGGCCTGCGTCCACGTCCACAAACCAAACGTTGCAGTTTCCTCGGTCCACGCCCGGTAGGAGACCCAGACGTTCCTCCGTGCCTCCACTTCCCGCGCGTTTTGTCAGTCGTGCAGCTCGTCCGCCGGCACCGTCTCATCGGCTGGCGGCGGCTTGATGTGCACCTTCATCCCCCAGTCCGACAGGCGGAGGTCTTCCACGAAGGCGTAGTACGGGTCGTCACCGGCGGATCGGCCAGGGCCATCGTTCGGCTCGCGCCAGGAGCTCCGCGCTCTGCGGACGAGTCGGTCGCCACCGATCCACAACCGCCAAGACACCTTCCAGTTACCGTACTTACCGGTGGGCTTACTCCGGAAGCCGATGCGCAAGCCTGGTTTCGCCTTGCCAAGCTGCGCGAAGGTGATGCTGCCCTGGTACAAGGTGGTGCGCACACCGTCGTACACGCCCGCGGGCCGTGTGTCCGTCGTGGTGGCCAGCACAGCTCTGAGCGTGGCCGGGTCGGCGAGGTCGACAAAGCCGGACTTCAGCACGAGCTGGCATGGCGGCCAGTCGTAGGACACCCAGGTCTTCCCCGGCGGCAGAGGATCTTCAGGGTCACGCTTGACGTACGACTCGTAGCCGAGCTTGCCGACGCAGATGTTGCGAGTACCGCGAAGAGCCAGGTTGGGGTTCTTCATGTCCGTCGCCACGATCTTGCCTTTGCCGAACCCCACGACCCCGCGTACCGGCTTGACGGAAGACCAACGGCCGAACATGAACATCCGGGAATGCTGGACGACCTTCACCCCATGGCCGGGAACGAGTTGGCGCTGGACGGCGCCGGCCGGATCCACCTCGGCATCGGCGTGCACGGCCTGACCTGCGGTTAGCGTGGATACGACCGCCAGGAGAACCGCCGCAACTATCCGTCGCTTCATCACGTTGGGATCTTCGCAGCGGCACGTCTCATCGTGATCACATATGCCTACCGTGCATCTTGGCCAGACCGGTGAAGCGCTGTCAGAAACGGCAGTAGAGCGCGGTGGCGTCGTCGAATGTCTTGCCCCGCGGCCAGCGCGCGCCCTGCGGATCTGAGTGCTCGGCTGCGCGGACTTGACGGATGACCTCGTCAGGGCCGGACTGCTCCAAGACGTCGAGGACGTGGCTCCACGTGTGTAGGTGGAAGCGGTCGACGAGTCGGGATGCGCCGTCGCTGAGAAGTGCGGCAGCTCGGATCTGGTCAGCGGGCATGTTGCCGGTGAGTGCCTGGTCGGCCGCGAGTGGATCAGTGGCGGCTACCCAGAAGCCACCGTCGCGGTTGCGGTAGGAGCGCAGCGTCTCGACATAGCGGCGATGGGCGGAGACGTGTTCGTCGGTGCCGGAGGCGAGGGCGTCCATCTCGGTCCGGTGGAGGGCGCCAACCTGGGCCTCACGGTCATCGCAGATGGCCATGGGTTCTGCCGCGTTGACGACGTCCAGGACGAGGACGGAGTCAGCTAGGACGAGCCATTCCAGCATGTCGTTCGTGTGCCGGAGCATGATGACCGTGGCTGAAGGAGAGCCGGGGTGGTTCAGGTCGCAGGTTCCGTCATGGAGTGAGGCCACCGTCTTGATTCCCTGGGCGAGCAGTCCGGTCAAGGTGCCCGTGCCCTGGGTCATGGAGGTCAGGAGGGTCGAGCCGAGGCTGCGGGAGAACCACGCCACGCCGTGAGAGCAGCCGGACTCGGACCCGGGTGGGGTGCCGGCGCCGTCGAGGAGGACGGCCGCGTCAGCGGTGGCGGCGACGAAGTCCTCGTTCGGCCTGCCTGGGACTGCTTCGGTGGCGAAGACGACCCGCACGTTTCAGTCTTCCTCGTGCCTGTACAGGGGGCTGGCGAGCTCCGCCTTGACCGGTTCCCCAGTGGTGGGGTCGTACTCAACGCCTACGACGGTGGAGAAGCGCTTGTCGCCTACCTGACCCCATAGCGTCGCTATCTCGGTCTGGAGGAGTTGCACCACGCCGAGTGTGCCTTGCGGGTGGATGCCGGTGAACATCATGAGGTTGCCCTTGCCGTCCGATCGCCTGAGCCGTCCGAGATAGGCGTAATCCACGGCACGGGCAGGCTCGCTGTCAGAACCAGAGCGGTACACGGTGCCGGTACGGCTGTCGTGCAACGTCCAGACGTCGTCCTTGACCCATTTCAGAACTGGATCGGACTCGTACAGCGCACCCATCACGGTTGAGAGTCTGGGGCCGCAGATCACGATGAGGTTCGGTCGGTTGACGTCGATCTCTCCGCCGAGTGGAACATGCTCCAGCTCCACCGGCAGGTCGAAGCCGCGGGCAAGGTCCTCCAGCCGCTTGGCCGCGGTGACGTCCTCCATCGCGATCACAGGACGCCCCTTGGTGTCCTCCCGCTTGAGTGGTGTGACCAAGGTGATCGTGCCCGTGCCGAGAAAGGCCCCTTCAGGGGCAGGACCGGTATGCCTGATCTGGTGAATCCGGCCCCTGGTAAGTCCGGCTTCCTTGGCGATCTGTGCGTATGAGAGCCCTTGGGCGTGTAGCTCTTGGATCACCCGCCGACGTAGCCGTGACAGCTCGGCGACCTCGTGTTGAGCAGCGTTGAGACGCTCGGTAGCGACCCGCAGCAGTTGGAACGGGTCTTCTATCGCAGCAATGCGCTCAACGTCACTCGGCGGCATCGATCCCCCTTTGATCACTAGACGCGAGTCTAGGCCCCTAGACGGAATGCCGTCCATCCCCCTTGACAGTACGTTTTTGACCAGTTCGCCAGTTATTGAGCTGACTGCCCGAATCGCTGACCGTCGATTGGGGACGCCACGTGGGCTCATCGCATAGCGCCTGAAAGTAGTCCAGCCCACATGGCGCCAGATTCGCCAACCCGTACACGATGAGTCTCGGCGACGGCGACGGCTTGATGGCCCATTTTGGCGAAGCGCCGGACGAATCCGAGACCGCCGGCCTCGCACAGTTCGTAGTAGTCGCTCCCGCAGTCGCACGTCCAAGCAATCGTCCGAGGCCGTTCGTCCGTGCGAGGGGGATTCCAGTCGAGCTTCACACACGACGCCTGCGGCGAAGGGAGATGAGGTGACAGACAGGAGGCCATCAGCGAGACGCCCCCTGCAGTGCTGTGTCGAGCACGGCCCAGACCGTTCGACCGTGCTCGTCACCCCAGACGCCCCAGTCGATGGACAGGCTTGCGACGAGCAGCAGGCCCCGGCCGCCTTCGCCGTCCAGGCATGGCCGGGAGGCCCTGGGGGAGGAAGGTCCGCCCTCATCGAGAACGCCAAGCCAGAGACGATCCGTATGGGCTTGGACGCTGACCAGGAACCGTCCTCCGAATCGTCCGCTGGCGGAGTGGCGTATCGCGTTCGTGGCCAGTTCGCTGACGATCAGTTCGGCCTCATCGACCGCGGGCCAGCCTCGCAGGAGTGCGGCCACAAAGCGTCGCGCCTCAGTGATGGAGGGGGCGGAGCCGAGGAAGTAGCGGGAGAAGCGCCAGACCGACATGGGGAAGCTCCGTCGTCTAGGGGGCTATACATCAGATGGCGCCAGCGTATGAGTGCTGCTGGACATTGCTCAAGCTATTCGACGCATAAATGCGTCACTTCTCTGGATGGCTCATCAGCCTTCGATAGTCGTCGGCCACCGACCCCAGAAGCCGGCGCAGTGCATCGCCATACACCGCCACAGCCGTGAACGCCTCAAATGTCTCCGCGTGTCTGGTCAGCTCATCGGACTCGCTCAGGCTAAGGTCACCCGTCAAGCTCTCGACCACGCTCACCGAACCGTCGTAGATCGTGAATCCATGCAGGGGGAACGCCGGCACCTGAACTGACCAGGGGACGACCCCGAGGGTCACATGCGAGAGTGTGGCTACTGTGGCCAGCCGGTCGAGTTGAGCCAACATCAACGACGGTGGCCCCGGCCAGGTGCGCACCGCACCCTCGGTCAACAGGAACGAGAACTCTCGCGTCGAGTCGAACAGGACCGATTGCGCCTCTACGCGCGCCGCCGCAGCCTTGGCCGCATCGGCCTTCTCGACGTCACGCCCAACCGCAAGTGCAAGTCGGGCGTATTCGGCGGTCTGCAAGAGTGCCGGGATCACCGCGGACTGGAAGGACAGCAAGCGTCGCCCCGCCCGGACCCGAGCGGCGTTCGCTGCCTCCCGGCCGGCAAGGCCGTCCTTCAGCCGAGACACCTCATCACGAAGTCGTACGAGAAGAGCATCCAACTCGGCCCGACCCGCCTCATCGAGACCCAGTGCAGCGACCAGTCGCTCAACGGTCTCGGGCGTGGGGAGGAGCTGACCTGTCTCGATCCGAGAGATGGTGGGTTGCGCCACTTGCGCCCGCTGCGCGAGATCCTTACCGGTCAGACCCGCTTCCTTGCGTAGCCGCCGCAGCAGCTCGCCCAGCGCCCTCAGCCGATCCCGTCGCTCCGCCACACCGAGCGTTCTACCACCGGACCATGCTTGGCATTGCCGAATTGTTCTCATAGGAGATCAAGCGGCGGCGCGGCGCGCCGCCGTACCCCGGCCCTCCGCCCGCCCGCCGTCCGGGCGTGCGGCCTGGGGGCCGGTCCCGGACGGCGGCGGGACACCGGGCCGGGCACCGCACGCCCGCCCCGCCGCACCGATCGAACGCTCCGGCCGGGGTTGCCGCGCCGCCGCACAGATGCAGCCCTACGATCGCCACGGCATGGCTGGTCGCCGTGGATGGCTTGGGGCGATCGACGATCCGTGCTTCGTTCCTCAGCACGGCTCACCGGACAACGTGGTAACGGTCTGCGTCCAGATCGAGGCAGGTCCTCCGAATCTTCAGGCGGCCAGAGGCTGCTACTGATCGCCTGATTCGTACATCTGGATGTCTGGGTCATCCCTGAGTTGGGCAAGGAGGTCGGCCACGGAACGTCCATGCTGCGCCCGTTCGGTAGTCCGGGCCGTGCTGCCCAATACAGTCGCCTTGGCTTTTCCGAGTGCGCTTGGGCCTGCACCGAGGAGCTGTCTTGTGACCAAGATCGAATCCATTACGCCCACACCCCGGCCGGCCAGCAGATGTTGCACCGCTTCCATGCCGTCTTCCTGCCCAAGTAGGGGTCGACACTCTGCCTCCAACTCGGCCACCCGCTTCGCGCGTTGAGGATCAAGGCCATGGATTCCCATCCGAATCCTCCTCCAGTCGTGACAATGTGATCATGCCGACCAGCACGAGGCAGAAGGAAGATCGGTCGCGAGGTGGAGCTTGGTTGTGTCTACAGATCCGCCGACGAGGGGATGGCGATCAGATCTAGCGCCGCGATCTCGGCGAGTGCCTGACTGGAGAGATGCCGGACCTCAGCCCATCCGGGATCGGTGGCGAGTCCCTTGGGGGTCCACCTTTCAGTGTTGGACTGACCACTCATAGCCGTTAAGCAGTTCTCGATTCGCTGCAGAAGATCGTGAAGGGCCGGGGATAAGAGCCGTGGCGATTGCTCGTCGACGCTCCACGGTACCCATCCGTTCGCCCAGTCGAAGTCGAGCGCCAATTCGTCCGTGTGCCACTGGTGCCGGGCAATCCACGCCGCTTGTTCGTCGGCGGAGGCGGCCAGCATGACAAGCGTTTCCGCCAGTCGCAACACCGAGGTCGGCACGTCGGGCATGGTGTTCCGAGCCTCTGGCTGTGGGTCAGAGTCCATTGGCGTCGCCCTTCCCTTGTGATCTTGCTGCACCGGATGTCTCCACCCAGGTGCCGAGCAGAGGCAAGTCCCGCCTGACTGTCGGATGACCGGTGTTTCTCATGAATCGAGATTTCGGACCGCACGTCGTCTGTGCCGCATCTTGTTCAGGAGATCCTCGTACGCCTCCTGAGGAGTGTCGCCGCCTCCGATCTCTCCTTTGCGTTCCGCGAAGAAGTGGGCGCACTCGACGTCCCCGGCATACCAGTCGGGTGGTAGCTCATCTGGGTTCATGGGGAATGCGACCCAGATGCCTGGCTCATAGATGCCGCCATACCGTGACATCACGATGGTGACTCGCATCTACGAATCGTGCCTCTTCTTTGCCCGAGCCGGTAGCCATTATCCCCACAGCAGGGGACTGGCCCTGCCTTGCGGGATATACGCGGGATGATCTTCCCGGCTGAGGGAAAGGTAAGAGCCGTATCCGGAGGTCAGCGGCCTGATCCAGCCCGATACGGTGGCCCGCTGTAAAGCCGTCGGCACTGCCGACGAGGTCCGTCAGACGGCAAGGCCAGCGGCAGTTTGAGTTGCGGTTCTCATTCGTTCACCCGTTCACCGAGGTCCATGCAGGTCAGCCGCTGGCGTTGGTCCAGATGGGACGGCATGGAACCCATGATCGGCCCAGCTTCTAATCCGCGCGTTCCTGTGTTGACTCGCTTCCCGCAATGCAGGGTGACGGCCTCCGGTGCTGTCCAGCATCCCCGGCGTCGTGCCTGATCGCCTACGGCTTGGCGCACCGAGCTGTACCCATGCAGGGAGGCGCGGCGCAATGCCGAAGACCTTCGCCGCAAGGGTATCGGCCGTGCCCGTCGCGTGCCCGATCGGACGGGAAACCAGGGGCAACAGCGGGGAGCCACGGGACGCATGGTCAGCGCCGTGAGCTGCGCCTTGGCAGGTCGAGCATGATCGGCGTGCGTCTTTGCAAGCAGGAAGTCAGGAGTTCGAATCTCCTAGGCTCCACCAGGAGTAACGCACCTCCGCTGGTTGTCTCACGGCGGGGGTGCGTGACTAACTGAGTGACTACGCGCCCTCAGCACCCAGGTGTTCAGGGTGGGTTGATCTTCGAGGCCGAGAGCGTCGTGACAAGTAGTCACAGCGCACCGAAGCGCCAGTGCTCCATCTTGATGATGTCGAGGAGCTTCACGCATCTGATATTGAGCAAATCGCAGATGTACGGAATTTTGGGGCGTGTTGCTGTGCCGTCTGAACCTTCGCCGGTGACGACTATGGCTCCTTTTAGCTTGGCCAAGGCTATCACGAAAGGGTCAGCTCGATTCTTGTTCTTCATGCTCTTTGTCAGCAGTGGATGATTTCCAAGAATAACCTGAGTCTCTTGAACTATCATCAGGTCGGTCGGAACGACCAGGGGTGAAAAGCCGACACGGTCGCACCAGTCGTGCACGGGTGCTGCATAAACTCTTGCTTCTTGCCATACTTCTTCGGAACAAAAGAAGCGGCCAGAGTCGACCAGCTCTTCGATTTTAATCCATAAGCCTGGAAAATTCTCCTCGGGATAATAGCGTTCCAGACCGTCGATTAAGGCGCTAGTGTCCACTGAGTATAAATTCGAAGAGTATGTGGAGGTTGTCAACGGAACGCCTCTTCAGCCAACTTGGGAATCTGGTCATATTTGACATCCAAATAGCAGGCCGCATCGAGCGAGGATATCGATCTAGCTTGGAATGCGTCAACGACAGACAGTACGTAGTTCCGGCCAAGGTTTCTCGCTTTTACTACATAGAAACTTGGCCCGCCATCCTTGGTCTGCTGTTGCGCTTTTTTTCTTCTTCTGGCGTCCTGATACTCTCGATCAAGGAGGGGTTTGAGCTCGCGGTATTGCTGCCATGTGGCATGCTCAAGGGTTATCAGGCGTAGCAGTAGAGCCTCGGAGCTGGTATGGAAGGTCCTGCTTATCTGGCCAAGCTCATCAAGAGACCACCGATGTCCGACAGGCTTACTCCTAACGTTCGGATGATGCAGGACCGGGTAGCTGGGCATCAGGGTGCTGGCCGCGACATGATTGCAGAACTTCTCTACCCGGTCCTCTCCCGTCACGTGACGTGCTCTAGGCAAAACATCGTGTAGATCGCACATCCCGCTGGATCGCAGGGCTATGTGGCAGAGTTCGTGTATGAGCGTGAACAGCCGAGGTCGCGGCCAATCTGTGCCGTTCAGTGCAATCACGGGATAGGGGAAGTCAGCTATGCAGAAGCCTCGCATTTCTTCTAGGGCTATATCCTTGGTGTGAATCACCATGATGCCCTTGCGTTCAATCGCCTCTATGTGGGCGTTCAATGCCTCATGTGGCGTGCTCCACTTAGAGTATCCTGCATCGCCCAGGCCGATAAAATCCCGAAGGGTAGACCCGGCAGTTTCGGGATTTCCTGCGGCCGATATGGATGGAACTTGCTGAGGTTCCACGACTGTGTTTGGCGCAATCTCGGCTAGTTCGAGGAAGACCTCTCGCTGGCTGTGTGCACGCCTCAATTCTATCTGCATCGAGGATGATGGCTCTGAATCCTCGCTTGTAGCCAGTCGGCGGAAGTCTCTGAGGGCGTCGAAGCCCATCTCCGGTGGAGGTTGAGAAAGGAGAAGAACCGCAAGGGGACGTTTGTAGCAGCCTGCAGCCTTCCGGAGCTGCTTCAGTGTTGGCTTTTGCGCACCAGTTTCCCATTTGTGTAGCGTCGTAACGCTTATCCCTAGCTTCTGCGCGGCGATGAGTTCGCTAAGTCCTCCCGACCGCCGTGCCCAAGAAAGCACACTGGGCGTAACTGGGATACGTTCCGAGGCGCTCATCACTACACCATCCTCTGTTTGGTGGCATATTGCTAGATCTCTTGCTCAACTCGTTACGCCTGGCGAGGCGAGGTCCACTCACTGTGGCGGATGGGAAGTGACGCACGTAGTTATGGCTGCTTAGGGAGTGTCTGACAATTCGCCGTGCCGGAGCCAGAGCATGAGCGAGGCGATGGTGACACCTGCGAGGTAGCGGCTGGCCAGTTTGTCGAAGCGGGTGGCGATGGCGCGCCATTGCTTGAGCTTGCCGATGCAGCGTTCGACCAGGTTGCGCTGTTTGTAGGTGAGGGCGTCGGAGGCGTGCGGGCGGCCACCCCGGCTGCCCCTGCGCTTGCGGTTGGCGATCTGATCGCGTCGCTCGGGGATGACCGCCTTGATACCGTGCCGGCGTAGGTCGAGCCGGATCTTGCGGGTGGAGTAGCCCTTGTCGCCGATCAGCTTGTCCGGGCGGGTGCGTGGGCGGCCGCCGTTCGGGCGGCGCAGCCGGAGCTTGGCCAGGACGGCCTCGAACTGGGTGCAGTCGACGATGTTGCCGCCGGTCAGATGCAGGACCAGCGGCAGGCCCCGGGCCTCGACGAGCAGGTGCAGCTTGGTGGTCAGCCCGCCGCGGGACCGTCCGAGGGCCTGCCGGTTTTGTGATTGTTTCGTATCGAACGTCCCGCCGTCGTCCCCCTTTTACGGGCTCCGGCGGCGTGCTGGTGGGCGCGGGCGATGGTGGAGTCAATGCTCACGGTGAGCTCGACCTGGCCGAGGGAGTCGTCCTTGACCTGTATCTCCTCCAGCAGGCGGGCCCAGGTGCCGTCCTGTTCCCAGCGTTTGAACCGCTCGTAACAGGTCTGCCAGGGCCCGTACCGCTCGGGGATGTCCCGCCACGGCGTCCCGGCCCGCAGCCGCCACAGGATGCCATCGATCACCTGCCGATGATCACGCCAGGGACGACCCCGGCCATCAACCACCGGCAGCAGCGACTCGATCCGCGCCCACGCCTTGTCGGTCAACTCACCACGTCGCACCACGATCGACCATTTAAGCGCGACGTTGATCATTTGTCAGACAGTCCCCAGTACTACAGCCTGATTTCGTGATGCTTGAGCCAGCGTTTCCAGTAGTGGCTACTGCGGGCGCGGGTCTGGTGTTGTCGGCGGCGGTGCGACCAGGCGA
>NZ_SSXE01000113.1 GCF_021699195.1 Nonomuraea sp. MG754425 | reverse complement strand
GGCGACGGCGCGCCGGCCGCCGCCCGGGGAGGGCCGGCCCCGTCGTCGGCTCCCTGACTCCTAGGACGGCCGGGCCCGCCGCCGGACGACGTCGAACTCGCGGCCCGCTGGATCCCGCCCGCCCGGCCGTCCTAGGAGTCAGGGAGCCGACGACGGGGCCGGCCCTCCCCGGGCGGCGGCCGGCGCGCCGTCGCCTTCCCGCTCACGCGACTGTCGCGGCCCGCCGGTACGCGAGGGCAGCAGCACGACGACGAGCACCGCGCCGACGGCCACGCACAGCGCGCCCGCCGTGAGCCCTCGCGAGTAGCCCATCCCGGCCAGCACGGCCACCCCGACCGCGCCGCCGATCTGCTGGACCGAGGTGAACAGGGCCGAGCCGAGACCGGCGTCCCGCTCGGTGGTGCCGTCCACCGCCGCCACGGCCAGGACCGGCAGGCCCAGCCCGTTGCCCACGCTCAGGACGAGCATGCCGGGCAGGACGTGGGCGGCGTAGGAGTCACCCGCCGCCACCCCGGACAGCAGCAGCAGGCCGGCGAGGTCGGCCAGGAAGGAGAGCAGGAGCGTCCAGCGCGTCCCGATCCTGAGCAGGACGCGGGAGGACAGCCACATTCCCGCCAGGATGCCGGCCCCGTAGGGCAGGTAGGCGAGGCCGGCCAGGAGCGGGCGGTATCCCACGACGGTCTGCAACTGGATCATCAGCAGGAACGACAGCGCGTACATCGCCATCGAGAACAGCAGCGTCGCCCCGTTGGCGACCGCCCGCGTTCGCGAGGCCAGGAACGCCCCCGGCACCAGCGGCGCTTGCGCCCGCGACTCGGCCACCAGGAAGGCCACCGCCAGCGCGACGGAGAGCGAGACGGCGCCGATGACGAGCGGATCGCCCCAGCCGTTCGCCCCGGCGCGCAGCAGCCCGTGAACCAGCGCCACCGCGGCGCCGGTGACCAGGACCGCGCCCGTCACGTCGAGGCGGCGCCGGCCCGGGGCACGGGACTCGGGAATCAGGCGGGGCACCGATGCCAGGGCAACGGCGACGACCGGCAGGTTGACCAGGAAAATCCAGCGCCAGGACGCCAGGTCGGTCAGCGCCCCCGACAGCACCAGGCCCGACGTCGCGCCCAGGGCCGCGACGCCGCCCCAGACGCCCAGCGCCCTGGCCCGCTCCCGCGGCCCCGGATACATCAATGTGATCATGGACATCGCCGCCGGACCGGCCATCGCCGACCCCGCGCCCTGCACGAACCGGCCGGCCACGAGCTGCCACGGCTCCTGCGCCAGCCCGCAGGCCAGGCTGGCCACCCCGAACAGCGCCACCCCGGCGAGGAAGATCCGGCGGCGGCCCAGCAGATCCGCCATCCGGCCGCACAGCAGCAACAGCCCGCCGAAGGCCAGGAAGTAGGCGTTGACGACCCAGGGCAGCCCGGACGCGGTGAAGCCCAGCTCATCGCGGATGCTGGGCAGGGCTACGCTCACGACGGTGTCGTCGAGCACGAGCATGAACTGGACGAGGCACAACAGGATCATCGGCACCGGTATGACGTTACGATTCGCCGGATTTGGCCACAATTAGCGATGGG
Source organism: Nonomuraea sp. MG754425 (assembly GCF_021699195.1). Classification (GTDB taxonomy): domain Bacteria; phylum Actinomycetota; class Actinomycetes; order Streptosporangiales; family Streptosporangiaceae; genus Nonomuraea. Next base: position 30,031 of record NZ_SSXE01000113.1, on the reverse strand, counting down.
GCCAAACTATGTCGCATGGAGGACATCGGCGCCATCACCGTCGGACGTTTCCCGCTGGCCTCGGGAGAGTGGATCCCCCCGCACCACCACACCCACCACCAGCTCGCCTGGACGCGGCGCGGCGTCCTGAGCGTCGAGGTGGGCGGGGTGTACTGGGTCCTGCCACCCACCCGGGCGCTGTGGCTGCCGGCGGGTGTCACCCACGCGACCGGCGCGACCCGCGACGCCGTGCTGTGCAGCCCGTACCTGGCGCCGGAGCACTGCCCGCTGGACTGGCCCGAGCCCACCGCGGTCGGCGTGGACGGCCTGCTGGCCGAGCTGATCGAGTACCTGGCCCGCACCGACCTGTCCGACGACGCGCGGCTGCGCGCCGAGGCCGTGCTGCCCGACCTGCTGCGCCCGCTGCCCACCCGGCCCATCGACGTGCCGCAACCCACCGACGAACGGGTCCAGGCAGTGGCGGCGGCCCTGCTGGCCGACCCCGCCGACCCGCGCGGCCTGGAGGAGCACGCCCGCGCGGCGGGCGTGAGCAGGCGCACGCTGACCCGGCTGTTCGTGCGTGACACGGGCATGAGCTTCGACCGCTGGCGCACCCAGGTGCGGCTGCGCGCGTCCCTGCCGCTGCTGGCCGACGGGCAGCCGGTCTCGCGGGTGGCGCACAGCGTGGGGTACGCCACGGCGAGCGCGTTCCTGGCGGCCTTCCGCCGTACGGTCGGCACCACGCCCCGGCGTTACCTGCTCAGCCGTTGAACCCGGGCGGGTCGGCGAGACGGCGGGCCAGGTCCACCGTGCGGCGAGCCCTGGCGACGACCGGCACGTCCACGAAGCGGCCGTCGGGCAGCGCCACCGCGCCGACGCCCGCCCGTTCGGCCCGCTCGGCGGCGGCCACGATCTCGGCGGCCCGCGCCGCCTCCTCCTCCGTCGGCCGGAACGCCCGCCTGATCGCGGGGAGCTGGCCAGGATGGATCGCGGTCCTGCCGAACAGCCCGAGCGCGCGGCCCGCCCGGCACGAGGCCAGCAGCCCGGCCTCGTCCTTGAGGTCCGGGTAGACCGACATCGGCACCGGGGGCAGCCCGGCCGCGGCGGCGGCCAGGACGACCTGGAGCCGCAGGTGGTTCATGGCCTGCTCGTCGGTGATGGACAGCTCGGCCGCGAGGTCCTGCTCGCCGAGCGCGACGCCCGCCACCTCGGGATGCGCGGCGATCTCGCGGGCGGCGACGATCCCGGCCGCCGACTCCAGCAGCGCGTACGCGGGCGCGCCGGCGAGCCCGTCGAGCACGGCCGCCGACTCGACCTTGGGCAGCCGCACGGCGTCGGCGAGGTCCCCGACGGCGGCCAGGTCGGCGCGCCCGCGCGCGGTGGCCGGGTCGTTGACCCGCACGTGCACCTCCGGCCCGCCCCCGCCCGCACCGGGCCCGGCGTGAACCCGCACACCGAAGTCGGCACCGAGGTCCGCACCAGGATCCCGGCCGGGGGCCGCACCGGGATTCACACCCGGGGCCACACCGAGGACCGCACCGGGATTCACGCCCGGGGTCGCACCGGGGTTCGCGCCCGGATCGGCGCCCGGGTTCGCGTCGCCCGCCGTGGGCGGCCGGCCGTCGTGGCGGGCGCGCAGGTAGGCGATCGCGTTCTCCCTGGCCGCGTCCTTGCGCGCGGGCGCGACCGCGTCCTCCAGGTCGATGATGACCACGTCGGCGCCGGAGGCCACGGCCTTGGCGAACCGGTCGGGACGGTCGCCCGGCACGTACAGCCAGGTCACGAGGAGCCGGCGGGTCACCCGATCACCCCGTCGGCGCGCAGCGCGGCGATCCGCTCGGCGGGGTAGTCCAGCTCGCCGAGCACCTGGTCGGTGTCCTGCCCGAGCGTGCGTCCCGCCCACTTGATCTCGCCGGGCGTCCCGGACATGCGGAACATGACGTTCTGCATGGTGACCGTGCCGAACTCGTCGTCGGGCACCTCCACGAACGTGTTCAGCGCCGCGTACTGGGGATCCTCGGCGAGGTCGGTGACGTCGTAGATGGGCGCGACGGCGGCCTGCACCTCCTCGAACCTGGCGATGACCTCGTCGGCGTCCCGCGCGGCGATCCAGGTCGCGACCGCCGCGTCCAGTTCGTCCACGTGCTGGACGCGGCCGTGCCCGCTGGCGAACCAGGGCTGCTCGACCAGGTCGGGCCGTCCGACGAGGGTGACCACGCGTTCGGCGATCGGCTGGGCGCTGGTGGAGATGGCCAGCCAGCGGCCGTCGCGGGTGCGGTAGGTGTTGCGCGGGGCGTTGCTGCTGGAGCGGTTGCCGGTGCGCCGGTGCACGGTCCCGAGCGCCTTGTAGACGCTCATCTGCGGCCCGAGCAGCCCCAGGATCGGCTCGATGATCGCCATGTCGATGACCTGGCCGCGGCCGGTGTCCGCGCGGGCGTGCAGGGCGAGCATGATCGCGTACGACATGGCCAGGCCGGCGACGCCGTCGGCCAGGGCCAGTGGCGGCAGCGTGGGCGGCCCGTCGGGCTCCCCGGTCATGGCCGCGAAACCGCTCATGGCCTCGGCCAGCGTGCCGAACCCCGGCCGCTTGGCCATCGGCCCGAACTGCCCGAATCCGGTCATCCGCGCCACGATCAGCCGCGGGTTGACCTCCAGGAGGTCCTGGGGGTCGAGGTTCCAGCGTTCGAGGGTGCCGGGGCGGAAGTTCTCGATCAGCACGTCGGACCGCTCGGCCAGGCGGCGCAGGATCTCCTGCCCCTCCGTCCTGGACAGGTCCACGGCGGCGGCGCGCTTGTTGCGCGACAGCGTCTTCCACCACAGGCCGGCCGCGCCGTGCCCGCGCGAGGGGTCGCCGCGGCGGGGGTGCTCGATCTTGATCACGTCGGCGCCGAAGTCGCCCAGCATCATGGCGGCGGAGGGACCGGCGAACAGCGTCGCCGCGTCGATGACCCGCAGGCCGTCCAGGCTCGTCATGGTTATGTAACTTATAAGAAATATGTCATAGGTCAAGGTCGCGACCGTTCTGCGAGACACTTGAGCCATGTCATCCAGCGAGCCGCGCCCGCCCATGAGCAAGGCCGAGTACGTCTACAGCGTGCTGCTCGACGAGATCCGCTCGGCGCGGATCCCCGGCGGAACGGCGCTGCGGGCCGGCGAGGTGGCCAAGCGCCTCGGCGTCTCGGTCACGCCGGTGCGCGAGGCGCTGCGCCGGCTGGAGACAGACCGGCTGATCAGCTACGAGGCGCATCACGGCGCGACCGTGATCGACCTCGGCGACGAGGCGCTGGCCGAGTACTACGGGGTGCGGGCGGTCGTCGAGGGCCTGGGCGCCCGGCTGGCGGCGGCCCGGATCACCCCCGGCGAGCTGGCCGGCCTACGGGAACTGCACGCCTCGATGGCCGACGACGCGGCGCAGGGCAGGCACGACCGGCTCGGCGAGCAGAGCCGGCGCTTCCACCTGACCATCGTGGACATCGGCGGCCCGGCCTTCCTGGGCGCGCACGCCAGGTCGGTGCGCAACAGCTTCCCGGTGCCCGCCGAGGCGTCCCTGTGGCTGGACGAGACACAGGTCAGGGCGCAACTGGAGGCGCACGAGGCCATCCTGGCGGCGCTGGAGGCGGGCGACGCCGAGACGGCAGAACGCGTCATGATCGAGCACGTCAGCCGCGCCGGCGAGTTCCGCCAGCACCGCTGACGCCCCACCGGCGAGGTCAGCCGGGCAGCGTGGCGCGGATCCCGTCCAGGACCTCCGGCGTGCTCTCCACCGGCATCGCCGACAACGACAGGCGCGCGAACGCCTGTTGGTGCTCCTCGACCCGCCGCCGGTCCTCGATCACGATCGGCGCGTGCAGCAGGTGCAGCACGAGCACGTCCGGCCGGTCGCGCTCGGGGAAGCGCAGCAGCGTGAACGGCGGCCCCTGGTAGAGGTAGCCGGTCTCGATGACGGGCCGGGCGACCTGCACGGCGACGTGCGGCTGCTTGGCGGCCATGGTCAGCGCGTCGAGCTGGGCGTGCCGGTCCTCGGGGCGGCCGAGCGGCGGGTCGAGCAGCGCCGTCCGGTCGAGCACGGCCCACAGGTTCGGCCCGTGCTGCCGGTCGAGCACCCGCCGCCGGGACGCGACCAGATCGGCGGCGCGGGCGGCCCGATCGTAGGTGGCCCCGGCGGGCAGCGCGGCCAGCGCCGCCGACAGGGCGTAGGCGGGGGTCTGCAGCAGCGGGGGCACCTGCAGCGGGCAGTACGTGTAGATGATCTGCGCCTGGTCCTCCAGCTCCAGGAACGCCGACAGGCCCAGCGGCACGCCGGGGGCGTCGTACCAGCCGGCCACCCGCTCCTCGCGCAGCAGCGACAGCAGCCGGGAGGCGTGCTCGCCCTCGCCGTACAGCTCCAGGAGGGTGCGCACGGTGGCCTCGCGCGGCGCGACGAGCCCGTGCTCGATCCGGAAGATCGTGGAGGTGTTGAGCCCCGCGGCCTGCGCCGCGGACTTCATCGACAGCAGGGACCCGGTGCGCAGGGAGGAGAGCCGGGCCGCCACAACGCTTAACTGCATACGTCTGTCACAACCATCGATGACAAATATCAGCCTTTACACCTGGTCTATTGAAACCGAGTGACGGGTGTTGCACGATGGCCACTCTAGTGGTCCGACACGGAATGCATATGGCAATCGGAAGGGCAGAGGCACAGTGAAGGAGGCGTGGATACTTCATCCCGACTACCGGACTCCTCCTGTCCCCGCGGAGCTCGCTCTCCCTCCCGGCCCCTGGCGGCATCCCGACGGCGGCCAGGTGATGAACGGCACCTACGAGCGTCCCCTGCCCCGGCGCACGGTCGAGGTCGTGACCGTCTGGTACGGCTACCCGCTGAGCCACTGGCGCGGCCCGCGCATGCCGCGCTTCAGCAGCCCGATGGTGTCGGCCTGGAACCCGGTGCTGGCCCAGGGGCTGGCCGTCGATCCGCACGCGCCGGCCCCCTACCGCGACGAGCTGTGGTGCGACCGCTGGATCGCCGAGGCCCTGCTGTACGGGCGCAAGCCGTACGGGGCGTTCACGCTGCCCGCCGACGAGGCGATGCGCTGGTTCGCCAAGAGCGGCGGCACGAATCTGGTCTACCGTGCCGAGGTGGCGGCCGACGTCCCGGCCGAGCTGTCCGCCGGGGTGCCCGGCGAGCTGGTACGGGTGGTGGCGGGCACGTCGGAGCGGTACGCGCAGTTGTTCGACCTCGACGCGCTGATCGCCGACTACCGCGAGGCGCTGCCGGGAGAGCTGGCCGAGCGGGAGTCGCAGGCGCTCGACGCGCACCGCTCCCGCTCCCCCGCGCTCGACTACGTGCTCAGGCAGAGCGCCGAGGCGCTGTTCGCGCACACCGCCCTGTCGGTGCGCGGCCTGACGCTGGGCTACCCGCCACGGGAGACGGCCTCCCGCATCGCCGCCGAAGCCGCCGCCCGGTGAGCGACGGCCCGCTCACCGGGATCAGGGGCATCCTGTTCGACCTCGACGGCACCCTGCTCGACCACCGCCGCGCGGCCGACGCCGGCATCACGGCCTGGCTCGCCGACCGGTTCCCCGGCCATCCGCGCCTGGGCGAGGCGGCCGCGATCTGGGCCGGGCTGGAGGGGCCGTACCTGGCGATGTGGCAGGCGGGGCGGTGCTCGGTGCAGGAGCAGCGGCGGCTGCGGCTGGCCGGGTTGTGCGCGGAGCTGGCCGTGCCGGTCCCCGACGACGTGGACGCCGCCTACGCCGACTTCGCCGGCCGGTACCGGCGGCACTGGACCGCCTTCCCCGACGTCGCGCGGGCGGTGGCGGGGCTGGGCGGGTACCGGCTCGGGGTGCTGACCAACGGCTCGCAGCGCATGCAGGAGGCGAAGGTCCGCGCGATCGGGCTGGCCGGGCGGGTCGGGCCGGTGCTGACGGGCGAGACGCTGGGCGGCCACTTCAAGCCCTCCCCCGCCTGCTACACGGGGGCCGCCGCGGCGCTGGGGCTGCGTCCGCGGGAGGTGCTGCTGGTGGGCGACGACGTGGACAAGGACGTGACGGGCCCGGCGGTGACCGGCATGCGCTCGGTCTGGCTCGACCGGCCGGGCGCGACCCCGCCGGAACACCGCGACGCCGCCACCGGCTTCCCCCGCATCACCTCGCTGGCGGAACTGGCGGACCTCCTGGACGGCGCCGCCTGACAGGGCGGTTGTCCATACCAGCCGGGAGCCGTTCAGCCCAGGCCGAGCAGCGCCGGGACGGCCGCGACCCCGGGCAGCAGGTGGGTGTGGCGGACGCCGCCGAGCGTGGTCGCGTCCTGCGCCCCGGTGAGCGCCCCGGCCACGATCGCCGCCCCGGCGTTGGTGCCGGCCTCCAGGTCGCGCACGGTGTCACCGGCGACCAGCACGCGGCCGACGTCCCGCACGCCGGTCGCCTCCATCGCCCGGAAGATCATGTACGGGGCGGGCCGGCCGCCGTTCCCGGTCGCGGAGCCCGCGCCGGGCGTGCGGGTGGTGTCGGTCACCTCCGGCATCGGCATGACCACCGCACTGGGCCTGGCCCCGGAGGTCCTGGACGGCCTGCTCGCCTGATCACCGGCCGGCTCACGGAGGAGCCACCTCCGCCAGCACCGACGCGCTCAGGTCGAACCCGCCCACGTGCGCCAGGTAGTCGCCCTTGACCAGGGGGTCACCCAGGTAGACGCCGCCCGCCCGGCGCACCAGCAGCGCCCCGGCGGCCACGTCCCACGGGTTGGAGCGGGTGCCGTAGGCGGCGTCGGCCCAGCCGGCGGCGACGTGCGCGAGCTTGAGCGCGGCGCTGCCGGGCTTGCGCACGGCGGAGAACGACGTGACGAAACGGGAGTAGCGCCGCAGCGCCTGCTCGCCGTCGACGTCGAGGTCGCGTGGGGTCGGGTAGCTCGACAGCAGCATGGCCTCGCGGTCGCGGGTGGCCCCGGCGCTGCTCAGGGGGTCGCCGTTGCACCAGGCGCCCTGGGTGGTGGCGGTGAACTCGTCCTCGCGTACGGGGTCGTAGACGATGCCGGCCACGAGTTCGCCGCGGTGGGCGACGGCGATGGAGACGCAGAAGAAGGGCAGTCCGGCGGCGAAGTTGGCGGTGCCGTCGATGGGGTCGACGTACCAGACGAGGTCGCCGCTGCCGGTCGTGCCGCCCTCCTCCCCGACGATCGTGCTGTAGGGGGTGCGGGCGTCGATGACGGCGCGGATCGTCTCCTCGGCCGCGCGGTCGTGCTCGGTGACGGGGTCGTGGAAGTCACGCTTGGTCGACACCGCGGGCCGGGACCTGAAGGCCGCGCGCAACCGCGGGCCGACGGCCCTGGCCGCCTCGGTGGCGGTGTCGAGCAGGAAAGTCACATCCATGCCCGCATCCCTACCGCACGCGTGCCCGCCCCACACGCCTTGACTCATTTGTCAGGACATTCTGACCTCGGTTAAGCTGATCGGCATGACCGCGAATCTGGCCATCGACCTGGACCGGTCCAGTCCCGTGCCGCTCTACTTCCAGGTGGCCGAGCAGATCGCGGAGGCGATCCGCCGCGGCGACCTGGCCCCGGGCTCGCGGCTGGACAACGAGATCCTGCTGGCCGACAAACTGGGCCTGTCCCGGCCCACGATCCGGCAGGCCATCCAGTATCTGGTCGACAAGGGCCTGCTGGTGCGCAAGCGGGGCGTCGGCACTCAGGTGGTGCACGGGCAGGTCAAGCGCTCGGTCGAGCTGACCAGCCTCTACGACGACCTGCGCCGGGCGGGCCAGGAGCCGGCCACGCAGGTGCTGACGCTGGAGCCGCGGCCGGCGGAGGAGGAGATCGCCCGCGTCCTGGGCGTCGAGCCCGGCACCCGGATCCTCTACCTGGAGCGGGTGCGTTTCGCGGCCGGGGAGCCGCTGGCGGTGCTGCACAACTGGCTGCCGCAGGGGCTGGCCCCGCTCAGCACCGCCGACCTGGAAGGGCGCGGCCTGTACGAGCTGCTGCGCGGCGCGGGCGTGCGGATGCGGGTGGCCAACCAGCGCATCGGCGCGCGGGCCGCGGGCCAGGCGGAGGCCCGGCTGCTGGCGGAGCGCCGGGGCGCGCCGCTGCTGACGATGGTCCGCACCACCTACGACGACCAGGGCCGGGCCGTCGAGCACGGCTCGCACGTCTACCGCGCCTCCCACTACTCCCTGGAGGTCACGCTCATCGAGCGCTGACGTCGGGAACTCACGCTCACCCAGCACCGAGACGAAAGCCCGCACCCATCAGGCGCCGGGCGGGAGTTCATGCCCGTCCGACGCCGGGGCGGGCGGGCTCCATAGCCGGTCGCGCGACCGTCGTCCCACATTCCGGACCGGTTACTTTCTCTTTTCGTCATCGCCGCAGCCCTTGGCAACACACCTCCCAGACACCTATGGTTCAGTGCAATGCCACACATTACTGGGAAGGTTCATGACGTCTAAGCAGGTCAAGCCGCTGTCCGGAGCTGTGCGCACGTCCGCCGGAGCCGTGCGCCCGCTACCCGGAGTGCGCATCACCGGTGGTCTGCTGCACCACTGGCAGCGCCGAAACGGCACGGCCACGATCCCGCACACGATCGAGCAGCTCCGGGCGGCCGGCAACGTCGCCAACCTGAGCCGCCTCCTCGATCACGACCCGGCGCCGTTCCAGGGCCGCTACCCGTTCCTGGACACCGATCTGTACAAGACCCTGGAGGGACTGGCCTACGAGCTCGGCGACGGCCACGCGGAGCAGTCCGTACGGGACTTCTACGAGGAGGTCGTCGGCCTGCTCGAACAGGTGCAGGCCGAGGACGGTTACCTCAACTCCTACTTCCAGGACCCGGCCTCCCCCAAGAAGCCGTGGGAGGACCCGTCCTGGGGGCACGAGCTGTACAACCTGGGCCACCTCATCCAGGCCGCCGTCGCCGCGGCGCGCCGGATGGGCGACGAGCGGCTGCTGCGCGTCGCGGTGCGCTTCGCGGACCTGGTGGTGCAGCGGTTCGCGGAGGAGGGGGTGTGCGGGCACCCCGAGGTGGAGATGGCGCTCGTCGAGCTGTACCGGGAGACGGGCCTGCGCGCCTACCTCGACCTGGCCGGCGCGTTCGTCGACCGGCGCGGCTCGGGGCAGCTCAAGCACAGCATCTTCACCGGCGACTACTTCCAGGACCACCTGCCCTTCCGCGAGCTGCCGTCGGTGACCGGGCACGCGGTGCGCATGGCGTACCTGGCGGCCGGCGCGGCCGACGTCTTCCTGGAGACCGGCGACCGGTCGCTGTTCGAGGCGCTGGAGCGGCTCTGGGACGACATGGTGGCGAGCAAGCTGTACGTCACGGGCGGGCTGGGCAGCCGGCACTCCGACGAGGCGATCGGCGACCGGTACGAGCTGCCGTCCGAGCGCTCCTACAGCGAGACCTGCGCGGCCATCGCCGTCATGCAGTGGGCCTGGCGGATGTTCCTGGCCACGGGCGGCGCCAAGTACCTCGACGTGTTCGAGCGGGTGCTCTACAACGCCTACGCCGTGGGCCTGTCGGCGGACGGCCGGGCGTTCTTCTACGACAACCCGCTGCAACGCCGCCCCGACCACGAGCAGCGCAGCGGCGCGGAGCCCGGCGGCGAGCCGCTGCGCCGCGCCTGGTTCGGCTGCCCGTGCTGCCCGCCGAACATCGTGCGCTGGATGGCCCAGCTCGCCGACTACGTGGCGGCCGAGCGGGACGGCGCGCTGCTGGTCGCCGCCTACGCCGAGGCCCGCGTCGAGGGCGCGGAGCTGAGCCTCGCGATGGAGAGCGCCTACCCCTGGGACGGCGACGTGCGGCTGAGCGTCGAGCGCGCGCCGGACGGGCCGTACGCGCTGGTCCTGCGGATCCCCGGCTGGGCGCGCGGCGCGAGCGTGACCGTCAACGGCGAGCGCCTCGACGAGCGGCCGCGGGACGGCTGGCTGACCGTCGAGCGCCGCTGGTCGGCGGGCGACGAGGTACGCCTCACGCTGCCTATGCCGGTCCGGGCGCACGGCTCGCACCCCCACCTCGACGCCACCAGGGGCGCGCTCAGCCTGGCGCGCGGCCCGCTGGTCTACTGCGTGGAGCAGCACGACAGCGCGGGCAGCTCGGTGGACGACCTGGTCGTCGGCGTGCCCGAGATTGTTAACGCGAACATCGAGCGGCGGGACACCCTCGCGGACGGGGCCGTCGTGCTCGGCGTGCCCGCCGGCGTCGCTCCCCCGCCCGCCACGGAGCTCTATCCGGAGCTGCCGCTGGAACCGGCGCTTCCCGGGACGACGGTCACCGCGACCTTCGTCCCGTACTTCCTCTGGGGCAACCGCGGACCCGAACCCATGCGGGTCTGGGTCAGGACCCCGAACACGACCCATGGAAAGAAGGCGACATGAGGAGATCGGCGGCGCTCACGAGCGTCACGATGACCGCCGTGCTGGCGCTCTCGGCGTGCGGCGGGGGCGGCGGGGCCCAGGGCACGGGCGGCGGCACCGGCACGACCGGCGCGACCGGCTCGGCGGCCACCGCGGCGACGGGCGGCACGGTGCACGTCCTGGCCAACGCGGACTTCTCCCACCTGGACCCGGTCCGCGGCTTCGACGGCGGCGTGAACAACTTCTACCGGCTCATCTACCGTGGGCTGACGACGTTCGGCGCGGGCCCCGGCGAAGAGGGCACGAAGATCGTCGCCGACCTCGCGACCGACACGGGCACGGCCTCCGACGACGCCAAGACGTGGACGTTCACCCTGAAGGACGACATCTTCTTCGAGGACGGCACGCCCATCACCAGCGAGGCGGTCAAGTTCGGCTTCTCGCGGGCCTTCGACCCGGAGGCGGGGATCGGCTCGCCGTACGGCAAGCTGCTGCTCGACGCGCCCAAGGACTACAAGGGACCGTACCTGTCGGGCGATCTCGACACGATCGAGACGCCGGATGACAAGACGGTCGTCGTGCACCTGAAGAAGCCGTTCGCCGACTTCCCGAGCGCGCTGGCGCTGGCGAACTTCACCCCGTTCCCCAAGGGCACCGGGGCGGGGGCCGCGTTCGACACCAAGCCGATCGCGAGCGGGCCGTACAAGGTGGCCTCCTACCAGCGCAACGCGTCGCTCAAGCTGGAGCGCAACCCGCAATGGAAGGCCGAGACCGACACCGTGCGCACGGCGAAGCCGGACGCGTTCGAGTGGACGTTCGGCCTGGACCCGGCGACCATCGACGAGCGCATGCTGGCCGGTCAGGGCACCGACGCCAACGCGGTCGGCCCGAGCATCCAGGCGGCGACCGTCGCGCGGGTGCAGGCGCCGCAGCTCAAGGCGCGCACGCTGGCCGGGCTCAACGGCTGCACGACGTACATGGGCATGAACACCACCAAGAAGTACCTGAGCGACGTGCGGGTGCGCCAGGCGATCAACCACGCGATCGACAAGGACACCATCGTCGCGGCGATGGGCGGCTCGACGCTGGCGGAGAAGGGCACCTCGATCCAGCCGCCCACGGTCGCCGGCCGGGTGGAGTACGACCCGTACCCGCACGACGTCGAGAAGGCCAAGCAGCTCCTGGCCGAGGCCGGGCTGTCGGGCGGGTTCTCGCTGAGCCTGGACACCCGGGCGCAGCCGAAGATGGCGGCGGTCTCGGTCGCCGTGCAGGAGGCGCTCAAGCAGGTGGGCATCGAGGTCAAGATCAACAACATCGACACCTCGACGTACTACGAGGTCATCGGCACCCCGGCCAAGCAGACCGACATGGCCGTGACCGGCTGGTGCCCCGACTGGGCCTCCGGGGCGACGTTCCTGCCGCCGCTGTTCGACGGCCGTAACATCACCACCAAGGGCAACTCCAACCTCGCCCAGATCAACGACAAGGACGTCAACGCGAAGATCGACGAGATCGCCGCGATGACCGACGTCACGCAGGCCAACGCGGCCTACGGCGAGCTGGACAAGCAGATCATGGAGCTGGCCCCGGTCGTGCCGCTGGCCTACGAGAAGCTGATCCTGGTCAACGGCTCGAACATCGCGGGCGCCTACCAGTCCAACTCCTTCTCCGGCGGTGTCGACCTGGTCTCCGTCGGGCTGGCAGAGCCGACGAAGTAGATGACGGTCGCAGCGCATCCAGAGCAGGTGGCGGGCGGCGCGCCCGCCACCTCGGGCCGGCGCGTTCTCCGCGTGCTGCTGCGTGATCGGGGCGCCGTGATCAGCGGCGCCTACCTCGCGCTGATCGTGCTCATGGCGATCGGCGCGCCGCTGATCAGCGCGATCACCGGGCACGGCCCCAACGACTTCGACACGGCCGCGGTCAACACCGACCTGGGCGGGGTGCCGTACGGCTCGCTCGGCGGCATCAGCGCCGAGCACCTGCTGGGCGTCGAGCCGCAGAACGGCCGCGACATCCTGGCCCGCATCGCCTACGGGGCCCGCGTCTCCCTGATCATCGCGGCCTCGGCCACCACGCTCACCACGCTGCTCGGCGTGGTGCTGGGCATGCTGGCCGGGTTCTACCAGGGCTGGGTGGACCAGGCGATCTGCCGGGTCATGGACTTCCTGATGGCCTTCCCCGCGCTCATCTTCATGATCGCGATCCTGTCGGCGCTGCCGCAGGGCAACCGGCCGGTGCTGCTGGTCGTGGTGATCAGCGTGTTCGGCTGGCCGTACCTGGCGCGGGTGGTGCGCGGGCAGACGCTGACGCTGGTCAACCGGGAGTTCGTCGAGGCCGCGCGGGCCTCGGGCGCCTCGACCGGGCAGCTCGTGTTCAAGGAGATCCTGCCGAACCTGCGCAGCTCCCTGATCGTGATGACCACCCTGGCCGTGCCCGGCTACGTCGGGACCGAGGCGGGGCTGTCGTTCCTGGGCGTCGGCGTCACGCCGCCCACACCGTCGTGGGGTCAGATGATCGCCGGCTCGGTCGGCTGGTACGCCGTCGATCCGATGTACTTCGTGATCCCCGGCGCGTTCCTGTTCCTCACGGTGCTGTCGCTGACGGTGCTCGGCGACCGGATCCGGGCCGCCTTCGACGCGGGGGATGCCTCATGATGGCGCGTTACGTGATCGGCCGCCTCGCCGGCGTCGTGGTGATCCTCTTCCTGGTCTGCCTGTTCACGTTCGTCCTGTTCTTCACCTTGCAGCCGGACCCGGCGGTGATGATCTGCGGGAAGACGTGCACGCCGGAGCGCATCGACCAGATCCGCGACGTGCTGGGGCTCAACCTGCCGTTCCTGACCCAGTTCTTCGGCTTCCTCGGCGGCATCTTCGCCGGGCGCGACTACGGCGAGGGCGCCAACCTCGTGCACTGCGCGGCGCCGTGCCTGGGCTACAGCTTCCAGACCAACCAGTCCGTGTGGGACATGGTGGTCGAGCGGCTGCCGGTCAGTGCCACCGTCGCGATCGGCGCCGCGGTGTTGTGGCTGCTCATCGGGATCCTGGCGGGCCTGCTCAGCGCGGTCAAGGAGGGCACCTGGTGGGACCGCGGCGCGATGGGCCTGGCCCTGGGCGGCTCCAGCGTCCCCAACTACGTGCTGGCGCTGGCCCTGCAGTACGTGCTCGTCGTGCAGTTGCAGGTGCTGCCGTTCCCGCAGGCCGTGGCGTTCGGGGACGACCCCGTCGTGTGGTTCCAGTCGTACCTGATGCCGTGGATCGTGCTGGCCACCGGCTACGCCTGCCTGTACGCCCGGCTCACCCGCGCCAACGTGATCGACACCCTGGCGGAGAACTTCATGCGCACGGCCAGGTCGAAGGGCCTGAGCCCGGCGCTGACCATGCGCAGGCACGCGCTGCGACCGGCGCTGACGCCGATCGCGACGATCTTCGGCATGGACTTCGCCGCGCTGCTCGGCGGCGCGCTGATCACCGAGACCGTGTTCGGGCTGAACGGGGTCGGCAAGATGGCCGCCGACTCGATCGCCAAGAACGACCAGCCGGTCATCATGGCCGTCACGCTGCTGGCGGCGTTCTTCGTGGTGGTCGGGAACGTGGTGGTGGACCTCGTCTACACGAGGCTGGACCCGAGAGTGAGGATCACGACGCCATGAGCGAGTTGCTAGTCGTGGAGGATCTCACCGTCACCTTCCCGACCACGCGCGGGCCGGTGGACGTGGTCAAGGGCGTGTCGTTCACGGTCGGCCGGGACGAGACGGTCGGCATCGTCGGCGAGTCGGGCTCCGGCAAGTCGATGACCAGCCTGGCCGTCATGGGGCTGCTGCCCAAGGGCGCCGGTACCAGCGGCAGCATCCGGCTGAACGGCGTCGAGCTGCTCGGCCGGCCCGACCGGGAGCTGCGCGGGCTGCGCGGTGACCAGATGTCGATGATCTTCCAGGATCCGCTGTCGTCGCTGAACCCGTACTACACGGTGGGCCTGCAGATCGAGGAGATGTACCGCGCGCACCGCGGCGGCTCGCGCCGGGCCGCGCGCGGGGTCGTCGTCGAGGCGCTCAGGCAGGTGGGCCTGCCGGAGCCGGAGCTGCGGGCGGGCTACTACCCGCACCAGTTCTCCGGCGGGCAGCGGCAGCGGGTCATGATCGCGATGGCGCTGGTGTGCGAGCCCGCGCTGCTCATCGCCGACGAGCCGACCACGGCCCTGGACGTGACCGTGCAGGCGCAGATCCTGCGGCTGCTGGCCGACCTGCGCGGCCAGAGCGGCACCGGGATGGTGTTCATCACCCACGACCTGGCCGTGATCAGCTCGATCGCGACCCGCGTGCTGGTCATGCGGCGCGGCGAACAGGTCGAGTACGGCACCGCCGAGCAGATCTTCGCCGAACCCGGGCACGAATACACCCGGATGCTGCTGGAGAGCATCCCGCGCATCGACGATGAGGTGATGACATGACGTTGCTGCGCGCCGAGGGCCTGACCAAACGGTTCGTCTCGCGCGGACCGCTGGGCGCCAGGGCCGAGTTCACCGCCGTGGACCAGGTCGGCTTCGAGGTGCGGCTGGGCGAGACGCTGGCCGTCGTCGGCGAGTCCGGCAGCGGCAAGTCCACGACCGCCCGCATGATCGCCAAGCTGATGGACCCGACCGAGGGCACCCTGGAGTTCGAGGGCGAGGACGTCACGCACGCCAAGGGCGCGGCGCTGGCCCGTTTCCGCGCCAACGTCCAGGTCGTCTTCCAGGACCCGTTCTCCTCGCTCAACCCCCGCCACACGGTCGAGCGCATCCTCATGGCGCCGCTGGTCTACCAGGGCATCGCGCCCAGGGGCAGCCGCCGCGCGCACGCCAAGGAGCTGATGGAGCGGGTCGGGCTCGACCCCGACCACTCGCTGCGCTACCCCGCGCAGTTCTCCGGCGGGCAGGCGCAGCGCATCGGCATCGCCCGCGCGCTGGCCGTCAACCCCAAGCTGGTGATCTGCGACGAGGCCGTCTCCGCGCTGGACGTGTCGGTGCAGGCGCAGGTGATCGAGCTGCTGCGGCGGCTGCAGCGCGAGAGCGGCTTCAGCTACGTGTTCATCGCCCACGACCTGGCCGTGGTGCGGCAGATCGCGCAGCGGGTCGCGGTGATGAGCGAGGGCCGGATCGTCGAGCTCGGGACGACGGAGCAGGTCTTCGCCGACCCGCGCGACGCGTACACGCGCGCGCTGCTGGCGGCCGTGCCGCGCATCGATCCGGAGTGGGACCGCCGAAGGAGGGAGAGATCATGATCACCGCCACGTACACGATCCCCGGGATGCGGGTGCGCGATCACGCCGAGCGGGTGCCGCTCGACTGGTCGCAGCCCGGCGGCGAGACGATCACGGTGTTCGCCCGCGAGCTGGTCGACCCCGTCCGCGACGGGGACGACCTGCCGTGCCTGCTCTATCTGCAGGGCGGGCCCGGCGGCAAGGGACCCCGCCCGGTCGGCACGGCGGGCTGGCTGGGGCAGGCGCTGGAGACGTACCGGGTGATCCTGCTCGACCAGCGGGGCACCGGCCGCAGCTCGCGCGTGGACGGCCGGGTGATGAGCGCCCTGTCCGCGCGGGACGGCGCCGCCCACCTGGCGCACTTCCGCGCGGACTCGATCGTGGCCGACGCCGAGCACCTGCGCCGGACGGTCTTCGGCGACCGGCGCTGGTCCACGCTGGGGCAGAGCTACGGCGGCTTCCTGACGCTCACGTACCTGTCGAACGCGCCGGAAGGGCTGAGCGCCTGCTATGTGGCGGGCGGCCTGCCGTCGCTGGACCCGGACGCCGCCGAGGTCTACCGCCGCACGTATCCGCGGGTGGCGGCCAAGAACGCCGAGTTCTACCGGCGTTACCCGCAGCACGCCGAGACGACGGCCCGCCTGGCCGACCGGCTGGCCGACGGCGACGTACGGCTGCCCGACGGCGACACCCTGACCGTGCGGCGGCTGCAGTCGCTGGGCATCGACTTCGGCATGAAGCCCGGCTACGAGCGCATGCACTGGCTGCTCGACGAGTCGGACGGGCTGCCGGAAACGTTCCTGCACCAGGTGCTGGCCCGCTCCTCCTACGCCGACAACCCGCTGTTCGCCGCACTGCAGGAGAGCATCTACGGCTCCGGCCGCGGCGCCACCGCGTGGGCGGCGCAACGCGGGCGCGCGGCCCATCCCGCCTTCGCCGAGGACGCCAGGCCGCTGCTGTTCACCGGCGAGATGATCTACCCTTGGATGTTCCAGGAGATCAGCGCGCTACGTCCCTTCCACGGCGCCGTCGAGTCGCTCGCCGAGCGCGACGACTGGCCGCCGCTGTACGACCTCGACCGGCTGGCCGCCAACGAGGTGCCGGTGGCCGCCGCCGTCTACTTCGACGACATGTACGTCGACTCGGGCCTGCAGTTGGAGACCGCCTCCAGGGTCGGCAACATCCAGGCCTGGGTCACCAACGAGTACGAGCACGACGGCATCGGCGACGAACGCGTCTTCGCCCGCCTGACGAAGCTCGTCCGCGACACGGGAGGAGGACTTCCCCGATGAGTGACGGAAAGCCGCCCAGGCTCACCGAGGTCCCCGCGTTCACCGAGTACATCGCCCAGGGCTGGGACTCCCCCGTCCGCGAGCCGCAACTCGTCCCGGGCGCCGCCGGGGCCGCCGCCGCCCACCGGGCCAGGCTCGCCGAGGCGCTGCCGGGACGCACCGTCGTCGTGGCGGCCGGGCACGCGCCGACCCGCAGCAACGACACCGCCTACGACTTCCGCGCCGACAGCGACTTCTACTGGCTGACCGGCTGCGCGGTGGAGCACGCGGTGGCCGTCGTCGGCGACGGCGCCGCCACCCTGTACCTGCCGCCGCCCGCCCGGCCCGGCGACATCGGCTTCTTCGCCGACGCCGCCTACGGCGAGCTGTGGGTCGGCCCGTCGCCGTCGCTCGCCGCGTGGTCGGCCGCGCTCGGCGTCAAGGTCGCGCCGCTGGCGGACTTCCCCGGCCCGCCGCCCGGCGAGCTGCCCGAGGACGTCGGGCGGGTGCTCGCCGAACTGCGCATGATCAAGGACGAGTGGGAGATCGCGCAGTTGCGCGAGGCCGTGGACCGCACGGTCGAGGGCTTCGCCGCCGTCCTGGCCGAACTGCCCGCCGCGATCGGCGGCGGGGGCGAGCGCTGGCTGCAGGGCACCTTCGACCGGTACGCCAGGACCCACGGCAACGGCCCCGGCTACGCCTCCATCGTGGGCGCCGGGCCGCACGCCCCCACCCTGCACTGGGTGCGCTGCGACGGCCCCGTCAACGAGGGCGAGGTGCTGCTGCTCGACATGGGCGTGGAGACCCGCTCCCACTACACCGCCGACGTCACCCGCACCTTCCCGGTCTCCGGCGCGTTCACCCCCGTCCAGCGGCAGGTGCACGACCTCGTGGAGCGGGCGCACCGCGCCGGGATGGCGCAGGTGCGGCCGGGCCGCCCGTTCACCGCCTTCCACCACGCGGCCATGGAGGTCATCGCGCGCGGCCTGCACGACTGGGGGCTGCTGCCGGTCTCGGTGGACGAGGCCCTGTCGGACGCGGGCCAGCACCACCGCCGCTACCTGATCTGCGGCATCGGCCACCACCTGGGCCTCGACGTGCACGACTGCGCGCGCTCCCGCCCCGAGTCCTACCACGGGGCGCGGATGACGCCCGGCATGGCGCTGACCGTCGAGCCCGGCCTGTACTTCCACGCGCACGACCGCACGGTTCCGCCGGAACTGCGCGGCATCGGCGTGCGGATCGAGGACGACCTGCTGGTGACGGCGGACGGCGCGGAGGTCCTCTCCGCCGCGCTGCCCATCGACGCGAGCGGACTTGAGAACTGGACCAAGGAGAAGAACGTATGACCGCCCCCGTGTGGCACGGCGTGCACGTCGCGACCGCGCTGCCCTTCACCGACGACCTGTCCGTCGACTACGACGCCTACGCCGAGCACGTGCGCTTCCTGGCCGAGGGCGGCTGCGACGGCGTGTGCCCCAACGGCTCGCTCGGCGAGTACCAGACGCTGACCGCCGAGGAGCGGGCCCGCGTCGTGCGCACCGCGGTCGAGGCCGCGCCCGACGGCTTCCACGTCATGCCGGGCGTGGCCGCGTACGGGGCCGCGGAGTCGCGGCGCTGGGCCGAGCAGGCGGCCGAGGCGGGGGCGTCGTCGGTGCTGCTGCTGCCGCCGAACGCCTACCGCGCCGACCACGACGCCGTCGTCGGGCACTACCGCGAGGTGGCCGCGGTGGGCCTGCCGGTCGTGGCCTACAACAACCCGATCGACACCAAGGTGGATCTGACGCCGGCGCTGCTGGCCGAGCTGTACCACGAGGGGCTGATCGTCGGGGTCAAGGAGTTCACCGGGGACGTGCGCCGCGCGTACGAGATCGCCGAGCTGGCCCCCGGGCTCGACCTGCTGGTGGGCTCGGACGACGTGCTGCTGGAGCTGGGCCTCGCGGGCGCGGTCGGCTGGATCGCCGGGTACCCGAACATGATCCCCCGGGCCACGGTCGAGCTGTACCGCCTGGCCGTGGCGGGCGACGTCGCCAAGGCCCTGCCGCTCTACCGCGACCTGCACCCGCTGCTGCGGTGGGACTCCAAGACCGAGTTCGTGCAGTCGATCAAGTTGTCGATGGACCTGGCGGGGCGCAAGGGCGGAGCCTGCCGGCCGCCACGCACCGCGCTCGCGCCGGAGGTGGCGGCCAGGATCACCCGCGACACCGAGGCGGTGCTCGCCAAGGGCTACCGCTGAGCCGCCCCCCGGGTCAGCCGGTGCTGTAGCGGGCGTGCGTGGCCGCGCCCGCCAGCGCCGCCGCCCTGGCCGCCTCGGTCGGCGTGAACGGCAGTTCGGGCCGCCGGACGAGCAGCGCCCGGTCGGGGGTGACGGAGACGACCATGGTGGTGTTGAGCCCGGCGCCCTCGTCCACGGTGTCGCCGGGCCGCCGCCACTCCACCTGGGAGACGCGCAGCAGCTCGGCCATCGCCTCGGGCAGCCGGCCCGGGTCGTCGCTGACCCGCTGGGCCAGCATGAGCGCCTGCACGCCGGGGTCGGTGAGGTCCTTCACCCGCGCGGGCACGATGATCACGTCGTGCCCGCCGGCCGCGGCCAGCGCCCCCGCCAGCGCGCCGATCGGCAGCTCGCGGGGCGCCTCGATGACGAACTCGTCGAGCGCGTCGCACCCGGCGGGCGTGATGGCGCTGCCTCCGGTCGGGGCGATGTGCAGGGCGAGGATGTTGCAGCCCAGCCGCCCGAACGCGCCCGCCACGGTGGCGAGCCTGCCGGGCCGCTCGACCACCCGCATGCGGATGCGCCACAACGCCATGGGTCCGGCCTCGCCCTCGACGGCCTGCGGGGCCGTGCCGCGCCGGGCGCGGGAGCGCGGCCGGAGCCGGCCCCGGGCGGCGAGCCGCTTGTGGATCGCGGCGCCGACGATCAGCGCCAGACCCAGACCGACCAGGACCACGGGCCCGGGGTCCTGGTGGCCGAGCAGGGTCGCGAGCAGGTGCGCCAGGCCGACCGCGAGGAACAGCGCGGCGAGCTCGGCGAGCTCCCGTCCCCAGGAACGGCGGTGTCCGGTACGTGCGTCAATCACCTTCGGTGCATCGCTCATGCCCGTCAGTATGCGCGGGCCGTGTTACCTGATCATGGGTGGCTGGGTTGCGGCGGCATTAAACCCGGTTAACCGGCCGCCGCCTGTCCTGCTTGTCTCCGTCCTGTCCTTGTGTCACGCGACCTTGGCGGCGGAGGCCGTCCAGGTGTTGCAGGCCGCGGGTGAGACGGCGTGGAAACCCTTGTCCAGCCAGGCCGCGATGTTGCGCCCCTTGCCGTGGTCGCGGACCTCGGCCTGCTCGTCGCCGCTCTCCCTCCTCAGGTCGAGCAGGAACTTCCAGTCGTCCCCGGTGCGCTTCAACGAGTCCCAGACGCTGCCGATGAAAACCCCCGCCAGGCACTCGGCCTGCAGTTCGGAACGGCGCGACTGCTCGTTCCGCTCGCTCTTGCCCCGGTAGGAATGCCGGCCGTGGGCGCGGTTGATGCCGGTGAGCTGCTGGAGGTGGTGGCCGTACTCGTGGGCGACCAGGTCGAGGAGGAACAGGTCGCCGGGGTCGCTGAGCGTGTTCTTGTCCAGCAGGAGCAGGAAGCGCCCCTCCGCCGGGCAGTAGGCGCCCGACGCCTCGCCCCACGGCTCGCCGCAGAAGCGCCGCTCCTTGGTGATGAAGCCGATCTTCGGTTTGGTGAACGGCAGCCCGGCGCGCTTGAAGTAGGCGCCCCATGAGGCGGTGAGGCAGTTGAACACCGTGGTCAGGTAGCGCTTGGCGAGGGCGACGTCGTTCGGCTTGACCGGGCGCTCGGTGCACCGGCTGTCCTGGAGCACGCCGGAGCGGTAGAGCTGGTTCGCGGTCAGGGCCCGATCGCGGACGGGGTAGGCGGCGTGCGCCGTACCGCCCAGGAGCAGCAGCGATAACAGGGCGCTCGTGAGCAGGCCGATGAGACGTCGCATGCCCGGCATCCTAGGCCAGAACCGCGCTTCAGCCCTTTTCCCGGACTGCCGTGAACGGCGCGTGAATTCTGCCGTACGTTCCCCTTGCGCCCCGCGCGACCTGTGTCACCGCCGTCCCATAATCCTCGGCATGGGGGTCATTTCAGGAAACGGGGTTCGATGAAGCGGTGGATCGGCGTCGTCCTGGCGGTGGTGCTGGCCGGTGTGGCGGCGGTCGCGATCGTCATCGGGAACCAGGGGGACGGCGCGCCGCAGGCGACGGTGGTACGGGGGGTCATCGGGTCGGAGAAGAAGCCGTTCTTCGACGACCCGGAGGTCAAGGCGGCCTTCGCCCGGCACGGCCTGCGCGTCGAGGTGGACACCGCCGGGTCCCGGCAGATCGTCACCGACGTGGACCTGAGCCGCTACGCCTTCGCCTTTCCGTCCAGCGTCCCGGCCGCCGAGCGGATCAAGCGCGACCGCGGCGCCGCCGTCACGTACTCGCCGTTCTACTCGCCGATGGCGGTGGCCACGTTCGAGCCGATCGCGGAGTTGCTGACGAAGGCCGGAGTCCTCAGCGATTCCGGCAAAGGCCACCAGACCTTCGACATCAAGAAATATCTAGATCTGGTGGCCAAGGGCACTCGCTGGGACGAGATTCCCGATAATTCGTCATATAAGGCGCGCAAGCGGGTGTTGCTCACCACGACCGACATCCGCACCTCGAACTCCGCCGCCATGTACCTGTCCGCCATCGGCTACGTCGCCAACGGCGAGGACGTCATCAGCTCCGCCGGCCAGATCGCCAAGATCGCGCCCGTCCTCGCGCCGGCCGTGCTCGACCAGGGCTTCTCCGAGTCCACCAGCGAGGCGTCCTTCGACGACTACCTCGCGCTGGGCGCCGGCAAGACGCCGATGCTGGTCGTCTACGAGGCGCAGTACCTGGCGCACGTCTTCGCCGGCGACGGCGCGATCAAACCCGGCATGCGGCTGGTCTACCCGTCGCCGACCGTGCTCAGCAAGCACACCGTGGTCCCCCTGTCGGGCGACGGCGACCGGGTCGGCAAGCTGCTCACCGAGGACCACGAGCTGCAGGCCCTCGCCGCCCGGTACGGCTTCCGCACCACCGACCCGCAGGCGTTCGCCGGCCTGGTCGCCAAGACGAAGGCGCCGGCCGCCGCCGACCTCGTGGACGTCGTCGAGCCGCCCACCTACGAGCGGCTGGACCAGCTCATCACCACCATCGACGCCGCACGACCCTAGCAAGGAGATCCCGCACGTGTCCGAACTGGTGCTCACGCCGCCCGCGCCGGTCACCCCGGTCCCGGCCGAGACGGCGGCCACCATGCTGCCGATGGCCGACGAGCGCGCCGCCGAGCTGACCGCCAGGGCCCGCGAGTTCGCCGGCGAGCTGAGCGGGATCGACCCGCGCACGCCGGAGTTCTCCCGCAAGGTCCACGACATCTCCTCGATGGGCGACACCGAGATCAGGTCCGCCTCGCAGGTGGCCAACCGCATGCTCAAGCGGCCGGTCGCGGCCCTCGGCGGGGCCAGGGGCGAGGGCGCCGACGCCCAGGCCAGGGTCGCCGGCGGGCTGGTGGCGCTGCGCCGCACCGTCGTGGACCTGGACCCGAAGCAGGCGGCGAGCGGGCCGCGCCGGCTGCTGGGGCTCATCCCGTTCGGCGACCGGCTGCGCGACTACTTCGCCCGCTTCCACTCCGCGCAGCAGCACCTCGACGACATCATCCGCGCGCTCAAGTCCGGCCAGGACGAGTTGCTGCGCGACAACGCCGCCATCGAGGGCGAGAAGGCGAACCTGTGGGAGGCGATGACCAGGCTGCAGGAGTACGCGGTCATGGCCAAGGCGATGGACGCCGCCATCGAGGAGCGCGTCACGCTGGCCGACGAGACGCAGGCCACGGCGCTGCGCTCGGACGCGCTGTTCGCGGTCCGCCAGAAGCACCAGGACCTGCTCACCCAGCTCGCCGTCTCCGCACAGGGCTACCTGGCCCTCGACCTGGTGCGCAAGAACAACCTGGAGCTCAGCAAGGGCGTGGACCGCGCCACCACGACCACGGTCGCGGCCCTGCGCACGGCGGTCACGGTCGCGCAGGCGCTGGCGAACCAGAAGCTCGTCCTCGACCAGATCAGCGCGCTCAACGCGACGACCGGCGACCTGATCCTGGCCACCAGCGAGATGCTGCGCACGCAGGCCGGCGCCATCCAGAACCAGGCCGCCTCGACCAGCGTGGACATGGACACGCTGCGCCAGGCGTTCGACAACGTCTACGCCACCATGGACCTGATCGACTCCTTCCGCGCCAAGGCCGTGGACAGCATGGCCGCCACCGTGGACAGCCTGTCCTCCGAGCTGGAACACGCCAGGACGTACCTCGACCGCGCCCGGGAGTCGTCATGAGGCTGCGCGGGGGGCTCGCGGCCGTCCTGGTGCCCGCCCTGCTCCTGACGGCCGGCTGCGGCGGGACGGAGGAGGCCGCCGACGGCCCCGACGTGCTGCGCGTCCTGGCCGGCAGCGAGATCAAGGACCTGGAGCCGCTGCTCGAACGGGCCGGGAGCGAGGCCGGCGTCACGGTGCGGCTCACCTACACCGGCACGCTCGACGGCGCGGACCAGGTCGCGAGCGGCCGGGCCGACGGCAACCTGGACGCCACCTGGTTCTCCTCCAACCGCTACCTGTCGCTGATCGACGGCGCGCCGGCCAAGCTGTCCACCCAGACCAAGATCATGGTCTCGCCGGTCGTGCTCGGGCTCAAGCCGGCCAAGGCCGCCGAACTCGGCTGGGACCGCCGGCAGGTCTCGTGGGCCGACATCGCCACGGCGGCCGAAGACGGCCGCTTCAGCTTCGGCATGACCAACCCCGCCTCCTCCAACTCGGGCTTCTCCGCCCTGGTCGGGGTAGCCGCCGCGCTGTCGGACGCCGACGGCGCGCTCAGCGCCGAGCAGGTCGCCACGGTGACGCCCCGGCTGAAGGAGTTCTTCTCCGCGCAGCGGCTGACGGCCGGCTCGTCGGGCTGGCTGGCCGACGCCTACGCCCGCGACCCGAGCGTGGACGGCATGGTCAACTACGAGTCGGTGCTGCTGGGCGCGCGCGAGCCGCTCACGCTCGTCCACCCCTCCGACGGCGTGGTCAGCGCCGACTACCCGCTCACGCTGCTGGCCTCCGCCCCGGAGGAGAAGAAGGTCCTGTACGGCAAGCTCGCCGCCTGGCTGCGCACCCCGGCCGTGCAGAAGGAGATCATGACCGGCACGCACCGCCGGCCGATCGTCGGCGGCGTCCCGCTCGACGCCCGCTTCGGCGCGGGCCAGCTCATCGAACTGCCCTTCCCCAACCGGCGCGGCACCGCCGACGAGCTGATCGCCACCTATCTCAACCAGGTGCGCGTCCCGGCGCAGGCCACGTTCGTGCTGGACACGTCCGGCTCGATGAAGGGCGAGCGGATCACCGCGCTGCGGCAGGCGCTGGTGGCCCTGACCGGCGCGGACTCCTCCGCCTCCGGCGCGTTCACCCGCTTCAGCAACCGCGAGAGCGTCACGATGATCCCGTTCAGCGGCTCGCCGCGCCGGCCGGTCCCGTTCACCGTGCCGGAACGCGCGCCCGAGCAGGTCCTCGCCGAGATCAGGCGCTACGCCGAGGGGCTGACCGCCCTCGGCGGCACCGCGATCTACGACAGCCTCCGGGCCGCCTACGGCCGTCCGGTCACCTCCGGCCGCTACGGCTCGATCGTGCTCATGACCGACGGCGAGAACACCAACGGCTCCGACTACGCCGGCTTCGAGTCCTACTACCGCTCGCTGCCGCAGGACAGCCGCCGGGTCCCGACGTTCGTGGTGCTGTTCGGGGAGAGCGACGTCGAGGAGATGCGCAAGGTGGCCGAGCTGACCGGCGGCGCGGTGTTCGACGCCCGCGAGACCTCGCTGACCAGCGCGTTCAAGGAGATCCGTGGCTACCAGTGAGCGGGTCCTGCGTTACCTGGGCTCGACCAGGAACATCGTCGGCTCGGTCCTGGCGCTGCTCGGGCTGGGGGCCCACTTCCTGGGGCTGGCGGGCGCGTTCTGGCCGGTCGTCGTGCTCGCGGCGTACGGGGTGGGCGCGCTGCTCGCCCCGCCCGACCGCGTCCGGCTGACGATCTCGCACGCCGAGGTCGAGACGCGGGCGCTGCGCGCCGACCTGGACGGGCTGCTGCGCCGCGTCGACGGGCGTTTCCCCGACGACGTGCGGGCCGCCACGCACGCGCTGGCCGAGGTCATCGGCGCCGTGCTGGCCAGGGCCGAGCAGCTCACCGCCTCCCCCGACCAGCTCCACGTGGTCTCGCAGACCATCCGCCGCTACCTGCCCGCCAGCCTGGAGGCGTACGCGAACCTGCCCCGCCGCTACGCCCTCACCCGGCGGGCCGGGCGGGAGCGCAGCGCGCACGAGGAGCTGCTGGAGCAGCTCGCGCTGCTCGACGCCCAGATGGGCAAGGTCGCCGAGGCGATCCACCGGGGCGACGAGCAGGCGCTGCGCGACCAGGGCAGGTTCCTGCGCGACCGGTTCGGCGGCTCCGGGCTCGACCTGGGCTGAGCGGCGCTACACCCGCTCCAGCTCGACGACCAGCGCCGACGCGGGCCGCAACGCGGGGGCCGGCAAACCCAGCTCGACCTGCGCTACACCCGCTCCAGCTCGACGACCAACGCCGTCGCGGGCCGCAGCGCGGGAGCCGGCAGGCCCAGCTCGCCCAGCACGGCCCCGGACAGCCGCACCGGCCCGCCGTCCGGCGTCGCGGCCCACTCCGGCAGCGCCGTCCGCTCGGGGGCGGGGCCGGCGAGCCGCACCTCGTACACCGCCTCAGGGTCGAGGCCGGGCAGCCGCAGCGGGCCTGGCGTGATCGCCGTCCTGGAGCTGAGCTGCACGTACGCGTACACCGCCCGCTCGGGCAGCACCACCCCGTGCAGCAGCGCCGACGGGTCGGGATGGTCGGCCCGCACCACCCGCCCGGCGTGCAGCACCGGCCGCAGCCGCTTGTGCAGCGCGATCCAGGTGGCCAGCTCGTCCAACTCCTCCTGGCTCGCGGCGGTCAGGTCCCACTCCACGCCCATGTGCCCGAACAGCGCCGTCGCCGCGCGGAAGGCCAGCGGCAGCACCCGGCCGGTGCAGTGGTCGCGCGGCGCGCCGACGTGGCAGCCCAGCCGCTCCGGCGGCACCAGCAGCCCCGTCCAGCGCTGGATCGACTGCCGGTCGAGCGCGTCGTTGCTGTCGGAGGTCCACACCCGGTCGGTACGGGCCAGGACGCCGTAGTCGATGCGCGCGCCGCCCGACGAGCACGACTCGATCTCCAGCCTGGGGTGGCGCTCGCGCAGCTCGTCCAGCAGCCGGTAGGCGGCCAGCGTCTGGGCGCGCACGCCCGGCACGCCGTCGTGCACCGGCTCGGCGATGTCGCGGTTGTGGTCCCACTTGATGTAGTCGAGCGCGTACTCGCCGACCAGCGCGTCCAGCCGCTCCAGCAGGTACGCGTACACCTCGGGCCGGGCCAGGTCGAGCACCTGCTGGTGGCGGTGCGGCGGCGGCATGCGCTCGGCGTGCCCGAGGATCCAGTCGGGGTGCGCGCGGGCGAGGTCGGAGTCGGGGTTGACCATCTCCGGCTCGAACCAGAGGCCGAACTGCATACCCAGCTCGCGGACGCGGTCGGCCAGCGGGCGCAGGCCGTCCGGCCAGACGCCCTCGTCCACGTACCAGTCGCCGAGGCCCGCCCGGTCGTGGCGGCGGTGGCGGAACCAGCCGTCGTCGAGCACGAACCGCTCGATCCCGGCCGCCGCCGCCTTGCCGGCCAGCTCCAGCAGCCGGGGCAGGCCGTGGTCGAAGTAGGTGGCCTCCCAGTTGTTCAGCGTGACCGGACGCACCGGGAGCGGACGCGCCCGCAGGTGCCCGTGCAGCCGGGCGCTCGCGTCGTCCAGACCGCCGCCCGACCAGGCGAAGAACACCCACGGCGTCCGGTAACTCTCGCCTTCGGCGAGCACCACCTCGCCGGGTTCGAGCAGCTCGCCGGCGCCCAGCAGCGCCACGCCCTCGGCGACGCGCTCGGCGTAGTGGACGTGGTCGCCGCTCCAGCCCGCGTGCACCGCCCACACCTCGCCGGAGCGGAACCCGAACCCGCCGGTGCCGGCCACCAGCAGCCCGGTCGCGTCGTGCCCGGTGCGGCCCCGCCGGTTCTCCCGCGACCACACCCCCTGGCCGAACTCCCTGCGCTGCGGCACCTTCTCCAGCGCCCACCGGCCGGTGAAGTCCAGCAGCTCACCGGCCCGCTCCGGCACCGGCAGCACGCACATCAGCCCCGCCACCCGGTACGGCGAGGCCGCCGCGTTCGTCACCGTGTGCCGCAGCCGCACCAGCCCGCCGCCGTCCATGCGCAGCTCGCTCACCAGCCGCAGGCCCGCCTCGGGGTCGGAGGCGGTGACGGTCACGGACCCACCGGAGCCGGGCTCGGCCGACACGTCGATCCCGTCCAGGCTCCACCGGACCGGCCAGTGCTCGCCGTCCCTGACGCCGGACAGGCCCGGCCGGCCGTACCAGGCGTCCCCCTGGGCGGGCAGCAGCGGCGGGGACGGCGCGGCGAGCACGGGCAGCAGGCCGGGACCGGCGGCCGGCCCGAGGCCGGCGCCGAAGTGCCGCACCCGCGGCAGCCCCGGGCCGGAGTCGTCGAGCACCAGCGCGACGCCCGCCGCGGAGAGGATCACAGGAGACAAGTCGGGCTCCTATCGCAGGGAGGGGACCTCAACAGCGCTATGACGCTACCTCCCCGTCCTGCGCGGGCGCACGACGAGGCCCCTCCGGCGGGCGGACGCCGGAGGGGCCGTGGGGGAAGGACCTGCCGGGACGGCTCAGACGGAGATGCGCCCCGCGCCGGCGCCCGCGGTCACGATCGACTTCACCCCGGAGGCGGTGTCGAGCGAGTACGCGTACGGGATGGACCCGACGCTGCCGCCGCTCTGGCCACTGCCGGAGTTGACGAAGTGGTTGTTGCGCGCGACCAGGCTGCCGGCCGGGGAGTCACCCTCGCCGCGATGGAACGGGTCGTCGGTGTTCTCGAAGTAGTTGCCCTCGACCAGCACGCCGGCCTCCTGGGTGGAGGCGACGCCGTAGCTGCCGACGTTGCCGTAGTAGTTGTTGTAGACGTGCACCGGGTTGCCGAAGCGCACCCGCGGGTGGCGCTGGTTGGTGCCGTCGAACCAGTTGTGGTGGTACGTCACGCGCAGATGCCCGCGGTCCTCGCCGCCGTTGCCGTCGTCGTGGCCGAGCAGCATGGTCTTGTCGTGGTCGAAGACCCGGTTCCAGGAGATGGTGACGTAGTCGCTGGCCCGCTTGACGTCCACGGCGCCGTCGTAGCCGTCGCTGAAGGTGTTGTGGTCGATGAAGACGCGGGTCGAGTACTGCACGTTGATCGCGTCGTCGTTCCAGCCGCGGAAGGTGAGGTTGCGCACGATCACGTTCGAGGCTTCGGAGATGTTGAACCCGCAGCCGGAGATCACCGCGCCCGAGTTGCCCAGCACGGACTTGTTGGAGGCCACGCGCAGCATGCCGGAGCAGGAGATCGTGCCCGACACCCTGATCACCGCGGCGCCGCTCGCCGACAACGCGCTGGTCAGGGCCGAGGCGCTGCTGACGGTGGTCGGTGCGGCGTTGCCGCCGCCGGTGGTGCCGCCGCCCTGGGTGGCCCAGCCGACCAGCCCGGACGGGTTGCCGGGCGGAGGCGTGGTGGGCGGGTCCGTCGGGTCGGTCGGCGGGTCGGTGGGCGTGCCGGACGAGCTCAGCCGCCACTGCTTGGTGGCGACCGAGTCGCAGGAGTTGGTCTGCACCAGGCCGCCGGACGCGGTCGAGTCGTCCTTGATGTTGAGGCACTTGCCGCCGTTGGCGCTGGCGAGCCGGACGGTGGAGCCCGACTCGGCCGCCGTCCACGTCTGGGACGCGGCGCCGGTGCAGGTCTCCTGCTGCACGGCCTTGCCGGCGGAGGTGCTGGCGTCCTTGACGCCCGCGCACTTGCCGCTGTGGGCGGCCTTGAGGGTGTAACCGCCGCTGACGGCCGCCAGCGTCCAGGTCTGGGCCGCGCCGCCGCACGCGGTCTGGGTGAGCTGCACGCCGTCGGACGTGCTCGCTCCCGGAACGGTGAGGCACAGCCCGCTTCCGTTGTTCACCACCGTGTACGATCCGGGCGCCGGGGCGGCCGAGGCCGAGGTGGCCCCCACGACGCCCGCCGTCGTGACGCCGGCCAGGGCCAGGACGATCGCGGTAAGGGCGGCCGCGCCGCCGTTCATGGTGTGTCGCACGATTCACGCTCCTTGCTGTGGCCTCGCGCAGGTGCTGAGCGCCCTGCCCTGGTGTCCCCCCAGCGAGCATTGGTTCACATATGTGACAGCCGTACGTACGAGCGAACAGCCCACAACATAGGTAAGCGCTTTCCCGCTGTCAATCGGCCGTGAAACTTTCACTCCCGCCTGGCCCTCACGTACTCCGACCTGCTCATATCCACGCACGGCGACGACCCGGCGACCGCACGCGACGGATCCCGAGTGGCCTAAAGCCGCGAAATCATTTAGGTTAGGCTCACCTAATCTAGATCGGAGATTTCGGGGATGACCGAGCCCTTTCACATGTTCCACGTACGGGTGGACCGGCTCGAACGGCTGAGCCCGTCGTTCCTGCGGGTGACCTTCGCCGGCGACGACCTGCGGCACTTCGCGGACAACGGCTTCGACCAGCGGGTCAAGCTCCTCCTCCCCGTCCCGGAGCACGGCTTCGCGCACCTGCCCGCCGGCGCCGACTGGTACGCGCGCTGGCGCGTGCTCGACTCCGCCAGGCGCAACCCGATGCGCACCTACACCGCCAGGCTCGTCCGTCCCGAGGCGGCCGAGGTCGACGTGGACGTGGTCATGCACCCGGACGGCGGCCCGGTCGCCCGCTGGGCCGAAGGGGTGCGTCCGGGCGACCTCGCCGCGCTCTACGGCCCGCACGCGCGCTTCGAGGGCCGCCACGGCGGGCTCGAGTTCCACCCGCCCGCCGGCACGGGCTGCGTGCTCATCGCCGGCGACGAGACCGCCGTGCCCGCCATCTGCGCCATCCTGGAGCGCCTGCCCGCCCACCTGAACGGCGAGGTGCTCATGGAGGTGCCCACCAGCGACGACTTCCTGCCGGTGCGGACGGACGCCCCGGTCAAGGTCACCTGGCTGGCCAGGAACGGGGGCGAGCGCGGCGCCCAGCTCGTCCCCGCC
>NZ_SSXE01000112.1 GCF_021699195.1 Nonomuraea sp. MG754425 | reverse complement strand
GAGTAGTTGTTGCCCTTGTCATAGGAGAGCTGGGTGGCCTCGCGGTAGCGGGTCGCGGCCTCGTCCAGCTCGCCGAGCTTGAGGTGGAGGGCGGCGCGGCCGGACAGCAGCGGGGCCCGCAGCGCGCGCCAGGCGGGGGCCTCGGCCAGGGCGAGCCCTTCCTCGTACGCCCGCGCGGCCTCCTGCCAGCGGCCCTGGTCCGTGAGAGCGGCACCCAGCAGGCCGAGGGACCTGACGAGCCGGGCGGGCAGCGCGGCATCGTCGTCACGGGCCAGCTCGACCGCCCGGGTCAGGTGTTCGGCCGCCTCCTCCACCCGTCCCAGGGCGGTGGCCGCCGCGCCCAGGTTGCTCAGGTGCTCGGCGGCCCGCTCGTCGCGCAGTTCGTACCCGCGCGCCGCGTACGCGTGGGCGGCGGCCGGGTCGCCCAGCTCGCGGCACAGTAAGGAGAGCTTGGCCAGCAGGTACGACCGGTCATCGGCGCCCTCGGCGGTGGTCCTGCCGAACGCATGCTCGCCGGACGCGGCTCGATCCGGCACACCGCCGTCCGCCCGGGACCGACCGGACGCACCCGCACCGGGCGGGGTGGCGTCGGGTGGGGTGGCGTTCAGTGCTTGTTCGGCCAGGGTGCGGGCGGTGGCGAGGTCGCCGGTCGATTCGGCTTCCTCCAGGCGCAGGCGTCGTTCCAGGTGGTCAAGTGCCTGCCCGGGGCGTGACTCCGCGCGGAGGGAGGTGACGGCCTGGGCGAGGGTGACGCGGCCGGCGGTGACGTCCCCGATGGTGAGCTGGATGGCGGCCAGGCGGGACAGGAGGGCGGCGTCCAGGCCGCCCGCCATGGCGGCGACGATCTCGAACGGCGTCCCCGACGGCCGCGGGTCCGGAGCCGTGGCGAGGCCGTCCAGCCCCTCTTCCAGGCGGGCGCGGGCCCGGCGGGCCGCGCCGTTCGCCTCCAGGGCGAGGCCGAGTTTGATGGACGCGAGGGCGGCCAGCCGGTCCTGGCCGCTCGCGCGGAAACCGGCGAGGGCCGCCTCCTGGGCCTCCGC
Organism: Nonomuraea sp. MG754425; assembly: GCF_021699195.1. GTDB lineage: Bacteria > Actinomycetota > Actinomycetes > Streptosporangiales > Streptosporangiaceae > Nonomuraea. The sequence continues at coordinate 32,427 of NZ_SSXE01000112.1, read as the reverse complement.
CTGCGCCCGCGGGTCACCCTCCCGGGCGGCGATCGCGGCCAGGCGGTCGTGGACGACGGCCTCCTTGAGCGCGTCCCCCGCGACCGGCCCGAGCACCGCGCGCAGCCGGGCCTTCGCCTCGCGCGGCTCGCCCAGCCGGACGTCCGCCGCGGCCCGTACGAGGGTGGCGGCGAGCAGGGCGTCCGGGTCGCCTTCCGCGGCGGCCAGCTCCAGCGCCCGGTCCAGGTCGGGCAGCGCGTCCTCGACGCGGTCCAGCGCGGTCAGGCAGGCGGCCCCCATGACCAGCGCGAACGCCTCCTTGACCGGTGCCCGCAACCCCGCGAACGCCTCCGCCGCCGCCCCGAACGCCTCCAGAGCGGCCCCCGGCTCCCCCTCCGCGTACGTCAGCACGCCCAGGTTGTAGCGCACCGACGCGGCCCCGTCGTGGTGGCCGATCGCCTCGTACTCGCGCCCGGCCAGCTCGAACGCCACCCGCGCGCCCTCGGTGTCGCCGCGGACCCGGCGGCGCCGGCCGATGCGCGCCGTCACGCTCGCCGGCCGTGGTGGCCGCGGCCGGCGAGCGTGACGGCGTGCGCGTCGAGTGTCCTGCACGCCTCCTCCCACTCCCCCGCCGCCTCCAGCTCGATGGCGCAGGCCGCCATGCGCTCACCGGCCGCGGTGAGGTCGTCCTGGTCCACGGCGGCCCTGGCGGCCGGTACGAGGGCCAGCGCCGCCGCCCGGACGTCACCGCTCTCCAGGTGCAGTTCCCTGGCCCTGACCGCGCAGGCGACCGCGGCGGCCGGGTCGCCCATCGCCAGGCACGCCTCGGCTGCGTCCCCTTGGTGCGCCGCCTCCTCGACCGGCAGCCCGGCCGCCTCGCACAGGGCCGCCGCGCGCAGGTGCCGCTCGACGGCTCGGGCCGGGTCGCCGATGCGCAGGTGGACGAGGCCCATGTTGCGGAGCTGGCGTGCTTCCGAGCGTGGATCGGCGAGGGAGCGGTGGATGGCGGCGGCCCGCTCGTAGGCGGAAAGGGCCTTCCCGAACTCCCCACCCGGCACCAAACCGGGGTGCTCGGAGCCGGGACGTTCCGAGTCATGGCGCTCGGAGCCGTGGCGCTCGGAGCCGTGGTCTCCAGGGGTGTGGTCGTCGATGGCGTGGTGGGCCGTGTCCGTCTGGGAGGCCAGGCTCTCGTGTGCGGCGCCCTGCCGCTCCAGCGCGTACGCGCCCCGCGCCAAAGCCCCGTCCGCCCCGTTCGCCCCGTCCGACGCGAACGCCCGTGCCGCCCGGTCCAGCACCCGTACCGCGACGCGCTCCCGCCCGGCGGCGGTCAGCCGCTGGGCCACCTCCAGCAGGAACTCCCCCGGCTCCGCCGCCCCCCGCTCGGCCAGTGCGAGCAGTTCGAGCGCCACCTCCTGGTCCGCGTCCGGAAGGCGCAGGGCCAGTTCGGTCGCGGCCGGTGCGAGCTGGTCGTCCACCTCGGGCGGGGCGTCGAGCCCGGACAGCAGGGCGGCGTCGCCGTCCCCGGCCAGGGACAGCGCCTCGGTGAGGTCGAGCGGGTCGCGCAGCGCCGTGTAGCGGGCCAGCAGCGCCTCGCACAACGTCCGCCGCGCGCCGGCCTGCCCGGACGAGGTGCGCTGCGCCAGCTCGGCCCCCTGGCGGGCGGCGAGCACGGCCTCGCGCAGGTCGTCGGCCCGCCGGCCGCCCGCGTGCGTGGCGCGCCAGCGCAGCACCTCCGACACCAGCCCGTACGCCTCCACGCGCAGGGACGCCCGGCCCCCGGCCGCGAGGGCTTCGCGTAACGCGGCGACGGCCTCGCCCGCGGTGCCGGGGGTGAGGCCGAGCTTGAGCGTCCGGCCGAGCAGCAGCAGCGTGCCGGGCCTGGCCGGGTCCTGCTCGCCGAGTGCGGCCAGGGCGGCGCGGGCGGCGGCGACGGCCTCGGCGGGGTCGCCGTCCGTCACGACGGCACGGCGGTGCAGGGCCCCGGCCAGCACCGTCAGATGCCCGGCCCGGCCGGGATGGCCGTCGGGGGCGTGCCCGGCCGCCTCGCGCAGGACGTGCACGGCCTCGTCCAGGTCGGCGAGGTCGCCGGTGACGAGGTGGCGGCGCAGGCGGCGCTCGCCGAGCAGCCCGAGCCGGACGGCGGGGTCCGTGCCGAGGCCCCGCGTGCTCTCGTCCGGCGGCACGCGCAGGGTTTCGAGCATCTCGACGCCGGCTTCGAGCGAGCGTTCGTCGCCGGTGACGACGTACCACTCGACGAGCCCGGACGCGTACGGCGCCAGCACCCCGGGATGCGCCCACTGCTCGTGCCAGAAGTCCAGCGCGCACTGCCCCAACCTGATGAAGGCCAGCAGGTCGCCGTCGGCGCAGGTGGCCGCCGCGCGTGCCTGGGCCAGCTCGACGAGCGTCAGCAGCGCCCGCGACCGGTCCTGGCCGCCGGCGGGCGCCTCGGCAGCCGCCAGGTACGCCCTGACGAGCTCATCGTCGTCACCGGCCGCCGGGCCCAGCGCCGCCGCCAGGTCCGGCGCGTACGCGGCGTCGCCCAGCGCGGCCCGCAGCAGCAGGTGCACCGCGTCGTCGATGACGCCCCGCTCGCCGCTCGCGCCGTGCAGCCGCACCAGCGCGGCCCCCACCGGCCCGAGCGCGCCGGAGGCCCAGGAGGGGTCGGCGGAGCGCGCGGACTCCTGGAGCAGCAGCCCGGCGAGCCGCTCGCACACCTCCGGCGCGGGGTCGGCCACGGCGCGGCGGACCAGGGTGTGGACGAGCAGCCCGACGTGCCGGTACGCGGCCGGGTCCACCTGCCGGAGCACCTCCGCCACCAGCCCGGCCCAGGTGTCGGCCGACGCGGCGGGCGGCGCGTGCGGGCCGCGCAGCCGTTCCGGCAGCCGGTCGGGGTCGAGGACGGCGACGGCGGCGAAGAAGGCGCCCGCCACCGCGGCGTCCTGGACGGTGTGCTCGTCGAGCCGGTAGCGGGCCAGGTGCAACATCGCGATCAGCCGCCAGGCCGCCGCGTCGGACCGGTCTCCGGCGCAGTCCCGCATCGCCTGCTCGGCCTCGGACAGCGCCGCGGGATCCCAGATCAGCCCGGGGTCCGCGGCCTGTTCGAAGCGCTCGATGCGGGCGGCCAGCGCCCCGGCCGGGTCGGTCATGGGCCCAGGCTCTCACCGGCGCGCGTCCGCGTACAGGAGACTCCGGCGGTCAGGCGCGGTGGACGCACCTGCGGAAACAATGTGTCAGGCACGTTAACTTCTTGTTCACGGCACGCCGCGTGATGGTGAGGGCACCTGAGGGTGGGTAGATGCGCTGCATGCTTTATGGCAAGGAACACGTCCGGCGCTACCAGGAGACCGACGGCGCCGAGGGACACGACTGGAACAACACCACCGTGTTGCTGCTGACCACCAAGGGCCGCAACTCCGGCAAGCCCTACACCACGCCGCTCATCTATCAGCGGTTCGGTGACGACTACCTGGTGGTGGCGTCCAAGGGTGGTGATCCCGACCATCCGCAGTGGTACAAGAACCTCCAGGCCGATCCCGAGGTGAAGGTGCAGGTGATGGGCGACCGGTTCACGGCCACGGCGCGGACGGCCCAGTCCGGGGAGAAGCCGGACATGTGGCGGGTCATGGCCCGGACGTGGCCCGACTACGACGAGTACCAGCAGAAGACCGACCGGGAGATCCCGATCGTCGTGCTCGAACGCGCGCGGTGAGCGCGGGCCGCCGCGCCCGCGGCGGGGCGGCCCCGGCACGGCCGGCAGCGCGGCCGGTCGGCACGGCAGGTCAGAGGGAGGCGTACAGGTCGAGGGTGCGGCGGGCGATGCGTTCCCACGAGAAGTGGCCGATCGCGCGGGCCCGGCCCGCCTCGCCCATGGCCTGCGCCCTGACCGGGTCGCCGAGCAGGGTGTTGACGCGTTCGGCGAGGTCGGCGGCGAAGCGCTCCGGGTCGTGGGGCGTGCCGTCGGGGCCCTGGGAGATCGGCACCAGCAGGCCCGTCTCGCCGTCGGCGACCACCTCGGGGATGCCGCCGGTCGCCGTCGCGACCACGGCGGTCTCGCAGGCCATCGCCTCCAGGTTGACGATGCCCATCGGCTCGTAGACCGACGGGCACACGAACACCGTCGCGTGCGTCAGGAGCTGGATCACCTCGGGCTTGGGCAGCATCTCCTGGATCCAGAACACGCCGTCGCGGCCGAGGCCGCGCACCAGGCCGGTCACCTCGGCGGCGATCTCCGGCGTGTCGGGCGCGCCCGCGCACAGCACGAGTTGCGCCTTCGGGTCGAAGGAGCGGGCCGCGCGCAGCAGGTGGACCAGGCCCTTCTGGCGGGTGATGCGCCCGACGAAGACGACGTACGGGCGGTTCGGGTCGACGCCGTGCCTGGCCAGGACGTCGGTGCCGGGGTCGGGGGCGTACTGGGCCGTGTCGATGCCGTTGTGGATGACCTGCACCTTCTGCGGCGGGATCTCCGGGTAGGCGGCCAGGACGTCGCGCCGCATGCCCTCCGACACCGCGACGACCGCGTCGGCGGCGGCCAGGGCGGTGCGCTCGGCCCACGACGAGATCGCGTAGCCGCCGCCGAGTTGCTCGGCCTTCCAGGGGCGCAGCGGCTCCAGGCTGTGCGTGGTGATCACGTGGGGCATGCCGTGCAGCAGCTTGGCGGCGTGCCCGGCGAAGTTGGCGTACCAGGTGTGCGAGTGCACGACGTCGGCGCCCTCGCAGGCGGCGGCCATCTCCAGGTCGACGCCGAGCACCTGCAGCGCGGCGTTGGCGTCGGCCAGCCCGTCCGGCACCCGGTAGGCCGACACGCCAGGCTCGGCGCGGTCGGCGCCGAAACAGCGCACGCGTACGTCGGCCAGCTTCCGCAACTCCCTGGCGAGGTACTCCATGTGCACCCCGGCACCGCCGTACACCTCGGGCGGATACTCCCGGCTGAGCAGATCAACACGCATGAGACGACCTTACGGGCGGACCCGGCAAGAAAAACACATCGACAAGCCCAAGGTCGGCATGCCCGGTTCGTACATTGGGCTCCAAAACCGGACAAGCAACAAGCTCCCCGTGCGGGGTTTCGTCGATAGAACGGCCATTTGGGGGTAGCGTCCTGGGCATGAGGTCCCGGAGGGTGCTTGCGGTCGTGCTGGCAGGTGGAGAGGGCAAGAGGCTCATGCCGCTCACGGCGGATCGGGCCAAACCGGCGGTGCCGTTCGGCGGGATGTACCGGCTGATCGATTTCGTGCTGTCGAACCTCGCCAACGGCGATTTCCTGAAGATCGTCGTGCTGACGCAGTACAAGAATCACAGCCTCGACCGGCACGTCTCACGCACCTGGCGGCTGTCGGCGATGCTGGGCAACTACGTGACCCCGGTGCCCGCGCAGCAGCGGCTCGGGCCGCGCTGGTTCTCCGGCTCCGCCGACGCCCTGTTCCAGAACCTGAACCTGATCTACGACGAGATGCCCGAGCACGTGATCGTCTTCGGGGCCGACCACATCTACCGGATGGATCCGCGGCAGATGGTCGAGCAGCACGAGGACTCCGGGGCCGACGTGACGGTGGCGGCCATCAGGCAGCCACTGTCGCTGGCCGACCAGTTCGGCGTGATCGAGACCGACCCCGAAGGGCGCCGGATCGTGGCGTTCCGGGAGAAGCCGAAGGACGCGGTGGGCCTGGCCGACTCCCCCGACGAGGTGTTCGCCTCGATGGGCAACTACGTGTTCAAGACGCAGTCGATGATCGACGCGCTGCGCGAGGACGCGCTCGACCCCACGAGCAAGCACGACCTGGGCGGCAACATCATCCCGATGCTGGTCAAGTCCGGCGGGGCCGACGTGTACGACTTCGCCCACAACATCGTGCCGGGCTCCAGCGAGCGCGACCGCGGCTACTGGCGCGACGTGGGAACGCTCGACGCGTACTACGAGGCCCACATGGACCTCATCTCGGCCCATCCGGTCTTCAACCTGTACAACGACAAGTGGCCGATCTTCACCGGGCACGACCCGCTGCCGCCGGCCAAGTTCGTGCACAACGACGGCGACCGGGTCGGGCGGGCGATCGACTCGCTGGTCTCCCCCGGCGTGATCGTCTCCGGCGGCACGGCGATCAGGTCGATCCTGTCGCCCAAGGTCGTGCTCCACTCGCACTCGCGGGTGGAGGACTCCGTGCTGATGGAGAACGTCAAGGTCGGGCGGGGCGCGATCGTGCGCAAGGCGATCATCGACAAGAACGTGGTGATCCCCGACGGGGCGCGCATCGGGTTCGACCTCGACTACGACCGCACACGTTTCGCGCTGACCAGGGGCGGGGTCGTGGTGATCGGGAAGAACGAGATCGTCGACCGGTGAGCGGAGGGCGGGCCGCCCGCCCGCGCCCCCGGAACCGGTCTCCGGTCAGAACCGGATGCCCGGCCGGACGTAGTCGCTCCAGCCGCGCGAGCCCGTGACGCCCCAGTCGCCGCCGCCCCAGGTCGGGGCGCTCCAGGTGCCCGGCGTGCCCCAGTTGGTGTGGTATCCCTGCCCCCAGTGGCCGCCCTGGCACGCGTCGGCGGCGCGGGGGCCGGCGTAGACGCCCCAGGCGTCGATGCTCACCGAGTGGGTGGCGTCGGCCACGGTCAGGTCGCAGCCGTCCCGAGCGGCGGCCGGCGGGGCCGTCGCCACGAGCGCGGCGGCGGCGAGCACGCCGCCCGCCGCGATGAGCTGAGCTTTCATGATCTCCCCCAGAAGTCACGTTGATCCTTACTGTAGGGAGCCCCCCGCGGGGTGCGGCGCAACGCCACGCCCGGACCGTCCGGCCAGGTCGGACGCCCTGCGCGGGGCATAGCCGGCGGTTATGGCGACAGGTCTTGGACCCGCGCGGCGGCGGGGCCGCAGGATCGTCGGCATGGGAAGGCAACGTGCGAAGTGGGCCGCGCTGGTCGCGGTCGTCCCGTTCCTGGCCGCGAGCGGCTGCGCCGCCACGGTCACCGCGCCGCCGGGTCCGGCGACGAGCGCCTCCGCGCCGGAGGCGACCGGAACGCCGGTCGAGGGGGTGGACGCGGCGGCGCAGGCGTACGTGGACGCGGTGAACGCCCGCGACCTGGACGCCCTGGTCGCCTCCTTCGCCCCGGACGCCGAGATCATCGACGTCAGCCGGAGCATCAAGGGGCACGACGCGATCCGGCGGTGGGCGGACGGCGAGGTGATCGGCGGGACCCTGCGGGTGCTGTCGATCGCCGGGCGGCGGGGGGACGGGCAGAAGCTGCTCGTCCACTGGGCTCCGGGCGGGTCCGGCGGCTGGGAGGCGCACTACGACTTCACGGTCGGCGGCGGGCGCATCGTGCGGGTCGACCTGCAATACGCCTGACATATCCGTTTTTAGACGGTATTTGGGCCTTGATGCCGCCGAAATTCGGGATCACCCTGGGCGGCAGGAGGCAGTGAGATGTCGCACCCGCTCGGAGTCAGCCGTCCGGACCTCGAAGTCGCCGACCTGCCCACGCCGGAGGAGGTCTTCAAGGTCTCCAGAATCGGCCCCAAGGAACTGTTCAAGTACGCCGTCGGACCGAGCCTGATCGCTCTCGGCATCTCGATCGGCAGCGGTGAATGGCTGCTCGGCCCCCTCAACGTGGGGCAGTTCGGATTCGTCGGCGTCGGCTGGGTCATCCTGGTCTCGGCGCTGCTGCAGACCTTCTACAACGTCGAATGCTCCCGGTACGTCCTCGCGACCGGCGAGACGCCCGTGGTCGGCTGGGGGCGGGTGCCGCCGGGCTGGCCGCTCTGGGTGCCGCTGTCGGTGCTCATCGTGATCTTCGCGTTCATCGCCGGAGGCTGGGCCGCCTCGGCCGGACAGGGCGTGTACGCGCTGGTCCACGGCGTGCCCCCGGGGCCCGACGACGTCGAGCCGCGGCTCTGGGCCATCGGCCTGCTGGTGCTGGTGTTCCTCATCACCGCCGGGGCCCGCCGCATCAGCCGGGTCCTGGAACTGGCCAACTGGGTGATGGTCGGCTCCATCCTGATCACCCTGCTGGCCGTGGACCTGCTCGTGGTGCCGTTCGAGCTGTGGTGGGAGGGCATCCGCGGGTTCGTCACCCCGGCCGCCCCGCCCGCCGGGATCACCGCCACCCAACTCGGCGGCCTGGCCGGGTTCACCGCGCTGGCCTCGGGCCTGAACTGGTACGTCATGGGCCACTACCGCGACAAGGGCTACGGCATGGGCCACCGCGTCGGCTACATCTCCGGGCTGCGCGGCGACCGGAAGCCGATCCTGGCCAGCGGGGTCACCTTCCCCGACAACGAGCTGAACCGGGGGTTGTGGCGCCGCTGGTACCGGCTGCTCATGGTGGACATGTGGGGCGTGTTCTTCGTCGGCGCCGTCCTCGGCATGCTGCTGCCCACGATCCTCATGGCCCAGGCGGTCGCGCTGGCGGGCGAGCGGCCCACGCGGGCCAACGTGCCCACGTTCGTGGCCGCCGCCCTCGGCGACGAGTACGGGCAGGTGGTCTTCTACGTCGCGCTCGTAGCCGGCGTGCTGATCCTGTTCTCGACCCAGCTCGGCATCTTCGAGGCGATGGTCCGGGTGACCACGGACGCCGCCAACGCCACCAGCCCGCGCCTGCGCAGGCTGATCGAGGGCGACCCGCGCCGCTTCTACTACCCGTTCATGCTCCTGCTGCTCGTGGTGATCTCGATCGTCATCTTCCAGTCGCTGCCGGTGGGGCTGGTCGAATGGTCGGCGAACATGTCGAACCTCGGGGCGCTGATCTACCCGTTCCTGCTGATGTACCTCAACAGCAGGCTGCCGCGCCCGGCCCGGCCGCGCCCGTGGCACTACGTCATCCTCGTGCTCAACTTCCTGTTCTTCGGATTCTTCTTCGTCAACTTCATCGCCGACTTCATCGGGGAGCCGCTGGTGACGTTCTGACCGGTGGCCGGGGGCCGCTTGTGGAATGCGTCCGCGCCGTGTTTGCTTGGCCTGATGATCTCCCCCTACACGGGCTGGACCAGGGAGCACTGGGCCGATCTGGCCGATCGCCTGCTCCTGACGGCCCGCCGCCACGCCTGCCCGTCCCACGCGCGCATCAGCTTCCCCGGCCCGCCCGGCGGCTACGGCCCGGACGTCGACGCCCTGGAGGGCTTCGCGCGCACGTTCCTCGCGGCCGGGTTCCGGGTGGCGGGCGAGGGCGGGCGCGACCCGCTCGGTCTCATGGAGTGGTACGCGCAGGGCCTGGCCGCCGGCACCGACCCGAACCACCCCGACCGCTGGGTCCGCCTGGACGAGCACGACCAGGCCAAGGTGGAGGCCGCCTCCATCGCGCTGGTGCTGCACCTGACCAGGCCGTGGTTGTGGGACCGGCTGCCCGCCCTGGTGCGCGAGCAGGTGGTGGACTACCTGGCGCCGGCGATCGGCGCCGCCTACCCGCCGATCAACTGGGTGTGGTTCCAGATCGTCGTGGAGCAGTTCCTGGCCTCGGTCGGCGGGCCGTACGCGCAGGAGGACATCGACGCCGGGCTCGCCCTGACGGAGAGCTTCGAACGCGAGGACGGCTGGTACGCCGACGGCGCCGAACGCTCCTACGACCACTACGCCGGCTGGGCGCTGCACTTCTACCCGCTGTTGTGGAGCGAGATGGCCGGCCGCCCGCCCGGCCCCCGCTACCTGGCCCGCCTCGAACGTTTCCTGGACGACGCCGTCCACCTGGTGGGCGCGGACGGCTCGCCGCTGATCCAGGGCCGCAGCCTGACCTACCGCTTCGCCGCCGCCGCGCCGTTCTGGGCCGGCGCGCGGGCCGGGGTCGGCTCTCCCGGGCTGCTGCGCCGGGCCGCGTCCGGGATCGTCCGGCACTTCGCCGGACGCGCGCACGACCCCGCGCCCGACGCGGACGGCGTGCTCAACCTGGGCTGGCACGGCCCGTACCGGGAGATCGCGCAGTCCTACTCCGGGACGGGGTCGCCGTACTGGGCGTCGAAGGGCCTGTTCGGGCTGTCGCTGCCGGCCGACCACCCGGTCTGGACGGCGGTGGAGGAGCCGCTCCCGGTGGAGACCGGCGACTTCGCCCGCGTGGTCCGCGCCCCCGGCTGGCTGGTCAGCGGCACCCGCGCGGACGGCGTGGTCCGGGTCGTCAACCACGGCACCGACCACTCGCACCCCGGCTCCGACCTGGCCGACTCGCCGGTGTACGCGCGGCTGGGCTATTCGACGGTCACCTTCCCGCTGCTGTCGGGCGACCCGCTGGACCAGTCGGTCGTGGTCCTCGACGAGGACGGCCGGGCCAGCCACCGGACCGGGTTCACCGCCGGCGGGGTGCGCGCGCTGCCGTCCGGCACGCTGACCGGGTCGTCGCGCTGGCGGGCGCACTGGGGCGAGCAGGGGCCGGGCCCCGACCACGGCCACCCGCGAGGGGGCGCGCCGATGCGGCACGGGCCGGAGGTGGAGGTCGTGTCGGTCGTACGCGGGGCGTGGGAGGTGCGGCTCGCGCGGCTGACCGGGCAGCCGCGCCCGCTGCGGGTGGGCGGCTGGCCCGCGCCGGAAGGCGGCCCCGCCACGCGCGTCGTCGGCGGCCCGGGGCTGACGGAGTCGGGCACGGACGTCGCGGCCACCCCGCTGGGCGAGCGCACGCTGGTCCCCTGGTGCGCGACGCCCGGCGACGCCGAGCCGGGCCGCTGGTACGCCGCCGCGCTCCTGCTGGGCGCCGGGACGGACGCGCCGTCGATCGGCGACCACGAGATCGTCTGGCCGGACGGCACGATCGACCCTCTCCCCCTCGACGCCGGCTGACGTTTCCACGTTCGTCGAAGTGAGCCGTCCGGCGGGTCGCGCGCCACTAGCTTGGCGGCATCCTTGATCGGCACATCGGAGGGAAACGAGTGATGGCCTTGTCATCCGGCCGCATGACCCGCCCCGTCGGCCTCGGGCTGGCGGTGGCCCTGGGCGCCACGCTGTCCCTCGGCGTCGCCACCGCGCAGAGCGCCTCCGCCGCCCCGGCGACCTCGAACACGGGCGTCGCCGCGCAACGGGTGAAGGTCCACGAACTGGTGACGAAGGACGGCGGGTTCTTCTACACCGCCAGCGAGTCGGAGAGGCGGCGGGCGATCGACGAGCACGGCTGGTCGGCCACGCGGACGCCGCTCTCCTACGTGTCGCGTGCCCCGTTCTCCGGCGGCAAGCCGCTCTTCCGGCTGCGCTGGGCGAAGAGCGCCTCCTACCTCGTCACCGCCTCCGTGGCGGAGCGGGAGCGCCTGGTGACCTCGGGCGACTTCCGCTACGACGGCATCCTGGGCTACGCGCCCGGCAGCGCCGCCGCCGGCGGTGACGTGAAGGTGTTCCGCCTGTCGAACAACAACAAGTGGCGGATGGCGATCGAGTCGCACACGAAGAAGATCCTGGCCGACGAGCCCGGCTGGAAGCTCGACGGCCCGCTGCTGCGGCAGTTCGGCCAGGCCGGCTGAGCCACCCGCGCACCCGGGGCCTCCGACAACGGCGTCGGAGCCCCCGGAGCTGTCCGGCTCCATAGCCATCGGCTATCACCGCAGGTATTGGACGGTTTCGCGGGCGGCGTCCGAGCATTGGGCCCAGCCGAACATCCAGGAGTGGACTCAATGACGCGACAACCGTCGAGACGAGCGATCCTCACCACCGCGACCGCGGGCGCGATGGCGCTGGCCGCCGGGGCCGCCGAGGCCGACACCCAGAACCCGCCCGAGCCCTCGTCGGGCCGCGCCGACCGCCGAGGCCGCTTCGCGGGCAAGGTCGTGCTGATCACGGGGGCGACGTCCGGGATCGGGCAGGCCACGGCCTACGAGCTGGCGCGGGAGGGCGCGAAGGTGTTCTTCTGCGGACGGCGCGAGGAGCTCGGCCGCCGGCACGAGCGGGCGATCAGGGACTTCGGGGGCGAGGCCGGCTTCATGCGGGCCGACGTGACCAGGGAGGCGGACGTGCGGGCGTTCGTCGCAGAGTGCGTGCGCCGCCACGGGCGGATCGACATCGCCTTCAACAACGCCGGCATCGAGAGCCCGAAGGCGGCTCCCCTGCACGAGCAGACGCTGGAGGACTACGAGCTGGTCTGGCGGACGAACGCGGGCGGGACGTTCCTGGCCATGAAGTACGAGCTGCCGCACATGCTGCGGCAGGGGGCCGGGATCATCGTCAACACCGCGTCCATCTCGGCCGAGGTGGGCTTCGCGACGATCTCGCCGTACAACGCCAGCAAGCACGCGGTGGCCTCGCTGACCAAGGTCGCCGCGCTGGAGTACGCCGCCAGGAACATCCGGGTCAACGCGCTCGCGCCGGGCGCCGTGGACACGCCGATGCTGCGGCGGGCGGCCGAGGCGTTCGGGACGACGTACGAGGAGATCGCGCAGGACTACCCGATCAGGCGCATCGTGCAGCCGCAGGAGATGGCGCGCGTGGTCATGTGGCTGGCCTCCGACGACGCCACCGCCGTGATCGGCACCGACATCGACGCCTCCGGCGGCTACCTCACGGGCTGACCTGCCCGGAGAGCGGCCCAAAGAGCGGCCCAGCGAGCGGCCCGGAGACCGGCTCATCGCGGAACCCGCCGGGTGTGGCCGCTCGTTGTGCCTGGTGACGGAAGAACGCCGACCTCATGGAGGCGCAAGCAGCGTGGAAATCACCGGCATCATCTCCGGTCTCATCATCGGCGTCGTCATCGGCGCCCTGGGGCGGCTCGTCATTCCGGGGCGGCAGCGCATCCCCGTCTGGCTCACCATCGTGATCGGCGTGGTCGCCGCGCTGATCGGCACCGCCATCGCGGCGGTGCTGGGGGTGGCGGACACGCGCGGCATCGACTGGATCGAGCTGGGCATCCAGGTGGCCCTGGCGGCGCTGGGGGTGTCGCTGACGGCGGGCGTGTACGGCAGACGACGCGGCTGACCGGCCCCGCCGCCGGCGGCGGCTCCCCACGTGGGGGGCCGCCGCCGGGCAGGGGGCCGGCCGCTCATCGGGGCGCCGGCACGACCCGCTGACCGGCCGCGGAGCGTTCACCGCGGCCGGTCAGCGGGGGGGTCACCAGTCGCCGCCCTCCTCCTCGTCGTCGCCCTCGAAGACCTCCTCGATGATCTCGCCGGCCACGAGGCCGCCCACCACACCGGCCGCGCCGGCGGCGATCACCGTGCCCATGCCGGGGCCGCTGCGGTGCCCGTGGTGGTCGTCGTGGTGGCCGGGGTGGCCATGCTGGCCGGGGTAGCCGGGGTGACCGTGCTCGCCGTAGTGGCCGGGCTGACCGTACGGGCCGGGCTGGCCGTAGGCGTCGGGCTGCCCGTAGGGGGCGGGCTGGCCGAAGTGGCCCCCAGCGTGCCCGCCGTACTGCGAGAGGCCGTCGAGCCAGCGGCCCAGCTCGCCCGCCCAGTCCGTACGCAGGGCGTCGTCGTGGCTGACCGTGAAGCGGCCGATGGCGTCACCCGAGTAGTGGCCGGCGCGCTTGTCGGCCTCCAGGACCACCTCCAGGCCCGTCGGACCGGCGACGAAGGTGACCTCGACCTCGCGCACCGAGCTCGCGTAGTGGCCGGTCGGGTAGAACTCGAGCTCCTGGTAGAACGGCAGCTCCTGGCGCACGCCGTAGAGGTGGCCCGCCTCCAGGTCGGCCGCGCGGAAGGCGAAGCCGAGCTGGAGGAACGACTCCAGGATGCGAAGCTGCGAGGGCAGCGGCTCGACGGCCAGCATGTCGAGGTCGCCCTTGTCAACGGCCTTGGCGATGGCCAGCTCGGTCCGTACGCCGATGGCCATGCCGGGCAGCGGCTGGCCGGAGATCTCGCTGATCGGCGCCTCCCACGGCACCGGGATCGCGAAGTCGATGACGCGGTCCTCGCCCTTGCGCAGCGTGAACGGACCGGAGACCCGGACGCTGGAGAACTCCCCGAGCCCGGAGCTCTCGTCGCCCCCGTGCTCGATCTCCACGCGGGCCACCAGGCCGAGGGTGATGTGCTCGATCTCGGCGTCGAAGTCGCCGCCCTTGAGCCGCACCTCCCCCTCCAGCGTGTCGCCCGGCCGGGTACGCGGTGTGGACAGCACGGTGTCCACGGACGGGGCGCCCACTCCGAACGCACCCAGCATCCTCTTGAAGACCACTGTTCTCCCTGTCGAACGAAGATCGAAAACGTTGTGACGCCCGCGTCAACGATCGGCCGGGGAGCGGAGTTCCTCCGGACGCTCCCGCATAAGGAGCTGGTCTAGCTTGGCGTTCACCGCGGCCAGTTCCCGCTTGACGGACTCGAGTTCCGGCGACGGTTCGGCCCGGCTCTGGCGCACGGCCTCGCCGTCCTCGTTCATGGCGTTGACCACGACGGCGATGAACAGGTTCAGCGCGACGAAGGTGGACATGAGGATGTAGACGATGAAGAAGATCCATGCCCACGGCTTGTGCTCCATGACCTCCTGCGCGACGTTGCCCCAGTCGTCGCCGGTCATGATCTGGAAGAGCGTGAAGAGCGAGCGCGGCAGCTCGTCGAAGCGTTCCGGCACGATGTCGCCGAACAGCTTGGTGGCGATGACCGCCGCGATGTAGATCATCAGGACGAGCAGCCCGATGATGGAGGCCATGCCGGGCACGGCGGTCAGCAGCGCGCCGACCACGCGGCGCATGCTGGGCACCGCCGAGACCAGCCGCAGCGCCCGCAGGATGCGCAGGGCGCGCAGCACGGACGTCGGGCCGGAGGCCGGGATGAGCGCGACGGCCACGATGATCGCGTCGAACCAGTTCCAGGGGTCCTTGAAGAAGGCCGCGCGGTAGGCGTACAGGCGGGCGCCCAGCTCCAGGACGAAGATGGCCAGCGCGACCCGGTCGATGGTGTGCAGCAGGTCGCCGGCCCGCTCCATCAGGTACGCGCTGGTCTCGCAGCCGATGGTGATCGCGTTGACGACGATGACCAGGATGACCGCCCGCTGCACGAGGCGGCTGTCCAGAACGGTCCGAACGCGTTCTCGCCCAGACACGGATCTCCCCTCCGAATGATCGATGATCATCGTAGGGACGGGGCGGAGGCGGGGCCCCGAGCAAGGCTACGCTGAGAGATTGATCACACGAATCACAGACCTCCGCTTTCCCTGACGCGCTCGACGAAGCGGCAGACGTGCGCGCGCAGCAGGCCGGCGGCCTCGGCGGCGGTGCCCTCCTGGGCGGCCGCGAGGATCTCGCGGTGCTCGGCGGCCTCCTCCTCCCAGGTGGGCACGCGCGACCAGGCCGCCGCCGAGATCAGCGCGGTCTGGTCGCGCAGCGAGTCGAGGGTGCTGACGAGCAGCGGGTTGCCGCAGCCGGCGTAGAGGGCGCGGTGGAAGTCGCGGTTGGCCAGGCTGCGGTCGGCTCGGTCGGCGGCGGCGTCGGCGCGGCCCAGGGCCTCGGCGGCCGGGGAGAGGTCGGCGCCGCGCTCGACCGTGCGGGTGAGGGCCTCGGGCTCCAGCAGCAGGCGCAGGTCATAGACCCACTCCATGAGCGCGTCGTCCACGGTGCGCACGGTGGCGCCCTTGTACTCGCTCATCGTGACCAGGCCCGCGCCCGCCAGCGTCTTGAGCGCCTCGCGCACGGGGGTCTTGGACACACCGAGCTGCTGGGCGAGTTCGGTCTCGACGAGCTGGCGGCCGGGCGGTAGCGCGCCGGTCAGGATCGCGTGCTTGATCGCCTCCAGGACGACCGTGCCCCGCGACGACAGCGACCTGGGCTGACCGGAGAAGACCGGTGACGCGATGACCTCACTCATGAAGTGAAAGATACCGTACATCGCATCTCGTATATGACCGCTCTTTGAGTTACAGTCGCGTGAATTAGGACTTCGGAAACCTCACGAAAGGGGCTACCCCTTACCCAGCCGTGCGGTGTGGCCCGCAGACACGGGCCACACCGGCGAGACGGCTCCGTTCACTCGAACACCCCGGACCGGACGGATCCCCGTCGGAACGCCGTTGGCGCGGCGACCGGCGGGCTGGCGAGCCGGCGGTCCGGCGTGGTCACTGCACTGACCTGCAGCCTGGAGCTCGAATGCAGTCTAACTCCGCAACACCCACCCCCGCCGTGCCCGCGACAGCCCGCCGCGCACGGTCCCGACTTCGCTGGACCATCATCACCCTGTCGGGCCTCGGCCTGACCATCGCCTACCTCGACCGGTCCGCCCTCAGCGTCGCCAGCACCTACATGCAGGACGAGCTGGGCTTCGACCAGACCACGAAAGGCATCCTGCTCAGCTCGTTCTTCTGGACCTACGCGATCTTCCAGCTCCCCTCCGGGTGGTTGCTCGACCGGTTCGGCCCGCGCGTCATCTACCCGATCGCCGTCGTGTGGTGGTCGCTGTGGACCGCCGCCACGGCCCTGGCCCACGGCGTCGGCACGCTGCTGGTGACCCGGCTCGGCCTCGGCATGGGCGAGGCCCCCGTGCAACCGGCCAACGTCAAGGTCGTCGCCACCTGGTTCCCGCGCAGGGAGCGGGCGCTGGCCTCCAGCCTCTTCGACACCGGACAGCAGGTCGGCGTGGCCCTGTCCGTGCCGGTCGTCACCGCGCTGATCGCCGCCTTCGGCTGGCGGGCGGCGTTCGTGGTGATCGGCGTGGCCGGCATGGCCTGGGTGGTCGGCTGGTGGATGATCTACCGCTCGCCGCGCGAGCATCCGCGCATCTCACAGGCCGAACTCGACTACATCGAGGGCGGCGACGCCGCCGTGCCCGAGACCGGGCCGCGGATGCGCTGGGTGGAGCTGCTGCGCTACCCCACCATCTGGGGGCTGGTGCTCGGCTACATCTGCCGCTCGGCGACCGGCGCGTTCTTCCTGACGTGGTATCCGAGCTACCTGGTCGAGGACCGCGGCTTCACGATCCTGGAGCTGGGCGTGTTCGGCTCGATCCCGGCGCTGCTGGCCGTGGGCGCGACCGTCGCGGGCGGCGCGTTCTCCGACTGGCTGGTACGCCGCGGCGTGCCCATCGGCCGCGCCCGCAAGCTGCCGATCATCACCGGCATGCTGCTGGCCTCGACGATCACGCTGACCATCTTCGTGGACGGCAACCTGGCCGTGATGGTGCTGCTGTCGATCAGCAACTGCGCCCACT
Organism: Nonomuraea sp. MG754425; assembly: GCF_021699195.1. Lineage (GTDB taxonomy): Bacteria > Actinomycetota > Actinomycetes > Streptosporangiales > Streptosporangiaceae > Nonomuraea. The sequence goes on along the minus strand of NZ_SSXE01000112.1, from coordinate 15,431 downwards.
CCTTCGCCGGGGCCGCCATCCTCAGCCTGCCGGCCGAGGTCGCCCCCGCCCCTTCGGTGGTCGGGTCGGTCGCGGGCTTCCAGAACTTCGGCTCGCAGATCGGCAACATCATCAGCCCGATCCTCATCGGGTTCTTCCTGACGATGAGCGGCAACTCGTACACCGGGCCGATGATCTTCGCCGGGGTGATGGCCATTCTGGGCACGCTGATCTACGGCTTCATGGTGCGGGTCCGGCCGCTGAACGAGACGATCCCCGCAGAGAGCAGAGGTTGACCAGATGCCCACCGAGATACGCGTCCTGACCAGGACGCTCAACGACATCGCGGCCGTCACCGTGACGCCCTTCGACGCGGACGGCGCCGTCGATCTCGACGCGAACGCCAAGCTGGTGCGCCGGCTGATCGACGCGGGCGTGCGGGTCATCACGCCCAACGGCAACACCGGCGAGTTCTACGCGCTGACGCCGGACGAGCGGCGGCAGGTGCTGGAGTCCACCGCCGCCGCGGCCGGCGACGACGCGACCGTGCTGGCCGGGGTGGGGCTGGACGTGCCCTCGGCGGTGGAGTCCGCCCGGCACGCCGGCGAGCACGGCGCCCGCATGGTGATGGTGCACCAGCCGGTGCACCCGTACGTGGCGGCCGAGGGGTGGGTCGACTACCACCGGCGGATCGCCGAGGCGGTGCCGGACCTGGGCGTCGTGCCGTACGTCCGCGACCCGCGGATCACCGGCGCGCAGGTGGCCCGGCTGGGCGAGGCGTGCCCGAACGTGGTCGGCGTCAAGTACGCGGTGCCCGACCCGGTGCGCTTCGCGTCGGTGGCGCGGGACGCCGGGCTGGACCGGTTCGCCTGGTTGTGCGGGCTGGCGGAGCCGTACACGCCCGCGTACTGGGCGGTCGGGGCCCGCGGGTTCACCTCCGGGCTGGTCACCGCGGTCCCCGGGCTGACGCTGCGCATGCGCGACGCGCTGCGGGCCGGCGACTACGCCGCCGCGATGGAGGTATGGGAGCTGATCAGACGGTTCGAGGAGCTGCGTGGAGCGGACTCCTCGGCCGACAACGTGGCCGTGGTCAAGGAGGCCCTGGCGCAGCTCGGGCTGTGCCGCGGCGACGTCCGCCCGCCGAGCCGGGCGCTGCCGGCCTCCGTGCGGGACGAAGTGGCCTCGATCCTGGCCACCTGGCAGGAGGGAGCAGCATGAAGATCACCGCGTTGCGGACGTACATGCAGCGCGTGGACGTCCGCCCGCGCCTGCTGGTGAAGGTGGAGACCGACGAGGGCGTGTCCGGCTGGGGCGAGGCGTACAACCACGGCCCCGACCACGCGCTCATCCCGGTGCTCGAGTACATGTTCCAGCAGATCGAGGGCGTGGATCCGCGCCGGGTGGAGTACGTCGTGCGGCGGCTGCTGCAGGAGGCGCGCTTCCCGCCCGGCGCGATCGGGCTGGCCGCCATCGCGGCCATCGACCAGGCGCTGTGGGACATCTCGGGCAAGGCGGCGGGGCTGCCGGTCTACATGCTGCTCGGCGGCAACGTACGCGACCGCGTGCCCGTCTACTGCGGCGTCTACACCGCGCCCGACCCGCCCGTCTGCCTCGACCTCACCCAGGAGCTGAACGAGCGCTACGGCTTCACCGCCTTCAAGCTCAGCCCCTACCGCAGGGACATCCACGCGGGCCGCTGGGGCAACGTGGTCAAGGAGGCGGCCGACTACTTCGCCGAGATCCGCTCGATCCATCCGCCGGAGTGGGAGTTCGCCTTCGAGGCGCACGCCCGCATCTTCGAGCCGCGCCAGGCGATCCAGCTCGGCAACGCGCTGGCCCCGTACGACCCGCTGTGGTTCGAGGAGCCGCTCAGGCCCGAGTACCTGCCGGCCTGGGGGCACCTGCGCTCCCAGCTCGACGTGCCGCTGGCCACCGGCGAGTCGCTGTTCCTGCCGCAGGACTTCCTGGCCCTGCTGACGGCGGGCGGCGCGGACATCGTGCAGCCGGACGTGTGCGTGGTCGGCGGGCTGGCCCAGATGCGCAGGATCGCCACGATCGCGGAGACCCACTTCGCGAGCGTGGCCCCGCACAACCCGATGGGCCCGCTGGCGACGGCGGTGAACGTGCACTTCGCCGCCAACCACCACGGGCTCAAGCTGGTCGAGTACAAGCCGTGCGAGACCACCTGGTGCCCCGACCCGTACCTGCCGGTGGACGGGTACCTGGAGCTGCGGCCCGACCGTCCCGGCTGGGGTGTGGAGATCGACGAGTCGGCGCTGGCGAGCGACGACTACGTGCGCTGGGAGCGGGTGCTGCCGATCCGTCCCGACGGCTCGACCGGGTATGTCTGACCTCACCACTCGAACCGCTCGCTGAACAGCCGCCCCGCCGGGACGCCGTGCGCCCGCAGGTCCCTGACCATGCCCGTCACGAACCCGGGGCCGCCGCAGACGAAGTACGCGGCGTCCCCGGGGGCGTGCCCGGCGACCCGGGCGGCGCTCAGCCGCCGCTCGTCCGGGTGGGCGAAGTGGTAGCGGGGGCCGAGCCGGCTCCCGAGGTCGCTCGGGTGACGGCCGGCGTGGAAGAGCACGGCGTCCGGGTGGCGCAGGGCCAGCTCCACGAACGGGGTGATGCCGATCCCGCCGGCCACCAGCACCACCGGCCCGGCGGCGAGCTGGGCCTCGCGGGTGAACGTGCCGTACGGGCCGTCCACCAGCACCGTCGCGCCCAGGGGCAGTTCGCGCAGGCGCGCGGTGAACGGGCCCGCGTCCTTGATCGCGAACACCAGCTCGCCGTCCCGCGCCCGGACCACGCTGAAGGGGTGCGAGCGCTCCAGGAGCGCGGTGCGCAGGTGGCAGAACTGGCCGGGCAGCGGGTGGACGCCCGTCCCGCGCAGGCGGTAGACGGTCACGCCGCCGGCGGCCCGCCGCACGCCGGCCAGCCGGTAGCGGGCGGCCCGCAGCGGGCTGACCACCCGCCAGAGCGCCACCCCCGCGAACGCCGCCGCCAGCCCCAGCCAGTACGCCCGCAGCCACGGCAGCTCGGCCAGGAACGTGCCGATCCCGTACGCGTGCAGGAAGACCAGCGCCACGACGGGATAGGACAGGTAGTGCACCCGCTGCCAGAGGCGGTGGCGGGCCAGGGCGCGCAGCAGCGTGCTGCTCAGCCAGACCAGCACGAACATCAGCAGCGCCAGCCGGCCGAGCGAGGTGTGGGTGGACTCGACCCAGGTGAAGTCGAACGCGACGAGGTAGACCGGGCCGTGGCGGTCGACGACCATCTCCAGCAGCGGGTGGAGCAGGACGAGGAAGGCCCCGCCCGCGCCCAGCCAGACGTGGGCCGTCACGAGCCGGCCCCGGTCGGCGCTGAACCGTGCCGACACCTGGCGGGCGCCCAGCAGCACCTGCCACCACATGGCCAGCGCGCCCAGCAGGCCCATGACGCCCGCCGCGCCGGGGAGCGGGCCGCCCACCAGGTCCGGGCGGAAGAGGGGGTAGGCGAACGGGAGCGCCGTGAGGACGATCGCCGCCGCCAGCCACCGCAGCCGCAGCGGGCGGGCCCGGGGAGCGCGCCGCCGCCCGCCCGCGCGGCGCGGGGCCGCCTCGCCTGCGGGGTTGGCCGCCGCCCGCATCAGGAGCCCCGGGTGAAGGTCGTCACCGTCGCGGGGTCGAGCGGCTCGCCCGGCAGGAACGCGGCCCTGACCTCGGCGATCATCTCGCCTTCCGCGCGGGCGGCGTCCGGCAGGTACTCAACGCCGGCCGTGGAGGAGTCGGCCGTGTCCCCGAGCGTGATCGAGCCGGTGAACAGGACCCGGTTCTCCCACAGGAGGTTGCCCTCGACCCGGTAGACGTAGGTGCCGGCGGGCACGGGGCGGCCCTGGTGGTCGGTGCCGTCCCAGTAGAGGGAGTGGGCGCCGCTGTCCTGGGCGGGCCGGCTGGCGCTCCGGACCTCCGCCTCCGTGGCCCGCTCCCAGTTCGCGCGCTCGCGCCAGAGCGGGAGCGACATCGGGCGGCGCACGTAGCCGCCGTTGGCGGTGTAGCTGGTGGCGAAGAGGGTGCGGACGTAGCCGCCGTCCGCGTCCTCGATCCAGACGGCGAGCTGATTACTGGCGAGCTGGGACAGCCGGGTCAGGCGGTAGTCGACGCGGACCAGGCCGAGCGTGGCGGCGGCCGGCTCGGGCGGCGGGCTCGGCCTGGCCGGTGTGACAGTCGTGGCCGCCGCCGGCGGAGGATCGGCCGGGTGGCCGTACAGGAGCTCGGCTCCCGTCGCGGCGGCGGCCACCCCGCTGATGACGACGATCGGCACCACGAGCCGGATGGACTTGTCGGGCATGCTGGGCGCGGTTCCTTCCCCCGAATCACGACTTTCGTGGACGAGCCTAGAAAGATCACCCGAAAAACCGTGTGAAGGAGCCGTGGCGCACCCCGGTTCCCCAGGGCACGCCACAGGGGTCGGTCAGCAGCCCGGCGCGGAGAACGTGTTACAGAACGTGATCGGGTTGGCGTACTCCAGGCCGTTCGCCATCCGCCCGCCGCGCCAGTCGAAGCGATAGACGTACACGTTCCGGTACGGCCGGCCGTCCGCGGTGGTGAAGTCGCCCTCGGCCTCGACGAACGAAGTCTTGCCACCGGCGATGACGCTCACCTTGACGTCGACGAAGTCGATGCGACCCATGGTCGCGAACGCGCTCTTGACGTATCCGAGCACCTCGGCCCTGCCGGTGAAGCGGGCGGCGTCCTCCTTCCTGCCGGTGAACGACAGCGGGATCGCGAACGTGCTGTCGTCGCGCAACATCGCCGAGACCGCCGCGACGTCCTCGTGCTCGAACGCGGCGACCAGCGCCCGCGTCCGGCGCTCGGTGTCGGAGACGGTGTCGGACACGGTGACGCCGCGGACTGCGGACGCGGTGGCGCCGCGGTTCGCGGAGGCGGCGGCCGGGCCGGTCATGGCCAGAGCCAGCGCCGCCACGCTGACGGCCAGCAGGGAACGTGCCTTCATGGACGAACTCCTTTGATACTGAGTCTCTTGTGAGATTCAGTATCATACGTTGGCGGTGTGGCACTCCGTACACTGAGCACATGGATCGTCCAGCCGTACCCGGCGCATCTCTCAGGGCACGCAAACGGCGGCTCGCGCGGGAGGCGATCATCGAGGCGGCGCACGCGCTGTTCGAGGAGCGTGGCTTCGAGAAGGTGACGGTCTCCGACATCGCCGAGCGGGCGCAGGTGGGCCGGGCCACGTTCTTCCGCTACTTCGGCGACAAACAGGAAGTGGTGTTCGCCGACGGCGGCGAACTGGATGAGGTGCTCGCGGAGCAGGCCGCGCCGCGCGAGCCCATCAGCGGGTCACTGCCCGCCGCGCTGGCCTGCACGCGGCAGATCGTCGTCGCCTACGTCGGCATGCTGACCGCCGATCCGGCGGCGTACACGCGGCACGAGCGGCTGGTCGCCAGCCACCCGGAGCTGCAGGCCCGCGGCGTCATCAAGCAGCGCCGCCACGTCGAGCTGCTGCGCGACCTGCTGGTGGGCCAGGGTTCCGGGCACGACACGGCCGCCCTGGCCGCGGAGGTGGGGCTGGCCGCCTTCTACGCGGCCAGGGCGATCACCGGGAATCGCCCGGAAGAGCTGCCCGGGGCCGTCGGGGCGGTCTTCGACCGGCTGTCCGGGGTGACGGTCAGCGGGCCGACCACTTGATCTCGTACGCCTTGAGCGTGTGCTCCTTGCCGTCCACGGTCGTGGTGACGTCACCGCCGGTGGTGTTGACCAGCAGGAGCTGCTGCGGCTGGGCCAGCACCCTGACCGAGGGCTCGGAGGAGGTGACCGCGTCGAGCGCGACCCCCGCCGGGAACCACTTGACGAAGTTGCTCACGAGCTGCCCGGTCTGCGTCTCGGCCCCGCTGCGCGGGTCCCACAGGCAGCCCTGGCACGCGCCCTCCTTGGCCTGCGGGTTCCAGTAGAGCGCGGTGGCGGCCCCGCTGACCGCGAACTCGATCATCGAGGCGGCCTGCACGGCCAGGCGCTTGGGCTCCTCCCAGTCGGTGCTGCCGTCCTCGGGCTCGAAGTACCACTCCGACCACCAGACCGGCAGGCCGTCGGTCTTCTCGCGCAGCCACGTGGTGACGTCGGAGAACTTGCGCAGCGCCCCGAACTCGTCCGGCAGCAGTTCGTGGGCGTCGGTGACGGAGGCCCCGTCCACGACGACGAAGTCCGCGCCCTTCTTGTTCTCGTACCAGTAGTCGAAGGCGTCGAGCACGTTCTGGTTGACGACCCCCCAGTCACCGCGCAGCTCCGAGTCGCCCTTGGCGTTGCTGTCGAAGCCGATGTAGGGGCCGCCCACCTGCGCGTCGGGACGGACCTGCTTCACCGCCTCGTACACCTTGTTGTACATCTCGGTGTAGCCCTTGTAGTCCGCCGGCTTGGAGTGGTCCTTCCAGAAGCCCTTGAACTCGTTCCACACCATGAAGTACTTGACGTCCTTGTACCGCGCGGCGACCGCCGCCGACAGCTTCGCGAAGTCGTCGAAGTGCTGGGGGTAGGGGGCGTCCTCCAGGTGCTCGCCCCAGGCGGAGTCCTCGGTGGGACCCTCGGGGCCGCCCTTCATCCAGTCGGGCGCGCAGCAGAGCGTGATGACCGGGGTGGCCCGCGACTGCCGCATGAGGTTCATCCGGCTGTCGAGGTCCTCCCAGTAGTACTGGCCGGGGTAGGGCTCGGGGTTGAGCGCGCCGAAGCCCATGATGTGCTGGTTCTGCATCATCGGCGTCCGGGCCAGCTCACCGGCCACGACCTGCTCGAACTCCCGGGTGACGTTGTTGGCGCTGACGCCGGTGTGGGTCAGGCCCCAGCGCGGCCAGCCCTCGTCGACCTCGGGCGGGCGCGCCGCCGGGGTCGTCTCCTTCGGCTGCGCCTGCGCCTGCGTCGCGGCGCCGGTGTCCGGCGGTGCCGCTGGTCCCTGCTCCGTTCCGCCCACGAGCCCACAGCTCGCGAGAAGCACGGCCATGGCGGTGACCCCCGTCACCCGGCCGAGCCTGAGCCAGAACGATCCCCCGTTGGTCGATGCCACCCGATCTCACCCGATCCTTACGCTATGCATGCCGCTCGTAGCGTTCCATGCATCTACCAAAGGGGCATATCGGGGTGCGACTTTCACAGCCAATCGTTATCTATCGTTGGCCTGCGCCGTCTCCAGGGCCGTCATGGGCCGCATCTCCAGGGCCGCCGCGGTGTTGATCACGGCCAGGTGGCTGTATGCCTGGGGGAAGTTGCCGACCTGGCGGCGCAGCGCCGTGTCGTACTCCTCGGCGAGCAGCCCCACGTCGTTGCGCAGCTCCAGCAGCCGCTCGAACAGCTCGCGTGCCTCGTCCCGCCTGCCGAGCATGGCCAGCGCGTCGGCCAGCCAGAACGAGCAGGCGAGGAACGTGCCCTCGCCCCCGGTGAGCTCGTCGAGGTTGTCCAGGTCGTGGCGGTGGCGCAGCACCAGGCCGTCGCGGCTCAGCTCGCGCCGCACGACCTCGACCGTGCCGGCCACCCGCTCGTCGCCCGGCGGCAGGAAGCCGATCCGGGGAATGAGCAGCAGCGCCGCGTCCACCCCGCGCGAGCCGTAGAACTGGGTGAAGGTGCCCCGGTCGGCGTCGTAGCCGTGCTCGCACACCTCGCGGTGGATCTCCTCACGCAGCGCCTTCCACCGGTCGGCCGGGCCCCCGTGCCGGCCCGCCTCCACGGTGCGGACCATCCGGTCGGCGGCGGCCCAGGCGAGCACCTTCGAGTGCGTGAACTGGCGTTTCGGCCCGCGGATCTCCCACAGGCTCTGGTCGGGGTCGCGCCAGTGGCCCTCCAGGTAGTCCATGAGGTTGCGCTGCAGCTCCCACGCGTCGTCGTCGTGGCACAGACCGGCCATCCTGCCCTGGTAGAGGCAGTCGAGGACCTCGCCGTAGACGTCGAGCTGGACCTGCGCGTACGCGGCGTTGCCGATGCGCACCGGACGCGAGCCCTCGTAACCGCGCAGCCAGTCCGCGCGCCACTCGGGGATGCGGCGGGAGCCGTCCAGCGTGTACATGATCTGCAGGTCGGCCGGGTCGCCCGCGACCGCGCGCAGCAGCCAGTCGCGCCAGGCCCTGGCCTCGTCCTCGTAGCCGGAGGCCAGCAGGGTGCGCAGGGTGAACGCCGCGTCGCGCAGCCAACTGTAGCGGTAGTCCCAGTTGCGCCCGCCGCCGATCTGCTCGGGCAGCGACGTGGTGGGCGCGGCGACCATGCCGCCGGTGGGCGCGTAGGTGAGCGCCTTGAGGGTGAGCAGGCTGCGCCGCACCGCCTCGCCGTACCGGTCGCCCCGGTAGGCGCAGTCGCGCAGCCAGCCGGTCCAGGCGCTCTCGGTGTCGTCCAGGGCGATGAAGGCGTCCACCCTGGCCGGGCGGGGCAGCCAGGACTGCTGCCAGGTCAGCACGAACGGCAGCCGGTCACCGGCCGCGACCGCGAAGCCGGCGGTGGCGGTGCCCGCGTGCGAGTCGAGCGGCACGGGGGCGTCCAGCCAGGCCGAGTCGGGGCCCGCCACCGCGGCCAGTTCCCCGCCGTCGTAGCGGGTCCACGGGACGACCCGGCCGTAGTCGAAGCGCAGCGCCAGCTCCGTACGCATCTCGACCCGGCCGTGCACGCCCTCGACGATGCGCACGACGTCGGGGGCCTCGCCGCGCGGCGGCATGAAGTCGAGCACCCGCACGCAGCCGCCGTCCGCCTGCCAGGTGCTCTCCAGGACGAGCGTGTCGGGACGGTAGCGGCGCTCGCACCTGGCCGCGCCGTCGGCGGGGGCCAGCAGCCAGCGGCCGGCGCGCGGCTCGTCGAGCAGCGCGGCGAAGCAGGCCGCCGAGTCGAACCGGGGCAGGCAGAGCCAGTCGATCGAGCCGTCCCTGCCCACGAGGGCGGCGGTCTGCATGTCGCCGATCAGCGCGTAGTCCTCGATCCGCATGATTCACCCCCAGCCGACGTCCCCTACGCCTACCCGGCATCGGGGCCCGCAGGCCCGGGGACCGTCCCCGGGCCTGCGGGCGCGAAGGTAGATCTTTTGCGGGCGGCCCGCACACGGCCGCCCCGGCACGGGAAGATCTCCTCCGGACATGACAGGAGAGAGCCGATGAGTGTCGTCGACGAGCTGATCGCCAACGCCGAGCGGTACGCCGCGAATTACCCGAACGCCGGGTTGCCGCCGGAACCGCGCCTGGGGCTGGCGATCGTGACCTGCATGGACGCGCGCTTCGACGTGTGGCGGGTCCTCGGGCTGGCCGAGGGGGACGCGCACGTCATCCGCAACGCCGGCGGCGTCGTCACCGCCGACACGCGCCGCAGCCTGTCCATCAGCCAGCGCCTGCTGGACACCACCGAGATCGTGATCATCCATCACACCGACTGCGGCTCCACGAAGATCACCGAGGACGCCTTCCGCGAGGCCGTCTACCAGGAGACGGGCATCCGGCCCGACTGGGCGGCCGAGGCGTTCCCCAAGGACGCCGATCTCGACGTCGTGCAGTCGATCGCGCGGGTGAAGGCGGATGAGCTGATCCCGCACCGGGAGCGGGTGCACGGGTTCGTCTGGGAGGTGGAGACGGGCCGGCTGCGCCGCGTCGCCCCGGAGCCCAGGCCGGTCCCGGCCCCGCCCTGCGCCCAACCGGCCCCGGCGTAACCCCGGGGCACAAGACGGCCCGGGTCCGGGGTGAGCCGGACCCGGGCTCGGCGTGACCCGGGGCGGCCGCTGCTATGCCGGGGCCGCGTCCGCCGGCGGGCGGTGGAACAGGTCGAGGGGGACGGCGCGGGCGAGTGCGTGGTAGCCGGCCGGGCTCAGGTGAAGGTGGTCGCCCTCGTCGAAGGCGGCCGACAGGCGGCGGGGCGCGGCCGGGTCGCGGACGGCGAGGTCGAAGTCGATCACGGCGTCGTACCGGCCGGACTCCCGGATCCACGCGTTGACCGTCTGCCGGGCCGCCTCCCGGTGCCCGTCCGGGTCGTCGTAGGGGTCGTGCCCGCCGAACGGTGTGAGCGTGGCCCCGTACACGAGCAGGTCGCGGGCCCGGGCCCGGACGGCGAGTTGCTCGTAGGCGGCGAGCAGGTCGTCCACCACCCGCTCCTGGTCGTGCCGGGTGGCCCGCGCCGTGCCGAGGTCGTTGACGCCCTCGAAGACGATCAGCCAGCGGGCCGCGCTCTGGGCGAGGACGTCGCGGTCCAGGCGGGCCAGGGCGCTCGGGCCGAGCCCGTCGTTGAGCACCCGGTTGCCGCCCGCGCCCTGGTTGGCGACGGCGACGCCCGGCGGGAGCCGGGCGGACAGGCGGTCGGGCCAGCGGTCGTCGCCGTTGGTGGTGGAGCCCCTGCCGTCGGTCAGGGAGTCGCCCAGCAGGACGAGGGTCGCCGCGCCGGGCTCGGCCCAGACCTCGACGCCGCTGAGGAGGTACCAGTGGTCGACCGGGGTGGCGGCGGGCAGGCGGGCCGCGTCCACGTGGTCGCCGGCGGCCAGGTGGGAGGTGGTCCTGGAGCCCGGGTGCGAGGTGAGGGCGGAGGAGGCCAGGCCGTGGGCGAGGTGGATGGTCACGGTGAGGGCCGCGCCGGGGGCCAGGCCGAACTCCAGCGGGTCGGACACCACGTGCGCCCCGGCCGGGACGGTGGCTCCGGCGCGGCCGGAGAAGGTGACGGGCCGGACGGTCTCCGGGCGCACGCCGGGCACGCCCGACGCCCCGCCCTCCGGGAGCGCCACGGCCACGCGGCTGATCGGCAGGGGCGCCCCGCCGAACGCGTTCGACACCCGCAGCCGCAGCCGGGGCCCGCCCAGCGAGACGCGGACCGTCTGGCGCAGGGTGGTGTCCGCGAGCGACAGCCCGTCCTTCGCGTACGGCGGGGGCGGCATGTTGTCCGGCTCGGTGAGCTGGGGCATCGCGGTCCACGTGGTGACCCAGCGCCCGGTCGGGGCGGCGGCCCCCGGCCGGTCCGGCGGCAGGGACATGGGGCGGCTCCCCTCGGTAGGCGAAACTTTCGGCACCATAGCGAACGTTTCTGACACGCCGGTCGCCGGGTCGGGTTTTACCGGCTCTTGCCGATCGAGTGATAGGCCCGGCGGCCCATCGCACCTATGGTCGCCACCATGGACTCTGCAGCAGCGGAAGACGGCGGGCGGGAGTTGGTTGTGCGGGCGGCCACCAGGCTGTTCGCCGCGCTCGGCTACGACGGCTCCTCCATCGCGCAGGTCGCCGAGGCGGCGGGGGTGGAGCCGGAGCAGGTCACCGCCCATTTCGCCGCGAAGCGGGAGCTCTACCTGGAGGTCATGGAGCAGGCTCGCCGCCTCCTGGCCGACTCCGTCCAGTTGCGGGCCGAGGCGCTGTTGACGGCCGCGCCGCAGGACCGGGCGCGGGCGCTGCACGACTTCGTCGACGGTTACATCGACCTCTGCGTGGCGCATCCGGAGGTGCCCGCGCTGTGGGCGCACCGCTGGTTGTCGGACGCCAGCGACATCTCCGACCTGGAGGCCAAGGGCGCGCAGCCGCTGACGACGTACGTCGTGGACAGCATCGCCCCGCTGGCCGCCGAGGCGGGGGCCGACCCGCTGCACACCACGTACACGATGATCTGGTGCATCCACGGCTTCGTGCTGAGCGGGGTGCTGGACGGGGCCGGGCGGCGCAGCGGCATCGAGGACGAGGAGCAGTTGCGGCGCTTCCGTGCCCACATGCACCGGCTGGTCGGCCGGCTGCTCGGCCTGTCCGGTCCGGCTACGGAGGGTGACGCGCCCGGCGCGTAGGGCTGGGCGCTTGCCTCCGAGCTGAGCGCGATATTGGCGGAACGTAACCAAATCCCTACATATGCACGTGTAACCTGCCCGTATGGGAGGTTTTGAGTGGATTGCAGGCTCATGTCCCGTTAGCAAGGTCCGCTGAGGCCGTGCCGGACGAGGGCGTCCTGGCCCCCTGCGTGGCGAACGACTCGTCCCGCATCGACGACCTGCTGATCGAAGCCCTCATGCGCACCGGAGCCCACATCGGCGCCGTGTACCTCCTGGACGACAGCCGCACGGTCCTCCGGATGGTCGCCGAGTACGGGTTGCCCGCGCCGATCGCCAGAGCCTGGTCCCGCGTCCGGACGAGGGACCCGGTGCCGATCGCCGCCGCCGTCCAGGAACGGCGGCTGGTGTGGATCAGCGGGCGCGAGCACCTGGCCCGCGAGTTCCCCGGCGCGGCCCTGTCCCTGCCGTACCACTTCGCCTCCGCCCTCGCCCCCGTCCTGACCGGCGGCGCGGTCGTCGGCGGGTTCATGCTGATGTGGCCCTCGGGGCGGACGACGGAACTCACCCTCCAGCAGCGCGAGATCATCGACCGGACCTGCGCCGAGCTCGGCGAGCTGGCACGCGCGGCGGCCGGACGGGGGCAACCGGTCGAGACCGGGCCCCGGCCCCGCCACCTCGGGCCGCACCCGCCGCATAAACCGGACGCGCGGGCCGAACTCGTCGCGCTGGGCTGCCTCAACCGCCTGCCCGAGGGACACTGCGTGCTGGACGTCGAGGGCCGCGTGACGCTGGTCAGCGCGCCGGCCGCCGACCTGCTCGGCGTCTCCCCGCCCGACCTGCTCGGCCGGCGGTTGTGGGAGGTGCTGCCGTGGCTGGCCGACCCCTCCTACGAGGACCGCTACCGCGCCTGCGTGGTCGGCCGGCAGATCACCTGGTTCGTCACGCGCAACCCCGCCGGGCGGCGGCTGTCGTTCTGGCTGTATCCCGGCCTGACCGGCGTCACCCTGCGCATCACCCCCGGCGCGGTGTCCCGCGGTCAGTCGCCGGACCCCGTCACCGGCGGCGACCGGGTGCTGCGGGTCATCGCGGTGCACGAGATCCTGCAGCTCGCCACCTCGCTCGCGCGGGCGGTGACCGTGCAGGAGGTGCTCGACCTGGTGGCCGACCACGTCATGCCGGTCTACGACGTGCAGGCGCTGGCCATCCTCACCGCCAAGGGCGGGCGGCTGCGGGTGGCCGCCTCGCGCGGCTACAGCCAGGCGGCCGTCAACGAGTTCGACGGCCGCCCCATCATCGCGCCCGCGCCCGAGGACCGGCCGTTCGACGCGGGCGAGCCGGCGTTCTTCGCGACCTGGGACCAACTGCGCGCCGCCTACCCGGACGCGGTCCGCTCCGACGACATGTCCGCGTGGGCGTTCCTGCCGCTCATCACCTCGGGACGGCCCGTCGGCACCTGCGTGCTCGCCTTCAACCGGCCCCACCGCTTCAGCACCGACGAGCGGGCCACCCTCACCGCGCTGGCCGGGCTGCTCGCGCAGGCGTTCGAGCGGGCCCGCCTCTACGACGTCAAGCACCAGCTCGCCCAGTGCCTGCAGCAGAGCCTGCTGCCGCACACGATCCCCCAGGTACCCGGCCTCGACGTGGCCGCCAGATACGTGCCCGCCATGCCCGGCATCGACATCGGCGGCGACTTCTACGACCTGATCCGCCTCAGCGACACCATGGCCGCCGCCGTCATCGGCGACGTGCAGGGCCACGACGTCACGGCCGCCGCGCTCATGGGCCAGGTGCGCACCGCCATCCGCGCGCACGCCACCGCCGGGGCCCACCCCGGCGACGTGCTGGCGCACACCAACCGGCTGCTCGTCGAGCTGGCCTCCGACCGCTTCACGAGCTGCCTGTACGTCGCCTTCGACCTGCGCCGGCACACCGCGTACGTGGCCAGCGCCGGGCACCTGCCGCCGGTCCTGGGCCGGCCGGGCGAGCCGGCCCAGGTCGTCGAGACCACCCCCGGCCTGCTGCTCGGCATCGACCCCGACGCCGAGTACGTCACCACGGAACTGCCGCTGGAGCCCGGCGCGGTGCTGGCCCTCTACACCGACGGGCTCATCGAGCAGCCCGGCCTCGACCTCGGCGACGCCATCACCGCCCTGGCCCGCCGCTTCGCCCCCACGCCCGGCCAGCCCTTGCACGACCTGGCCGAGACGCTCGTGGAGGCGGCCGCGATCGAGCGGCGCACGGACGACGTCGCCGTGCTGCTCCTGCGCGACGCCTTCGACCCGTGGTGATCAGTTCCGGGGCGCCAGCTTCAGCACCGCCTTACCGGCCGACAGCGAGACGACGCGCACGCCGATGTTGTTGACCGACCCCGACGCCCCCTTGCCGAGCAGCGCCTGGGACGACACGCCCGGCCCGGTGCCCTTCACGTTGACGATGCTGGAGTCGAACGAGATGGCCAGCCTGGTGATGCCGAAGCGGGAGCTGACCGGGAACGACACGCTGCGGGTGAGCGTGAGGTCGCACCTGCCGTCGTGGCAGGCCCGCAGGTCGGGCCCGGTGGCGGCGGTGGCGGCGGTGGCGGGGACAAAGGCGACGGACGCCGCCATCGCCAGGACGGCGGCCCTGATCGTGAGAGACATGATCCTCCTTGCTCTTCGTGTTCGGTCGCTTACGGCAGCATAGGGATCTCGGGGCGAGATCTCAGCCCGCCCAGTGTGCGGCGATCACACCGGGACCGGTCCCGGTGAAGCGCTGCGTGTCCGATCGCTCACTCGCTAGATTCGAGGGGTGCGCTTCCTGCGACGGGTCTCCGTACCGCCTCCGAGGGGAGCCGCCGTCCGGCCGGGCACGACCGTCGACGGGCGCTACCGGCTGGTGCGCGACCTCGCGGGGGGCCGGGCCGGCGACGTGTGGCTCGCCCGCGACCTGGAACTCGGGCGCGAGGTCGTGCTCAAACGGCTGGCCGTGACCGGCTCCGCCGGCTTCGACAGGCTGTGGGCCGAGGCGCGGGCCCTGGCCAGGTTCAGCCATCCGCACGTCGTCACGCTCTACCACGCGGTGCGCGGCAGGGCAGCGTCGTGGCTGGTGATGGAGCACGTGCCGGGCGGCAGCCTGGACGGGCGGCCGGGGCTCTCCCCCGGGACGGCCGCGCGCGTCGGGGCGCAGATCGCCGGCGCGCTGGCCGCCTTGCACGCCGAGGGGATCGTGCACTGCGACGTCAAGCCGGGCAACGTGGTCGTGACCGGTGACGGGACGGCCAAGCTGGCCGACTTCGGAGCGGCGTACCGGGTGGGCGGCACCGAGACGATCACTCCCAACAGCGCGGTCAGCTACACCCCCGGCTACGCGGCGCCGGAGGTCGTGCGGGGGCAGCCGGAGCCGAAGTCGGACGTGTTCTCGCTCGCGGCCACCGTGTACGCGCTGGTCGCCGGCGGACCGCCGCGCCGGGGGGCGGCGGCCAGGCCCTCGGCTCACGACGGGGACCGGGACGGCGGCCGGCCGGACCCGGTGGCCGCCCACGCCCTGAGGCGGGAGGCCGCCCGCGGGGTCGTGGCGCTGGAGGCCGACGTGGGCCCGCTGGCCGGGGTGCTGTCGGCGATGCTGCGCCGCGACCCCGGGGAGCGGCTCGACGCGGCCGAGGCGCGGCGGCGGCTGGCGGAGCTCGCCGACCCGGCCGGCCCCGTACCCGCACCGCTCCCGGACGAGCA
>NZ_SSXE01000111.1 GCF_021699195.1 Nonomuraea sp. MG754425 | reverse complement strand
CACCCACCCATCACACCCGAACCGAACCCGAACCCGGGTCCGAGCCCCGAAGCGGTGCCGGCCGGGAGTGGTGCCGTTCTGAGGTGGTCCCGGCCGGGGAAGCACCACCCCGGCCGGGAGTGATGGTGCTCCGGCCGCTTTGCCCGGCAGCGTGCCCGAGCCGCCTCGGGTCAGAGCGGCGCCAGGCCGGCCTCCTTGCGCAGCAGCGCGATGAGGGCGTCCGCGTCGGCGGCGGCGACGTCCTTGGCGGTGAACCAGGTGGCGACGTTACGGGCGTCGCGCTCCAGGAACGACGGCCCCGTGGGATGCGCGATCACGTCCACGATCTGCGGCAGGTCGATGATCACCAGCCTGCCCTCGTGGACCAGCAGGTTGTACGGGGACAGGTCACCATGGGCCAGCCCCTCCCGGGCGAGCGTGACCATGGCCGCCACGAGCTGCTCCCACAGGTCGTCGAGCCCTTCGGACACCTGCGCCAGTCGCGGCGCCGCGTACCCGTCCGGCGTCCCGACGAACTCCTGGAGGATCTCCGTCCCGACGATCTGCACCGGGTACGGCACCGGCACCCCCAGCTCCCACAACCGGCACAACGCCCCGAACTCGGCCACCGCCCACTGCGCGGCGATGGCCTGTTTGCCGAACGCGGTGCGGCTGGCCATGGCGCGGTTCATGCGGTCGTCGCGGGTTCTGCGGCCCTCCAGGTAGCCGGAGTCGCGGTGGAACAGCCGGTGCTCGGCCGAGCGGTAGCGCTTGGCGGCCAGCAGGCAGGTGCGGTCGGTGCCGGGCACCCCGCGCGAGATCAGGTGGACGTCGGCTTCCTTGCCGGTCTTGAGGATGCCGTGCTCGGTGTCCACGGCGGCCAGTTCGGTGACCAGCCAGTCAGGGTGGGGCCGGGGGCCCTTCTCGGTGGGTGTGCTCTGGTCCCAGGTGGACCAGCGGTCGCCCTCCGGCGGGCCGTCGAGGTTTTCCGGGGTGGACTCGAGCCATTCGATGTCGTCGGCGTCGAGGGCCTGCTTGCCACGGCGGCGGTGTTGCGAGTGCTTCGGCACGGTGGGTGAACTCCAGAGATGAGGCCCACCGGCCGGCCGCGATCAGGTCGGCTGACCCCCGGTGGGAAGGAATGAGGACGCGGAGAACGGCACGCGAACAGTCGTCGTCACGGTCTCACCCTCCCTTCCTGTCGCGGTGGTCGAACCGTTGCCCGAGTATGCCGACACGGGCACCACGGCGCAACCGATTAAAAAACCCGTCAGGGGCGTTCTCTGCGTTCCTCCACCGAGCGCCGGTAGAGCTCGTCGATCTCGTCGAGCGGGTCGGGGGCCTGGCGGCGGGCCTCGATCTCCAGGTCGGTGCGGGAGCTGAGGTCGGCGATGCCCGTGGCGGTGTGCTGGACCTGGTCGCCCAGCAGGTCGGCCCGGATGCGGGCGCACATCGCCGTCAGCTTGGCCTGGTGCTGCCTGAGCCGGTCGAGGGTGGCGTGGTCGACGTACGGCGAGACGCGGCGCTGCTGGGCGTACATGCCGAGCTGCCCGTCGTGCACGTCGGCCTGGGCGGTCAGGTCGCCCAGGAGCCGCGGCAGGTCGCCCAGGCCCCAGCCCAGGTTCTGGGCGTGCTCGACGGCCTGCCGGGTGAGCCCGACCTCGCGGCGCAGGTCGAGCCGCAGGCGCTCGACCTCGGCGGCGTCGCCCGTGCCCATCGCGTTGACATGGGTGCTGAAGCGGGCGCCGGCCTGCTTGGCCTTCACCGCGGCCTTCTGGCCCAGCTTGACCAGCAGGTAGATGCCGACGCCGCCCAGGAGCAGGAGGAACGCCAGGATCACCAGCACCACGACAAGGAACTCGCCGATCTTCGCCACCTCCTGCTGTGGGTGTTGCTGTGTTGAAGCTTAGTCGGCCACGGCGGTTTCGACGCGCCCGTGCCGGCCGCTTGTGCCGAGCAAGCTCTTGATCGGGTCGGGCGGGTGTGTTTCAGTGCACATGTCCCCGGAATGTCCCGGAAAGGGCGGACAGGGTGCTCGACGGCAAGATTGTGATCATCACCGGGGGCGCCCGGGGCATGGGGGCGGCCACCGCCCGGCGCTGCGTCGCGGCCGGAGCCAGGGTCGTGCTCACCGACGTGCTGGCGGAGGAGGGCACCGCCACCGCCAAGGAACTGGACGCCCGCTTCATCACGCACGACGTGACCAGCCAGGACGCCTGGGCGGCCGTGGTCGCCGAGACCCTGGAGGCGTACGGGCGGATCGACGGCCTGGTGAACAACGCCGGCATCGCCACGTTGCTGACCATCGAGCAGCAGCCGCTGGAGGAGTTCCAGCAGGTGCTCCAGGTGAACCTGGTGGGCACCTTCCTCGGGCTGAAGGCCGTGGTCGGGCCCATGCGGGAGCGGGGCGGCGGGGCCATCGTGAACCTGTCGTCCGTCGCGGGGCTGTTCGGACTGCCCATGACGGGTGGGTACGGCGCCTCCAAATGGGGCGTCCGCGGGCTGACGAAGATCGCGGCCATGGAGTTCGGCCGGCACCGCATCCGGGTCAACTCCGTGCATCCCGGAATGATCGTCACCCCGATGACCGAGCAGCTCGGGGCCGTGTCGGGGGAGGGCACGTTCGGGCTCTCCCCGGCCGGGCGCTGGGGCGAGGCCGGGGAGGTGGCGGAGGCGATCGCGTTCCTGCTGTCCGACGCCGCCTCGTACGTCAACGGCGCGGAGCTGGCCATCGACGGCGGCTGGACCGCGGGGGAGGGCTCGCTGCTGCCCCCGCCGAAGAGCCCGGCGGGCTAGGTGCCGTACGCGGAGGTCGGCGCGGGCGTCCGGCTCTTCTACACCGACGACGGGGCGGGGGACCTGCCGCCGCTGCTGCTCGTCCACGGCTGGGGGACCGACTCCCACCAGTGGTCGTGGCACATCGACGCGCTCGCCGCCACCCGCCGCGTGCTCGCCGTGGACCTGCGCGGCCACGGCTACAGCTCGGTCCCCGAGACCGGCAACACGCCGCGCGCGATGGCCGCCGACCTGGACGCCCTGCTCGGCCGCCTCGGCGTCCCCCAGGTGGTCGCCGTCGGGCACTCGATGGGCGGCCAGGTGGTCTCGATCCTCGCCGTCGAGCACCCGGAGCGGGTGCGGGCGCTGGTCACCCTCGACCCCGGCTACGGCATGCAGGCCGAGATCGCCCGCGGCTTCCCCCGGATGATCGCGGGCCTGCGCGGCGAGCGTCCGCACGAGGCGGCCGAGCGGATCGACGAGTGGTGCACGAACGCCGCCACCCCCGCCGTCATCAGGCGCTGGCACAAACGCAGGTTGTACGGGATG
Organism: Nonomuraea sp. MG754425; assembly: GCF_021699195.1. Taxonomy (GTDB): domain Bacteria; phylum Actinomycetota; class Actinomycetes; order Streptosporangiales; family Streptosporangiaceae; genus Nonomuraea. The sequence goes on along the minus strand of NZ_SSXE01000111.1, from coordinate 28,909 downwards.
GCGCCGCACGTCCTCGTCCAGGCGTTCGAGGCCATGTTCACCGCCCCGGACGCCATCGGGGTGCGCCCGGCCAGCGATGACTACCTGGCCCGCAGGCGGTGCCCGGTGTTGTCGATCTGGGCCGACCCCGGGCGGGCCGGCTGGGAGGCCGGGCTGCTGAAGGACCCCGCGTCGGTGGTGCTGTGCTGGGAGGGGGCCGGCCACCGGCTGCACGAGGAGCGGCCGGACGACTTCGTCGACACCCTGGACGGCTGGCTGCGCCGTCTGTGATCGTCAGCCCGGCGGACGGGGGCCGCGGGCCGCCCTTCTGCGCGCGCGGGAGCGGCGTACCCGCCGCAGCAGCCACCACGCCGCCACCGCGAGCACCAGCAGCGCGACGATCACCAGCACCGGCAGGAACACCGCGATCAGGCTCATCCCGAACGACCCGGCGTCCTCGACCGTGCTCACGACCGGCGCGCCGACCCCCGCCGTGCCCGCGTTCACCACCGGGCGGGCGACGGCCTTGAGCGTGTGCACGCCCAGCGCCATCACGATCCCCAGCAGCCAGCCCACCCACGCGTGCTCGGCCAGCCAGGTCGAGTGGTCCAGCTCGGCGGCGGCGCTCGTGGCCGAGAAGACGACCCCGCCCGAGGCCGGCCGCACCACGGTCTGCACGGCGTCGTTGACGCTGTCGATCGCGGGCACCTTGTCGAGGGTCATCTCGGCGACCAGCAGCACCGCCAGCACGGCGAGCACGCCCCAGTTGGACAGCCAGGCGTAGCCGTCGGGCAGCCGCACGGCGTCGGTGACGTTCGCGAGCACCCCCACGACCAGGAGCGGGATGTACGCGTTCAGCCCGGCGGCCGTGGACAGCCCCAGGCCGGTCAAAGCGGCGAACATCCCCCTAGTCTGCCCGTGCCGCCTCGTCCATGAGACCCGGCAGGCCGGAATCGGTGAACTCGGCCACCGCCCGCTCGTACTTCTCCATGCCCCACGACCAGAAGTCGAAGTCGATGGTGTCGTTCGCGCCGTCCTGGATGGAGGCCCACAGTGTCCAGCCGTACTTGGACATCAGGCCGAGCAGCCGGGCGCGGGCGATCTTGTGGCGCAGGCGGCGGCCGTAGTACGCGGTGACGAGCTCCTCCAGGTGCCCGAGCGGCAGGTCGGACTCGCTCCAGATGTTGCCCAGCTCGAAGCAGGCGTCGTTGTTGCCGGCGTACTCGTAGTCGATCAGCCACAGGCGCTCGCCGTCGTCGAGGATGTTGCCCGGCAGCAGGTCGTTGTTGCACGGCACCGTGCCCTCGTCGCGGACGGCCAGGCAGGCGCGGATCTCGCGGACGGCGGGCATGAAGTCGACGTAGCGGGCCGGCAGCCGGAAGCCGCGCTCCCGCACGATCTCCAGATAGCGCCGCTGCGTCTCGAACATGTCGAAGTCGCGTACGAACCGCGGCCCGCCGTGCAGCAGGCGGCACGCCCGCGCCACGCGCGGCAGGTTCGCCGGATCGCGCAGATCGGCCTCGGTGAACGTGCGCCCCGGCACGAACCCCACCACCAGCACCCCGAGCGCCGGCAGGTAGTCGTGCACCGGCGCGCCGACCCCCGCCCGCGCCGCCGCGATCGAGTTCGCGTGCTCGGCGTCCCTGTCGATGGCCAGCAGCGCGCCGTCGCTGGCCGACACGCGCACCACGTACGCGCCGGACGGCGTCGTGACCTTGTAGTTGTGGTTGGTGAGCCCGCCGGGCAGCTCCTCCACGGAGCGGGGCACGCCGGACAGCAGGGGGATGCGATCGAGGACCTCGGGCGCGGCCATGCTCGATGCTAGCCCCGCCACCCCGAACGGTCTAGACCTTTTACGGCGTGCCGATTAGCCTCGCGACCATGAGCGACTCGGCCCGGATCGTGATCATCGGCGGTGGGGTGGGCGGCGCGTCCGTCGCCTACCACCTCGCCCAACTCGGCGAACGCGACGTCGTCCTGCTGGAGCGGGACGAGCTCACCAGCGGCTCCACCTTCCACTCCGCCGGGCTCGTCGGGCAACTGCGCGCCGACCCCACGCTGACCCGCATGAACCAGTACTCCGTGGAGCTCTACCGCGGCCTCGACGCCGGCTGGACCGAGTGCGGCGGCGTCAAGCTGGCCTCCACGCCCGAGCGGATGGCGGAGATCCGCCGCCAGATCGGCTGGGCGCGCACGTTCGGCCTGCCGCTGGAGGAGATCTCCGTGGCCGAGGCGGTGGAGCTGTTCCCGCTCATGGACCCGCAGGGCGTCGTCGGGGCCGCGTACCTGCCGACCGACGGGCAGATCGACCCGTCCCAGCTCTGCTACGCCCTGGCCACGCGCGCCCGCGAGGGCGGCGTCACCGTCCGCACCCGCACCCGCGTGCTCGGGATCGACGTCGAGCGGGGCCGCGTCACGGGCGTGCGCACCGACCAGGGTGACATCGCCTGCGAGATCGTGGTCAACTGCGGCGGCATGTTCGCGGCCGAGATCGGCCGGATGGCCGGGGTGCGCGTCCCGATCGTGCCGATGTCGCACCAGTACGTCGTCAGCGACGCCTTCCACGACCACACCGGCCTGCCCACGCTGCGCGACCCCGACCTGCTCGTCTACTACCGCCAGGAGGTCCAGGGCCTGGTCATGGGCGGTTACGAGCGCACCAGCGCCCCCTGGACGGCCGGCCCCGGCGCGTACGACGCGGTGCCCGGCGACTTCAACGGCCGCCTGCTGCCGGAGGACTGGCCGAGGTTCGAGGAGATCTCCGACAACTCCCGGGTGCGCGTGCCCGCGATGGCCGACGTCGGCATCCGCAAGCTGATCAACGGCCCCGAGGCGTTCACCCCCGACAACGAGTTCTGCCTCGGCGAGACCGAGGTGGCCGGGTTCTTCGTGGCGGCCGGCTTCTGCGCCCACGGCATCGCCGGCGCGGGCGGGATCGGCAAGGTGATGGCCGAGTGGATCGTCGAGGGCGAGCCCGGCATGGACCTGTGGCACATGGACGTGCGCCGCTTCGGCCGCCACTACCGCTCGCCGTCGTACACGATCAAGCGGGCGGTCGAGAACTACGAGACGTACTACGACATCCGCTACCCCGGCCACGAGCGGTCGGCGGGCCGGCCGCTGCGCCTGTCGCCCGCCTACGCCTGGCACGCCGGCCACGGGGCCGTCTTCGGCGAGAAGTCCGGGTGGGAGCGGGTCAACCACTACCGGGCCAACGAGGACGGCAGCGAGGACGAGCGGCCCGGCGGGTGGGCCGGGAGGCTGTGGTCGCCGGCGATCGGGGCCGAGCACCGGGCCACCCGCACGGCCGCCGGGCTGTTCGACGAGAGCTCGTTCGCCAAGATCGAGGTCACCGGCCCCGACGCCGCCGAACTGCTGGAATGGGTGTGCGACAACGAGGTCGCCCGGCACGTGGGCGCCGTCACCTACACGCAGGCGCTCAACCGGCGCGGCGGCATCGAGTGCGACTTCACCGTCACCCGGCGCGGCGAGGAGGAGTTCCTCGTCGTCACCGGCACCGCGTTCGGCTCCCACGACGCCGGCTGGCTGCGCAAGCAGGCCGCGCGCACCGGGGCCACGGCCAGGATCGCGGACGTGACCGGCCAGTACGCGTGCTTCGCGCTGTGGGGGCCGCGGGCGCGCGACGTGCTCGGCGGGCTGACCCCCGACCCGCTCGACTTCCCGTTCATGTCGGCGCGCGAGCTCACCGTCGGGGACGTGCCGGTGCTGGCGCTGCGGGTGACGTTCGTGGGGGAGCACGGCTGGGAGCTGTACTGCTCCACCGAGTACGGGCTCGGCCTCTGGCAGGAGCTGTGGCGGGCCGGGGAGCCGTACGGGCTGGTGGCCGGGGGATACCGGGCCATCGACAGCCTGCGGCTGGAGAAGGGGTACCGCGTGTGGGGCGCCGACATCGGGCCCGAGACGACGCCGTACGAGGCCGGGCTGGGCTTCTGCGTCAAGCCCGGCAAGGACTTCCTCGGCAAGGACGCCCTCGACCCGGCCCCCACGCGCCGGCTGCGCTGCCTGACGCTGGGCGATCCCCGCGCCGTCGCGCTCGGCAACGAGCCGGTGCGGGTCGACGGCCGGGTCGTGGCCAGGGTCACCTCCGGCGGCTACGGGTACACGGCCGGCGCGTCGATCGCCTACGCCTACCTGGAGGCCGGCCCGGGGACGCCGGTCGAGGTCGAGGTCGAGGGACGGTGGGTGCCCGGGACCGTGGTCAAGGGGCCCCTGGTCCCGTGACGCCGCTGCGCACGGAGATGCGGACCCGGTCGGGCCGGAACAGGTCGAGCGCGTACTCCACCGGCGTGCCGTCGCCGGCGTAGGCGGTGCGCTCGATCAGCATGAGCGGCGCGCCCGGCTCGATCCCCAGCTCGGCGGCCTCGGCCGGACGGGCGATGACCGGGTCGAGGCGCTCGACCGCGGTGCGCGGCTCCAGGTCGTACCGGGTGGCCAGCAGCGCGTACAGGGAGCCGGTGAGGTCCTGGCCGAGCAGGCCCGGCAGGTCGGGGAACCAGGAGCGCTCCAGCGCCACCGGAGACCGGCCGGCCGAGCGCACCCTGGCCACCTCGTGCACCGGCGCGCCGGGAGCGACACCGAGCGCCCCGGCCGCGGCGGCGGGCGCGGGCACCGTCGCGGCCGTCAGGACGCGCGCCTCGGCCCGCAGGTGGGCGCGGCGCATCTGCTCCGTGAACCCGGCCAGCCCGGTCAGGTCGCAGTCGATCCGCGGCTCGGCGACGAACGCGCCGCCCGAGCGGCCCGGCACCCGTTGCAGCAGGCCGTCGCGCTCCAGCGTGGCCAGCGCCTGCCTGAGCGTCATCCTGCTCACGCCCAGCCGCCCGGCCAGTTCCCGCTCGCCGGGCAGGCGGTCGCCGGGAGCCAGTTCGCCGCCGGCGATCGAGGCGAGCAGCCAGCGCTCGATCTGCACGTGCGCGGGGACGCCGGTGCCGCGCTCCAGCTCAGGCGGAGTCCCGACCACGGGCGCGGATCACCCCCATGCGCCCGTCACTCCGACAGGCGGCGCAGGCGCTCGACCGCCTCGCCGAACTCGCCCATGAGGTCGTACACGACGTCCTTGGCCGGCCTGATCTGGTCGAGCTGGCCCACGACCTGCCCCACGAAGTAGTTGACCAGCTCCGTCGCGCCGGGCTCGCCCTTCTCGGCCGCCGTCCCGATGCGCGCCATCGCGCCCTCGGCCAGCAGCATCTGCAGCGGCATGCCCAGCGCTCCCGGGCTCTCCGGCCCGGAGTCCCACTCCTCGGTCCAGGCGGACCTGAGCTGGCGGGCCGGCTTGCCCGTACGGGACGGGGAGCGCACCGTGTCCAGTGACGAGGCCGCCAGCAGCTTGGCCTTGACCGCGGGGGCCGTCTCGGCCTCCTCGGTGGTGAGCCAGAGCGAGCCGCACCACACGCCCTCGGCCCCGAGCGCCATCGCCGCCGCCATCTGCCTGCCGGACGCGATGCCGCCCGCCGCCAGCACCGGGACCGGCGCGACGGCGTCCACGACCTGCGGCACCAGCACCATCGTGGAGACCTCGCCGGTGTGCCCGCCCGCCTCCGTGCCCTGCGCCACGATCAGGTCCGCGCCCGCCGCCACCTGCCTGCGGGCGTGCTCGACCGTGCCCACCAGCGCGGCCACCGGCACGCCCGCCTCCCTGGCCCTGGTCACCATCTCGGGCGGCGGCGGGCCCAGCGCGCTGGCGATCAGCCCGATGCGGTGCTTGAGCGCCACGTCGATCAGGCCCGTCGCCCCGGCCGCGGTCACCCGCCTGCCGAACTCGTCGGCCACGGCCGTCAGCGGCCGGCCGGGGGCGCTGACGCCGTACTTGGACAGCAGGTGGGTGACGAAGTCGCGGTGGCGGTCGGGGACGGCGTCGAGGAGGTGCACGCGGCGGTCGAGCGCGGAGGCGTCGATCTTGCCGGGGACGAGCACGTCCACGCCGTACGGCCGGTCGCCCGTACGTTCGTCCAGCCAGGTCAGCTCGGTGTCGAGCTGGTCGGGTGAGTACGCGACCGCGCCCAGCACCCCGAAACCGCCCGCGTTCGTGACGGCGGCCACCACGTCGCGGCAGTGGCTGAAGGCGAACAGCGGGAACTCGATGCCCAAACGCTCAGAGATGGCGGTCCGCATGAGACGACGCTAACCGTCAGAACCTTGTTCGGTCCATCCCCAGGCCGGCGTCTTCTCGCGCCCGCGGGGGCCCAGAGGGTTGTGCTCCAGGCTCACCGGGGCGTGCCAGCCGAGCTCCGGCGTGTAGCCGCGGATCCGCCTGGCCGGGACGCCCGCCACCACGCTGTGGTCCGGGAACGTGCCGCGCACCACCGCGCCGCCCGCCACCACGCACTGCCGGCCCAGCGTGGTGCCCGGCAGGATGATCGCGCCCGCGCCCAGCCACGAGCCGGAGCCGATGGAGACCGGGCTGTTGCGCGGCCACTGCCGCCCGATCGGCACGTCCGGGTCGTCGTAGACGTGGTTCTGGTCGGTGATGTACACGTACGGGCCGGTGAAGACGTGGTCGCCGATGTCGATCGACTGGTGGGCGACGATGTGCGAGCCGCGGCCGATGGAACAGCTCCCGCCGATGCGCAGGATCGAGTCGGGGCCGAGGTCGGGGCCCGGCAGCATGCCACAGGAGATCGACACCCGCTCGCCGATGAGGGTGTGGTCGCCGATCTCGATCCACCGCTCGCCGAAGATCGCGCCAGGGGGGAACGCGATGCTCACCCCGTCCCCGAGACGGCGGAAGCGGTAGCCGGCGGGAGCGGCCGCGGTGATGGCCCCGGCGCGCTGGATCGCCGTGTAGGAGCGGTGGATTAATGCCCCCAAAGCCCGACGAACTAGTGACATAGGGACCAAAGTTACCGTCAGGTCATGCCGTTCGGGCATGTGAGGGGCGTTGTTTGATATCCTGAGAGCCCGTGGACACATCGACCACACCTCGAGCCACGGGAGCCCCTTTGCGCAGCGCATCGCAAACCAAGCATCTGTTCGTCACCGGCGGTGTCGCCTCCAGTCTCGGCAAGGGGCTCACGGCGTCCAGCCTCGGCCGCCTGCTCAAGGGCCGCGGTCTCAAGGTCACCATGCAGAAGCTCGACCCCTACCTCAACGTCGACCCCGGCACGATGAACCCGTTCCAGCACGGTGAGGTGTTCGTCACCGACGACGGCGCCGAGACCGACCTCGACGTCGGCCACTACGAGCGCTTCCTCGACACCGACCTGCACGGCTCGGCCAACGTGACCACCGGCCAGGTCTACTCCAACGTGATCGCCAAGGAGCGGCGCGGCGAGTACCTCGGCGACACCGTCCAGGTCATCCCGCACATCACCAACGAGATCAAAGACCGGATCCGCGGCATGGCCGGCCCCGAGGTGGACGTCGTCATCACCGAGGTGGGCGGCACGGTCGGCGACATCGAGTCGCTGCCGTTCCTGGAGGCCGTGCGGCAGATCAGGCACGAGGTCGGGCGCGACAACGTGTTCTTCCTGCACGTCTCGCTGCTGCCGTACATCGGGCCGTCGGGCGAGCTGAAGACCAAGCCGACCCAGCACAGCGTGGCGGCGCTGCGCAGCATCGGCATCCAGCCCGACGCCATCGTGCTGCGCTCCGACCGCCCCGTGCAGACGGCGATCAAGCGCAAGATCAGCCTGATGTGCGACGTCGACGAGGACGCCGTGGTCTCCGCCGTCGACGCCGCCTCCATCTACGACATCCCCAAGGTGCTGCACTCCGAGGGCCTCGACGCGTACGTCGTGCGCCGCCTCGGCCTGCCCTTCCGCGACGTCGACTGGAAGGAGTGGGAGCAGCTCCTGCGCCGCGTGCACCGCCCGGCCAAGGAGGTCACGATCGCGCTCGTCGGCAAGTACATCGACCTGCCCGACGCGTACCTGTCGGTCACCGAGGCGCTGCGCGCCGGCGGCTTCGCCAACGACGCGCGGGTCAACATCCGCTGGGTCAAGAGCGACGACTGCGAGACGCCCGAAGGCGCCGAGCGCGAGCTCGACGGCGTGGACGGCGTGCTCGTCCCCGGCGGCTTCGGCGTGCGCGGCATCGAGGGCAAGATCGGCGCGATCCGCCACGCCCGCGAGAACAAGATCCCGCTGCTCGGCATCTGCCTCGGCATGCAGGGCATGGTCATCGAGGCCGCCCGCAACATGGCCGGCGTCGAGGACGCCAACTCCGCCGAGTTCGACCCCGACACCAAGCACGCGGTCATCTCCACCATGGCCGACCAGGAGGACGTCGTCGCCGGCGAGCGCGACATGGGCGGCACCATGCGCCTGGGCAGCTACACCGCCAAGCTCGGCGAGGGCACCCTGGCCAGGCACCTCTACGGCGGCAAGGCCAAGGCCGACGAGCGCCACCGCCACCGCTACGAGGTCAACAACGCCTACCGCGAGCAGCTCGAGAACGTCGGCCTGGTCTTCTCCGGCCTGTCGCCCGACGGCCGCCTGGTCGAGTACACCGAACTGCCCGCCGACCGCCACCCGTTCTTCATCGGCACCCAGGCCCACCCCGAGTTCCGCTCCCGGCCCACCCGGGCCAACCCGATGTTCAAGGGGCTCGTCGGCGCGGCCCTCGTCTACGCCGACAGCCGCGTCGGCACGGCGAAGGTGGGCAAGTGAACGGGCGCACGCGGGTCGAGGACACGCCCGAGGCGTGGGACGTCGTCGATTCGAAACACCGCTTCAAGGGCTACGTGATCGAGGTCGTCACCGACACCGTCAGGATGCCCCGCGACGAGGTCGCCGACCGCGACTACGTCGTCCACCCGGGAGCGGTCGCCGTGCTCGCCCTCGACGAGCAGGACCGCGTCCTGATGATCAGGCAGTACCGCCACCCCACCCGGCACCTCATGTGGGAGCTGCCCGCCGGGATCCGCGACGTGGCGGGCGAACCGCTGGTCACCACCGCCGCCCGCGAGCTCGCCGAGGAGGCCGGCTACCGCGCCGACACCTGGTACACGCTCGTCGACCTGCGCTCCTCGCCCGGCATGACCGACGAGCGGGTGCGGGTCTTCCTCGCGCGCGGCCTGAGCGAGATCCCCGACGAGGAGAACGGCTACGAACACCGGCACGAGGAAATCGACATGCCGGTCGAATGGGTCCCGCTGGCCGACGCGGTCGAGAAGGCGCTCATGGGAATGATCCACAATTCCTCGACGGTGGCCGGTATCCTCGCCGCGTATGCGGCTTCGGTCGAGGGGCACTCCCTGCTGCGCCCCGCCGACGCCCCCGAGGCGTGACGGAAGGACCAGTTCGTGGAGGCGGTGCTCTCCAGTTACCTCGCCCATCTGGCGGTGGAGCGCGGCCTGGCCGCCAACACGCTCGCGTCCTACCGGCGTGACCTGCGCCGATACTTCGAGCATCTCCAGGCGCGGGGCCGTCTGGAGCTCGGCGAGGTGGGGGAGGCCGACGTGCTGGCCTTCCTCGCCGCGCTGCGCGAGGGCGACGGCGAGCATCCCGCCCTCGTCGCCGGCTCCGCCGCCCGCGCCGTCTCCGCCGTGCGCGGGCTGCACCGTTTCGCCCTGCGCGAAGGCGTCACGGCCCACGACCCCGCCCACGAGGTGCGCCCGCCGCGCCAGCTCCGCCGGCTGCCCAAGCCCATCGGCGTCGACGAGGTCGAACGGCTCATCGCCGCCTCCGGCCCCGAGGACGCGCCCCTGACACTGCGCAACCGCGCGCTGCTCGAAGTGCTCTACGGCACCGGCGCCCGCATCTCCGAGGCCGTCGGGCTGGCCGTGGACGACCTGGAGGACGACCAGGCGCGCCTGCGCGGCAAGGGCAACCGCACCAGGGTCGTCCCCCTGGGCCGCTACGCCCGCTCGGCGCTGGACGCCTACCTCGTACGGGCCCGGCCGGGGCTGCTCGCCCACGGGCGCGGTACCCCCGCGGTCTTCCTCAACGCCCGCGGCGGCCGGCTGACCAGGCAGGGCGCCTGGGAGGTGCTCCAGGCCGCGGCCGAGCGGGCCGGCCTCGACGGGATCAGCCCGCACGTGCTGCGGCACTCCTTCGCGACCCATCTCATCGACGGCGGGGCCGACGTCAGGGTGGTGCAGGAGCTGCTCGGCCACGCCTCCGTGACCACCACTCAGGTCTACACATTGGTCACGGTTGACAAACTCCGCGAGGTCTACGCCGCGGCGCATCCGCGCGCCCGGCAGTGATCTATAGTCTCTTGGGACGTGCGCCGGCCCACGGCGTGCCGCCTTGCCGCGTTAAGTGATGACGCCATAGTGTCCGTCCGGACGGTCCGGTTCGGGATCGTCAGGGAGGTTCGAGCTGGTGACTGTGGAGACCAAGGGTTCGACTCCGGGGACCCCCGACAACCCCTGGGGCGACACCAAGACCAACGCGCCGTCCAACGGCGTCAACCTCGGCCCGACGCGGCGGCCGCGGCCGGTGTTCCCGGAGCCGGTGCCGCCCGCGGTGCACGGCCCGGCGCGCGTGGTCGCGATGGTCAACCAGAAGGGTGGCGTCGGCAAGACCACGACCACCATCAACCTGGGCGCGGCGCTGGTCGAGTGCGGTCTGAAGGTGCTGCTGGTCGACTTCGACCCGCAGGGGGCGCTCTCCGTCGGGCTGGGCATCAACCCGCTCCAGCTCGACCTGACCGTCTACAACCTGCTCATGGAACGCGGCGTCACCGCCGAGGAGGTGCTGCTGGAGACCGGCGTCGAGGGCCTCGACCTGCTGCCCAGCAACATCGACCTGTCGGCCGCCGAAGTGCAGCTCGTCACCGAGGTCGCCCGCGAGCAGGTGCTCGGCCGCGTCATCAAGCCGCTGCTGCCGCACTACGACGTGTGCCTCATCGACTGCCAGCCGTCGCTGGGCCTGCTCACGATCAACGCGCTCACCTGCGCCCACGGCGTCATGGTGCCGCTGGAGTGCGAGTTCTTCGCCCTGCGCGGCGTGGCGCTGCTCATGGACACCATCTCCAAGGTCCAGGAGCGGCTCAACGAGGAGCTCGAGATCGAGGGCCTGCTCGCCACCATGTACGACGCCCGCACCCTGCACGGGCGCGAGGTGCTGGCCCGGGTCGTCGAGGCGTTCGGCGACAAGGTCTTCCACACCGTGATCAACCGTACGGTGCGCTTCCCCGACGCGACGGTGGCCGGTGAGCCGATCACCACGTTCGACCCGTCGTCGCTCGGCGCGAACGCCTACCGTGAGCTGGCCCGCGAAGTGCTCTCGCGCTGGCCGGCACCTGCCACAATGGCCAGGTGACCACCGAGCAGACCGAGCCCCAGGGCTTCCAGGTTCACCTGGACGTCTTCCAGGGGCCGTTCGACCTGCTCCTCGGCCTCATCGCCAAGCACAAGCTGGACATCACCGAGGTCTCGCTCTCCAAGGTCACCGACGAGTTCATCTCCTACATCCGGTCGCGGGGCCCCGAGTGGGATCTCGACCAGACCAGCCACTTCCTGCTGGTGGCGGCCACCCTGCTCGACCTGAAGGCGGCCCGGCTGCTGCCCTCCGGCGAGGTGGAGGACGAGGAGGACCTGGCGCTGCTGGAGGCCAGGGACCTGCTGTTCGCCCGGCTGCTGCAGTACAAGGCGTACAAAGAGGTCGCCAAGGTCTTCGCCGGGCGGATGGCCGAGGAGGCGCTGCGCTTCCCGCGTACCGCGCCGATGGAGGAGCAGTTCGCCAACCTGCTGCCCGAGCTGATCCTGGGCATCGGCCCCGACCAGTTCGCCCGCATCGCCGCCAGGGCGTTCACCCCGAAGCTGCCGCCCACCGTCAGCGTGGGGCACATCTACCAGCCCCTGGCGAGCGTCAAGGAGCAGGCGGCGATCCTGGTCATGCACCTGCGCCGGCTCCGGCGCGCCACCTTCCGCGCGCTGGTCGCCGACTGCGAGGGGACCTTCGAGGTCATCGCGCGCTTCCTCGCCGCGCTGGAGCTCTTCCGGGAGTCGGCGGTGACGTTCGAGCAGGTCGAGCCGCTGGGCGACCTCCACGTGACGTGGACGGGCACCGACGACGGAGATGTGGCGGTGGGCGACGACTACGAGGAATCCGCGGAGAGACCATCCCATGACTGACGACAACCCGCTCCCCAACCCCCGCAGGTCGCCGGATTCGGAGCCCACGCCGCTGCCCGCCTGGATGACCCTCCCGGGCTCCCTCGCCCAGCCGGGCGCCCCCCGGGTGGAGGCCGACGCCGAGCCCGCCGCTCAGGACGCCGAGGACGCCTCGTCCAGGCCGGAGACGGCCGAAGGCCCGGCGCAGGCCGTGGCAGGCCCTCAGGAGGTCGTTGAGAGCCCGCAGGACGTCACGGAGCGCCCCGCGACTCCGCCGGCCGACCCGGATCCGGCCGCTGACCAGGCCCTGGAGCCCACGGACGGGGAAGGCGACCCCGATGGGGCGGGCGTGCCGGGCGGTGCGGGAGTGGACGGGCCGACACTCGAGGCGGCATTGGAGGCTATCCTGCTTGTGGTCGACGAGCCCGTCGCCGAAGTGACGCTCGCACAGGTGCTGGAGCGGCCCACACACGAGGTGGCCGCCGCTCTGCGCGCGCTGACGGCGGAATACACGGCCGCCGGGCGGGGTTTCGACCTGAGAGAAGTCGCGGGCGGCTGGCGGTTCTACACGCGATCCGACTGCGCGCCGCTGGTCGAGCGGTTCGTCCGCGACGGCCAGCAGACCCGGCTGACCCAGGCCGCGTTGGAGACCCTCGCGGTCGTGGCCTACCGGCAACCGGTGAGCCGGGCCCGCGTCGCCGCCGTGCGCGGCGTCAACAGCGACGGCGTCATGCGGACGCTCGTCGCCAGGGGGCTGGTCGAAGAGGCCGGCACCGACCCGGAGAGCCAGGCAGTGCTCTACCGGACAAGCTCATACTTCCTGGAACGTCTGGGACTGCGGGATCTGAGCGAGCTCCCCGAGCTCGCCCCCTTCCTCCCCGACGACCTGGAGAATCTCGAGGAGACGACAAAGTGATCAACAGGCGCACCCCGTCCGGTGATGGACGCGGTCGTGGACCTGCCGGCGGCTCCGGCCGCGGCGGGCGTCCAGCCTTCCGCTCCGACGACACCCGCGGCGACACCCGCGGCGGCACCCGAGGCGGGGCCGGCGGCGGCCCCCGCCGCGACGACGATTCCCGCGGCGGCGGCCCCCGCCGCGACGGCGACTTCCGCGGCGGCCCCCGCCGCGACGACTCACGCGGCGACTTCCGCGGGGACTCACGCGGTGACTTCCGCGGGGACTCCCGCCGCGGCGAGTTCCGTGACCGGTCCTCGCGCGACGCCCTGCGCGCCGACCGGGGCGGGAGCAGGTCCCGCTACGGAGGCGGGCGCGACGGCGAGAGCCAGGGCCGTCCCGCGCGCGGCGAGAGCCGCTACCCGCGCGACGACCGCTTCCGCCAGGACGACCGGCCCCGCCGCGACGACAGGTCCGGCAGGGACGGCGGCGACAACCGGGGCGAGCGGCGCGACGACCGCTACTCCCGGGACACGCGCTACAGCCGTGACGACCGGCGTGATGACCGGCGTGACGACCGCAACGGACGCGGTGCGGACCGGTTCGGGCGTGGCGGTCGTGACGACCGGTCCGGCCGCGGCGAGCGCGACGAACGTTTCCAGCGTGACCAGCGGGCCCCGCGCGAGGACCGCTTCGGCCGTGGCGACCGGGAGGACCGGTTCGGGCGCGGCGAGCGTCACGAGCGGCCCCGCTCCGAGGACCGTGGCGGTTACCGCTCCGAGGACCGGAGTGGCTACCGCTCCGAGGCCCGGGGTGGTTACCGCTCCGAGGGCCGCGACGAGCGCCGCGACAGTCGTCCCGACAGCCGTTTCGGCGGCCGGGGCGAGAGCCGCCGTGACGGCGGGCGTGACGAGCGGGGCGGGTTCCGCGCCGGGCGCAGCGGACGCCGTGACGGCGCCGTGCCCAGGTCCTCGACGTCGAGCTCGAGCCGGGCCCGCTACGGCAGGCGCGACGAGGTGCGGACCATCGGGCAGAGCACCAAGGGCGGCAGCGGGGCCGGCTACGAGACCCCCCGGGGCCCCGGCAGTCCCCAGGAGCGCCGGGTGAAGGCCGCCCGGCAGCCCCTGCGCGACCACGCCTTCTACCCCGAGGGCTACACCGACGAGCGCGACACCACCGAGGTCCCCGACGGCGTACGGCTGCAGAAGGTGCTCGCCCAGGCGGGCGTGGCCAGCCGCAGGGCCTGCGAGGAGCTGATCGGCGACGGCCGCGTCACGGTGAACGGCCAGGTCGTGCGGAGGTTCGGCGCCAAGGTCGACCCCGCGGCCCAGGTCATCCACGTCGACGGCAAGCGCATCCCGACCGCGCCCGACCTCGTCTACTACGCGCTGAACAAGCCGATCGGCGTGGTCTCCACGATGGACGACCCGCAGGGCCGTCCGTGCCTGGCCGACTTCGTCGAGGAACTGGCCCCGAGGCTGTTCCACGTGGGCCGGCTCGACACCGAGACCGAGGGCCTGCTGCTGCTCACCAACGACGGCGAGCTGGCCAACAGGCTGACGCACCCCAGCTACGGCGTGCAGAAGAAGTACTGGGCCAAGGTGCCGGGGCCGATCCCGCGCGACCTGGCGCGCCGGCTCAAGCAGGGCGTCGAGCTGGAGGACGGCATCGCCAGGGCCGACTCGTTCTCGATCGTGCAGGAGCACGGCCAGCAGGCGCTGGTCGAGATCGTGCTGCACGAGGGCCGCAAGCACGTCGTCCGGCGGATGCTGGAGGAGAGCGGTCACCGCGTGATCGACCTGGCCAGGATCGAGTTCGGGCCGGTGAAGCTGGGCCGTACCAAGCCGGGCACCGTCAGGGCGCTGACCCTGAAGGAGGTCGGGGAGCTTTATGCGGCCGTGAAGCTGTAATCTGGGCGGACGCGGGAGCCCGTGCGGAGCTGCGCACGGGCTTTCCCGGTCTGGTGACGGGCTTGCCGGTAGAGAAGGGGATTGGGCACATGGTGCGGGCGATCCGCGGGGCGATCCAGGTGGACGCCGACGACCGCGACTCGGTCATCTCGGGCACGACCGAGCTGGTCAGCGCGATCATGGAGCGCAACAACCTGACCCCCGACGACGTGATCAGCGTGTTGTTCACGGCCACGCCCGACCTGACGGCCGAGTTCCCGGCGCTCGCGGCGCGCAAGCTGGGCTTCCACGAGGTGCCGCTGATCTGCTGCGCCGAGATCGACGTGCCGGGCGCGCTGCCCCGCGTGGTGCGGCTCATGGCCCACGTGGAGATCGACCGTCCGCGCTCGGAGATCCAGCATGTCTATCTGCGGGGCGCGGTGGCGCTGCGCCAGGACATCGCCCAATAGCCCCGGCGGTCGCCCCCGGAAGCCCGTCAGGAACACCCGAAGGCACGGTGCGTGAACCGTGCGACACCCAACAGCCCGAACGGCCCGATAAATCAGGACATCGAGATGGAACTTCGTACCGTGCTCGTCGTCGGCACCGGTCTCATCGGCACCTCCGCGGCGCTGGCGCTGCGCAAGCGCGGCGTCCGGGTGCTGCTCGCCGATCGTGATCAGGGGGCCGTACGGCTGGCGCGGGAGCTGGGCGCGGGCGAGGAGTGGCAGCCGGTGCCTCCCGGCCGGGCCACGACGGCGGCTGCGGAGCGGGCGGACCTGGCGATCATCGCGGTGCCTCCGGCGCACGTGGCGAGCGAACTGCTGGAACTGCAGCGCATCGACGCGGCCCGCTTCTACACCGACGTCGCCAGCGTCAAGGCCGAGCCCATCCACCGGGCCGCGCAGCTCGGCTGCGACCTGGGCACCTACGTCGCCTCCCACCCGCTGGCCGGGCGCGAGAAGTCCGGTCCCGGAGCCGCCAGGGACGACCTGTTCCTCGGCCGGCCGTGGGCGTTGTGCCCGACCGGTGAGGCCGACCCCGAGGCGAAGGCGACCGTACTGCGGCTGATCGAGCTGTGCGGGGCCAACGCGGTCGAGGTGAGCGCGATCGACCACGACCGCGCGGTGGCCGTGGTCTCCCACGCGCCCCACGTGGCCGCCTCCGCCGTGGCCGCCCGCCTGGCCGACGCCACGGACGTCGCGCTGGGCCTGGCCGGGCAGGGCGTGCGCGACGTCACGCGGATCGCGGGCAGCGACCCTGGCCTGTGGCTGGGCATCCTGTCCGGCAACGCCGCCCCGGTGGCCGAGGTGCTGGAGGCGGTGGCCAACGACCTGGCCGACGCGGCGAGCGCGCTGCGCGCCCTGTCGGAGGGCGACGGCACCGCCACCAACGAGATCACCCAGCTCCTCAAGCGCGGCGTGGTGGGCCACGACCGCATCCCGGGCAAGCACGGCGGCCCGGCCTCCTCCTACGCCGCCGTCCAGGTCGTGATCGGCGACCGTCCCGGCCAGCTCTCCCGGCTGTTCCTGGTGTGCGACGAGGTCGGGGTCAACGTCGAGGACGTGCGCCTCGAGCACGCCCCCGGCCTGCCCCTGGGCCTCGCCGAGCTGTCGGTGGAGCCCGGCGCGGCCGGCCCGCTCACCGAGGCGCTGCGCGAGCGCGGCTGGCAGGTTCCCTAGCCTCTCCCGGGCCGATGTCACATCCTGGCCTCCTTGATCCGTCCGCGAGTGCGGAATCGAGGAGGCAAGGACATGACCGACATCCTGGTACTCGGCGGAGGCTACACCGGCGTCGCGGCGGCCATCAGGCTCGCCCGCAGGACCCGTAAGGCGGGCGTCCGGGTCACGCTGGTGAACGCGTCCCCCAGGTTCACCGAGCGGCTGCGGCTGCACCAGACGGCGGCCGGCGCCCGGCTGGTCGACCACTCGCTGGCAGGCGTGCTGGCCGGCACCGGCGTCGAGTTCGCGCTGGGCCGGGTGGCCGCGATCGACCCGGCGCGGCGGCGGGTGCGGCTCGACGACGGGCGCGAGCTCGGCTACGACAAGCTGGTCTACGCGCTCGGAACCGTCACCGACGCCGCCGTGCCCGGCGTCGCCGAGCACGCCCACGCCTACGACGACCACGCGGCCGCCCTGCGGCTCTCGCGACGCCTCGACAGTCTCGGACGCGGCACGGTGGTCGTCGCCGGCGGCGGGCTGACCGGCGTCGAGACGGCGGCCGAACTGGCCGAGTCCCGCCCGAGCCTGCGCGTCGTCCTGCTGACCAGGGGGCGGCCGGGGGCGATGATGGGCGCGGGCGCGCGGGCGTACCTGGACGGGGCGCTGGAACGGCTCGGCGTCGAGGTGCGGGCCGATGTGGAGATCACCAAGGTGCTGCCCGACGGCGTGGAGCTGGGCGGTGGCGAGCTGATCCACTCCGACGCCACGGTCTGGACCACCGGCACCAGGGGCCTGCCCCTGGCCGCCGCCTCGGGGTTCAGCGTGGACGAGCGCGGCCGGATCGTGGTGGACGCGGCGCTGCGCTCGGTGTCCCACCCCGACGTGTACGCGGTCGGGGACGCCGCCGCGGCCACCCAGCGCTTCGGCGTCCTGCACGGCACCTGCCAGGGCGGCATCCCGATGGGCCTGGCCGCGGCCGACTCGCTGGCCGCCACGCTGCGCGGCGGGACGCCGCGGCCCTTCCGGTTCGGTTACGTCCACCAGCCCGTCAGCCTGGGCCGGCGGGACGCGGTCGTCCAGTTCACCCGGCCGGACGACGGCCCGCGCCGGTGGTACCTGACCGGGCGGGCGGCCGTCCGCTACAAGGAGGCGGTGAGCGGCAGCCCGTTCTCCCTCTACAGGCTGCTCGGGCGGGGGCTGATGCCGGTGTGGGTGTTCGCGCTGACCGCCGGGCGGGCATGAGGACGGCTGGACCGGCCTCTCCCGCGGGTCAGCCGCCGGGCCGCTCCAGCCGGCGGCGGGCCCGCTCCACGGGGGCCGGCAGGGCGCGGCGTCCGGCCAGTGCCCTGGGCAGGTCACGCAGCGCCGTGCGCAGGCCGGACCGGCCCGCTGAGCCACCCCGTAGCGCCTCGAACGAGCGCCGTGCCACCACCCGCCACGGGCGGCGCAGCACCGCGGCCAGCACGGCGTTGCGGGCCGCCCGCGCCTGCCCGTCGCGCGGGTCCCCGGCGGGCGCGGGGTGGTGGTGGGCCACCACGTCGTCCACGTACGCCAGGCCCCAGCCCTTCGCGGCCAGGTCCACGGCCAGCCGCTCGTCCTCGCCGGAGGCGAGGATCACGTCGTCGAACCCGCCCGCGTCGAGGAACGCCTCCCTGCGCACCACCGCCCCGTACGCGGGGAACTCCAGCACGCTCGGCCCCGGCAGGTCCGGCTCGACGCCGAGCGGGGAGCGGCGCATCCGCTCCGACGCCGCGTCCAGGCGCTGGTCCCGGCCCACCAGCACGCGTGCGCACAGCACCGCCAGCCTCGGGTGGGCGTCCAGCACGTCGGCGGCCCGCTCCAGCGCGCCGGCGGCCCACCAGGAGTCCTCGTCGGCGAAGGCCACGTAAGGGGTCCCGGCCATCTGGGCGCCGATGTCGCGGGCGGTCGTCCCCAGGTCCCGGCCCGCCTCGGTCACGTGGACGTCGGGGAAGTGCCGGCGGACGAACCGGGCGGTGCCGTCGGCGGAGCCGTTGTCCACGAGGATCACCGGGCGGGGGTGCAGGGGGAGCGAGCGGGTCAGCGCCCGCAGCCTGTCCCTGCCGGTCACGACCACGGTGACGCGGGCTCCGCTGCTCACACGGGGCCACTTACCGGTCAGGACGGGCTTAGTCCTGCGCCGGGCCGTTGACGGGGGGCGGGAAGGGGCGTATAGAAGAGGGTAACAGTGTTACCGACCAGAAACGGCGTTACCCCTTATGACGGTATCCGCGTACCAGCAGGCCCAGCGAGAGGGCCAGAGCGTCGTCAGGGCGGTCATCCTCGACGCGGCCAAGGGGCTGCTCATCCGCGAGGGGCCGGGGGCGCTCACCGTGCGGCGGATCTCCGGCGAGGTGGGCTGCTCCACCAAAGTGATCTACACGCTCTTCGGCGGCAAGGACGGGCTCGGCGAGGCGCTCTGGCTGGAGGGGTTCGCGCGGTTCGAGCGCTGGCTGCTGGAGGTGCCGCCGCACGACGATCCGCTCGAACGGCTGCACATGGGCCTGCGGGCCTACCGGGCGTACGCGCTGGGCGAGCCCGACTACTACCGGGTCATGTTCGAGGGCGCGTTTTCCGGCTTCCGGCCGAGTCCCGAGGCCATGGACACCGCCAGGCGCACGTTCGACCTGCTGATCCGCGGGGTGGCGGTCTGCCTGGAGGCCGGGGTGCTGCGCGGGGCCGAGGCCGCGGAGATCGCCGACATGTTGTGGATGGCCGTACACGGCGCGGTAAGTCTGGAAATTTCGGGTTATTTCGAGACAGACGAGGCCGAGCCGCGTTTCCGGCTCCTCTGCGCCTCGGTCCTCACGCCATTCCTGACCGAAAGGGACACGTCATGACCACTCCCTACAAGGACGGATTCGCGCCTGTCAGCGAGGAGATCACCGCCTTCGATCTCGACGTCACCGGCCGCATCCCCGCCGAGCTCACCGGCCGCTACCTGCGTAACGGCCCCAACCCGCTCAGCCTCGACGACCCCAGCGCGAGCCACCTGTTCTTCGGCGAGGGCATGGTGCACGGCGTACGGCTGCGCGACGGCCGCGCCGAGTGGTACCGCAACCGCTGGGTCCGCAGCGCCCGCGTCGCCGACCGGCTCGGCGAGCAGCGCAGGCCGGGGCCCGTGCACGCGGACATGGACTTCGCGGCCAACACCCACGTCATCGGGCTGGGCGGGCGCACGTTCGCCACCGTCGAGGCGGGGGCGCTGCCGTACGAGCTGGGCTACGAGCTCGACACCGTCGGCGCGTGCGACTTCGACGGCGGGCTGCCGGGCGGGTTCGCCGCGCACACCCACCTCGACCCGGTCACCGGCGAGCTGCACGCGCTGGCGTACTTCTTCGGCTGGGACCACCACCAGCACCTCGTGCTCGACCCCAAGGGCACGGTCACGCAGGTCACCGACATCCCGATCGCCGACGCGCCCATGGTGCACGACTTCGCGATCACCGAGCGGTTCGTGGTGATCTACGACCTGCCGGTCACGTTCAGCATGGCCCACGCCGAGAAGGGGCACCGGCTCCCGTACGCGTGGAACGACGACCACCCCGCCCGCATCGGCCTCATGTCGCGCCGGACCGGCGACCTGCGCTGGGTGGAGGCGCCGTCGTGCTGGGTCTTCCACACGCTCAACGCCTACGACGACGGCGACACGGTGGTGGTGGACCTGGTGAGCTACCCGAAGGGGTTCGTGGACGCCCGGCTCGACGGGGGCGGGCCGCCCACGCTGGACCGCTGGCGGATCGACCTGGCCACCGGCCGGGTCGGGCAGACCCGGCTCGACGACCGTACGCAGGAGTTCCCGCGCATGGACGAGCGCCGCACCGGCCGGCCCTACCGCTACGGCTACACCGCCGCCACCCGTGAGCTGCAGGACCTGGTGGGCGGGCCCGGCGGCGCGGTGGAGGAGCTGGAGGACCTGCCGGACGGGGCCTTCGACAACACACTCATCAAGCACGACCTGGAGCGGGGCACGCAGGAGTCACGGCAGTTCGGGCGGGGCGCGTACGTGGGCGAGCCCGTCTTCGTCGGCTCGGGGGCGGACGAAGACGACGGCTACGTGATGACGTTCGTGAACAACCCGGCGCGGGGAGCCGCGGACCTGGTCATCCTGCCCGCCCAGGACTTCACCGGCGAGCCGGTCGCCACCGTCCACCTGCCCGCCCGGGTGCCGCTCGGCTTCCACGGAAGCTGGATCGCCGACTGACGCGGAGGCGGTAGCCTCTTCGGGGTTGGACAACACGTGAAGAGGGGGAGGCCGTGACCGGTCTGGTCGTCGCCATGGACGGTCCTTCGGGGTCGGGCAAGTCGAGCGTCTCGCGCGGAACCGCCCGCGCGCTGGGCCTGCGTTACCTCGACACCGGGGCGATGTACCGCGCGATGACCTGGTGGATGCTCCACCAGGGTGTCGATCTGGCCGACCACGCCGCCGTCGCGGCCCGCTGCGGCGAGCCCGTCATCGTCTCCGGCACCGACCCCGACGGGCCCGCGATCCACGTCGACGGCGTCGATGTGGCCGGGCCGATCAGGGAGAGCGAGGTCACCGGCGCGGTCTCGGCCGTCGCCGCCGTGCCCGAGGTGCGCACCCGGCTCGTCGCGCTCCAGCGGGAGATCATCGGTGCGGGTGACATCGTGGTCGAGGGCCGCGACATCGGCACCGTCGTCTGGCCGCGAGCCGCCGTCAAGATCTACCTGACGGCGAGCGCGGAGGCCCGCGCCCGCCGCCGCAACGCCGAGGTCGCCGGCTCCACCGTGGAGGCGCAGCAGGAGGCCCTGGCCCGGCGTGACACCCTTGACTCAACACGCAAGACCGACCCGCTCTCGATGGCGGCTGGCGCCATCGAGCTCGACACCACCGCGCTGACTCTCGACGAGGTCGTCGCGGAGGTGCTGAGACTGGTCAAGGAGCGCACCTGAACGGTTCGGGTGCGGTACTCATCTAAGGACGAAACAACGTGTCAACCGGGGAATGGATCGAGGCCGGCCTCGACGACCTGGAAATCGACGAGCAGCACGAGCACCACGAAGCTCCGCTGCCGGTCGTCGCCATCGTAGGACGGCCGAACGTCGGCAAGTCCACGCTGGTCAACCGCATCATCGGCCGCCGGGAGGCGGTCGTCGAGGACGTGCCGGGCGTCACCCGCGACCGCGTCACCTACGAGGCCAACTGGCGGGGCCGCCGCTTCACCGTGGTCGACACCGGCGGCTGGGACCCCGAGGCCACCGGCATGAACCTGCGCATCGCCGAGCAGGCGCAGGTCGCGGTCGAGCTGGCCGACGTGATCGTGTTCGTGGTGGACACCACCGTGGGCGCGACCGACGCCGACGAGCTCGTGGGCTCGGTGCTGCGGCAGTCGGGCAAGCCGGTCATCCTGGCCGCCAACAAGGTCGACAACCAGCAACTGGAGCTGGAGGCCGCCGCGCTGTGGTCGCTCGGGCTCGGCGAGCCGTACCCCGTCTCGGCCCTGCACGGCCGCTCCAGCGGCGACCTGCTCGACGTGATACTCGACGCGCTGCCCGAGACACCGGAGGTCACCTTCGGCGCGACGCGCGGGCCCGCCCGGGTCGCGCTGCTCGGCAAGCCCAACGTCGGCAAGTCCTCCATGCTCAACAAGCTGGCGGGCGAGGAGCGGGTGCTGGTCGACCCGATGGCGGGCACCACCCGCGACCCCGTCGACGAACTGGTCGAGCTCGGCGGGCGCACCTGGCGCTTCATCGACACCGCCGGCATCCGGCGGCGCGACCGCGAGCTGCAGGGCGCCGACTTCTACGCCGCCATGCGCACCCGCGCCGCGCTGGAGCGCACCGAGGTGGCGGTCGTGCTGATCGACGCCAGCCAGACGCTCACCGAGCAGGACCTGCGCATCATCGGCCTGGTCATCGAGTCGGGCCGGGCCATGGTGGTGGCCTTCAACAAGTGGGACCTGCTCGACGAGGACCGGCGCTACTACCTGGAGAGGGAGATCGACCGGCAGCTCGTCCGCACCCCGTGGGCGCTGCGCGTCAACGTCTCCGCCAAGACCGGACGGCACCTCGACCGGCTCGTCCCGGCCCTGGAGAAGGCGCTCGACTCCTGGTCCACCCGGGTGCCGACGGCCCGGCTCAACGCGTTCCTCACCGAGCTGGTCCAGCAGACCCCGCCGCCGGTGCGGGGCGGCAAGCAGCCGAAGATCCTCTTCGCCACGCAGGCGTCCGTCGAGCCGCCCAAGTTCGTGCTGTTCACCTCCGGATGGCTGGAGGACACCTACCGGCGCTTCATCGAGCGGCGGCTGCGCGAGGAGTTCGGCTTCGCCGGGTCGCCGATCGAGGTGACGATGAAGATCCGCGAGAAGCGCGCCAAGAAGGACAGGTAGCGGAAACCCGTTTTGCCGCCGGTCCCGCGTGATCGTAGGATCGGCGGCAACACGTCGAAGGAGACGAGTAGCCAGCGGGCCGCACGGGCCCAGAGAGCCGCCGGTAGCTGCGAAGGCGGCCCCGGGCCCCGCCGGTGAAGACACTCCCGAGTGCGGGGAGGAAATGCCCCGCCGGTCTGACCCCCGTCATCGGGTCGCCGAGGCCGCCCCTTCGAAGGGCGGCGAAAGTGCGGTGGCACCGGGAGCTCCCTTCTCCCCCGCACTCCCAAGGGGTCATGCACTTCCTTCGACAGGAGCTGTGATGATCTCTCGTGTCATGTCGGCGGAGCTCGCTGAGCACGCCGGCCGACGAGTGACGATCGCCGGATGGGTCCATCGCCGCCGGCAACTCAAAACCGTGTCCTTCCTTCTCGTCAGGGACCGTACCGGCCTGACGCAGGCGGTCGCCGCGTGCGACCTGCCGCCCGAGGAGAGCGTCGTGCGGGTCACCGGCACGGTGGCCGCCAGCGGGCGGGCGCCCGGCGGCTACGAGCTGGTCTCGCCCGAGGTCGAGGTGCTCGCCGAACCGGACGAGGCGCCGCCGTTCGACCTGTACCGGCCCGTGGTCGGGGCGTCGCTGCCGACCGTGCTCGACCACGCGCCGGTCGCGCTGCGGCACCCGATGTTGCGGGCGGGGCTGGAGATCTCGGCCGCGAGCGTGGCCGGGTTCCGCGAGACGCTCGACCGGCTCGGCTTCACCGAGATCCACACGCCCAAGATCGTCGGCTCGGCCACCGAGTCCGGGGCGAACGTCTTCGGCATCGACTACTTCGGGCGGCCCGCGTACCTCGCCCAGTCGCCGCAGTTCTACAAGCAGGCGATGGTCGGGGTGTTCGAGCGGGTCTACGAGGTGGGGCCGGTCTTCCGCGCCGAGCCGCACGACACCGCGCGGCACCTGGCCCAGTACACGAGCCTCGACGCCGAGATGGGCTTCGTCCGCGACCACCGGGACGTGATGGCGGCGCTGCGGGAGGTCGTGGCGGGCATGCTGGAGTCGGTACGCCACCGCGCCGCTCCCGCGCTCGGCCTGCTCGGCGTCGTGCCGCCGGACGTGCCCGCCGAGATCCCCGCCGTGCACTTCACCGAGGCGCAGCGGCTCACCTCCTCCGACGAGCCCGACCTCGCGCCCGCGCAGGAGCGGTGGCTGTCGGAGTGGGCCGAGCGCGAGCACGGGTCCGAATTCCTGTTCGTCACCGGGTACCCCATGTCCAAGCGGCCGTTCTACACCCACCCCGACCCGGCGCGGCCCGCCTACTCCAACGGGTTCGACCTGCTCTTCCGTGGCCTGGAGCTGGTCACCGGCGGGCAACGGCTGCACCGGTACGAGGACTACGAGCGGGCCCTGGCCGAGCGCGGCGAGGGCACGGCGGCCTACGAGGGATACCTGCAAACCTTCCGGTACGGGATGCCGCCGCACGGCGGCTTCGCGCTGGGGCTGGAACGGTGGACGGCGCGGCTGACGGGGGCGGCCAACGTCCGGCAGGTCACCGCGTTCCCCCGCGACCTGCACCGGCTCTCGCCCTGACGGCCGCTCTCCGGGCGGGGCAGCCCGTCTCGCCCGGAGAGGGCGGTTCAGCGGCGGCGTGGCATCAGGACGGCCAGGGCCGCGCCCGCCACGCAGATGAACGCCGTCACCAGGAACATCTCGGTGTACTCGGTGTGCAGCGCCGCCTGCACCTGGGCGGTGTAGTCGGCGAGCCGCCGCTGGTAGGCCGGCGGGTCCACGCCGAACGGGAGCGGCGTGTCCAGGTGCGCCGTCAGCGACTGGAACCGGTAGAAGCCCCACGCCGACACGGCGGCGATGCCGATGAGCATGCCCATCATCCTGGCCACCACGACCGCCGCCGACGCCACGCCGTGCTGGGCCGCCGCGCTCACGCGCAGCACCGCCGCCGACACCGGCGCGATCACCAGGCCCAGGCCGAGACCGGCGATCACCAGGTCGCGGTCCACGACGAAGCCCGCCGCCGCCAGGTCGAGCGGCCACCGGCTCATCAGCCCGTAACCGCCCGCCGCCAGCGCCATGCCGGCCACCGCCACCGCCCGGTCGCCGAACCGGCGCGCCAGCAGCCCGCCCAGCAGCGCCGCGACGGTCAGCGCCGCCAGGAACCTGGCCAGCACCAGCGCCGCGCCCAGCGCCTGCTCGCCGAGCAGGGTCTGCGCGGTGAGCTGCACGAACACCATGGTGACGAGGAGCGCGGCCCCGGCCAGGAAGCTGACGCCCAGGGTGGCCAGCAGCGGGCCCTTGCGGGCGCCGGTGAGGTCGAGCAGACGTACGGGGGAGCGGATCTCCCACCACACGAACGCCACGCCCGTCAGGACGCCGGCCGCGATCACGGGCGGGCCCCACGGCGGGAGGACGGCGGTGGCGGGGTCGGGGTTGTACAGGCCGATCACCAGCAGGCCGAGCGCCAGCGCGAGCAGCGCGCCGCCGATCCCGTCCACCCGCTCGGGCCGGCTGGTGCCGGTTTCTGGGCTTCGGTCCGGTCCGGGGGCGGGCGTCGCCGGGACGGTGAGGTGGATGGCGAGGGCGGCCAGGGCGGCGAGCGGGACGTTGATCCAGAAGATGGCGTGCCAGCCGCCCAGCTCCACCCCCGCGACCACGAGGCTCGGGATCCCGGCCAGCAGCCCGCCGTACAGCGGCCCGAGCGCGCTGCCCAGCTCCTGCGCCGCTCCCACCGCCCCCAGGGCGAGCGGCCGTTCCCGCTCGTCCCACAGGTCGCCGATGAGCGCCATCGTGATCGGTAACAGCGCGCCCCCGGCCACGCCCTGCACGGCCCGTCCGGTCACGACCATGACCTCGCCGGCCGCCAGCGCGGTCAGCACCGAGCCCAGCGCGAAGGCCGCCAGGCAGGCGTGGATCAGCGGCCGCCGCCCGTAGCGGTCGGAGAGCCGGCCGAGCAGCGGCATCGCGGCGACGTACCCGAGCAGGAAGCCCGTGACGATCGGGGTGGCCCGCTCCAGGTGATTCAGCGGGATGCCGACGTCTTCGGCGACGTCGATCAGGACCGTCACCACCACGTACGCGTCCAGCGCGGCGAGCAGCACCACCGCGCCGCCCGCGCCGAGCACCACCCGGCGGGCGCGCCTCATTCCGGGCCTGCCGTGGTTCACCCGCCGGCGGGCGGCGTGATCGTGACGGGCGCGTCGTAGTCGCTGAACGACACCGTCACCGTGCCGCCCTGCAACGGCAGGCTCGCCTTGGTGAGCCGGCTGCTGGCCTGGTCGAGCCAGACCTTGCCGGCCACGCCCTGCGTGACTCCCGGCACGATCGTGGCGACGGCCTCGGCGGGGAAGGTGGTGGCGACACGGTAGGAGCCGCTCTCGACGGCCTCCACCTTCGGGTCGGTGGCGGCGGTGAGCAGCCGCGCGATGCCCTTGGTGGGCTCCAGGATCACCGACGGGTCGTAGAACTGCGCGAGCTGCTCGCGCGTCATCTTCTGGAAGCCGCCCGTCGGCCCCTTGAAGTGCACCGTCTCGCCGACCAGCGCAAAGGAGACCTCCTGGAGGGTGCCCAGGACGTCGAGCGTGAGCGTGCCCTCGGCGTCGCCCGCCGCCGTGAGCCGGCCGTCGGCCTTCTTGACCGGCACCTGCGGCTTGCCCTCGGTCGCGATCGAGAAACCGGCCGACTTGACCGTCTTCATGGCCTCGGCGGCCTTCTTCATCAGGTCGGGCCCAGGGGGCAGCTCGGCCCCGCCGCCGCCCGACGAGCACGCGGACGCCAGCGCGAGCACGGCCACGACGAGGAGTCTTCTGAGCATGACGGGATCGTATCGACCAGTGGACGGGCCGCGTGCCGTCACCGGTATCGGTTGGGTGTCAGCGCAGCTTCTTCAGATGCTCGACGATCGGCGCGTACGCCTCCTCGATCGCGTCGAGCTGGTCGTCGGTGAGCCGGTCCACGAAGTGCTCGCGGACGCTCGCCACGTGCGCCGGCGCGACCCGCTGGATCGTCTCCCAGCCTTCGTCGGTCAGCACCGCGAACGTGCCCCGCCGGTCGTCGCGGCAGTCTTCCCTGGTCACCAGGCCCTTGGCCTCCATGCGGGAGATCTGGTGCGACAACCGGCTGCGTGACTGGATCGTCGCGTCGGCCAGGTCGCTCATCCGCATGCGGCGGTCCGGGCTCTCGGAGAGGTCGACGAGGATCTCGTAGTCGTTCAGCGAGAGTGCGTGCTCCTGCAGCTCGCGGTCGAGCCGGTGCATGAGCAGCTTGTGCAGCGCCAGGTGCGTACGCCAGGCACGCTGTTCGGCGGGAGAAAGCCAGCGAGGCGCGCTCATGATTCCCCAATTTAGCGCACGTGGCGTGCTGCGCCGGAGGGGGCGGAATCCGGGCGCGCTCCTCAGGAGCCGTGCCCGGGGATGGGCACCCGCCTGGCGGGGCTGTCGGTGATGACCGCCACCCTGATGTCCGGCCCGGCGCTCCACTCCAGCAGGTGGCGGCCGGTGAGGTCGTCGCCGCCCTCGCGCACCTTGTCGAGCGTCAGCTCGCCGCGCTTGATCAGCGCCTCCTTGCGGGTCCAGTGCCTGATCAGCTCGTCGTTGCCGGTGACCAGGCCGCGCTCGCGCGGGGTGAGCACGCGGTCGGCCAGCATGCTGTCGAGGGCTCCGGGGCGTACCCGCTCGGCGTCCGCCCCGACCTTGCCGGGACCGGCCGCCGCGCACACGTAGCCGTGCGTGTGGCTGAAGCTGACCCCCAGGTCGGGGGCCTGCCGGAGGTACGGTCTGCCGTGCCCGAAGCCGTGCGTGTCGCAGTACTGCAGCAGCGTCAGCTCCGCCGGGTCGGCGTCGAGCGCCTGCGCGGCGCAGATCCGGATCAGGAGGTGGGCGGCGATGAAGATCGTGCGGTCCTGCTCGAACTTGAAGCGGGCCGCCCGCTCGATCTCCACCTCTGTGAGCCATGTCTCGGGAGCGCGCACCTCGTCGGGGTGGCCGCCCATCGCTAACGGGCCGATCGTCAGTCCTTCTTCTCGTCGCCGTTGAGGTTGTACTGGTCCTCCGACGCCGCGCCGAGTACGGTCACGTCATTGATCTTCCAGGTCCCCTTCTCCTTCACAAGACTGATCTTAAGGTGCGAATCCTTGACCGAGCGGATCGCCTCCGAAGTGTTCACCTGCTGGTCCACGACGACGATGGCGTGGGCGGTGGCCTCGTCCACGTCCGCCAGGTACACCTCGCGCACCGTAGCCTGCGAGGTGGCCTTCAGCTTGACGATGACCTGCGCCATCGCGCCGCCGAACGCCGCGTCGTAGGTGGCCAGGAAGTCGCCCGTGGCCTGGGCGGCGAGGGTGGAGCGGGTGCTCTGGAGGTTCTGGTAGTCGTAGCTGAGCAGGGCGCGGCTGAACGCGCTCGCCGCGCCGGACACCTCCAGGCGCAGGTCGCGCTCGGACGCCAGCCCGGCGCGGGCGTCCTCGGCCTGGGCGGCGGACAACCACTGCAGGACGGCGGTGGCGGCGATCGCGGCCACCAGCATCGCGGCCAGCGCCCCGAGCACCTTGGCCCGCGTGAAACGCGCACGCCTGGCAGGCCGGTCGGCGCCGGCCCCGCCTCCCGCGACCGGCTCTCCGCCCGCCTCATCCCCACCGGCCGTGCTCTCACCGGCCGTGCTCTCACCGGACGCGCCTCCATCGGACGCACTCCCACCCGCCGCGCCTCCATCGGAGGCGCTCCAGCCGGACGGCTGCTCGCCGGACGCGGCGGCCTGTCCGGGCTCGGGCTCAGCGACGGTATCGGCTGCTGGGTCGGCCGCTGGGTCGGCGGCGGTGGCGTCGGCGGCGGTGGCGTCGGGCTCGGTGTCGGTGGCGGTGTCGGTGGCGGTGGCGACGCCGGAGCGGGCGGCCGGGGTGACGTCCTGCGGGGCGGTCATGATGACTCCTCACGGCGGCGGGCGGCCCGGCCCGCCGCGATCCAGCCCACGATGCCACCGCTCACCACCACGGCGAGGAATATCGCGACAATCAGCGGGACGGTGTTCAGCGGGGTTCCGGACGCGGCCCGCGGGCCGGCCACGTCCTCGGGCGACGCGGTCGGGCCCTCCCGGGACGGCTCGGGGGTCTCGGGGG